>DASYBY010000304.1:0-10830 GCA_036500525.1 Baekduia sp. | reverse complement strand
GAAGCGCAGGAGATACGGATGGCCGTCCTCGAACGGCGGCTGGTCGGCGCGGAAGCGGCTCCACACCTGGATCGTCCGCCCGACGAACTGGTAGCCGCCCGGACCCTCCATCCCGTAGATGCACAGGTAGGCGCCGCCGATCCCGACCGCGTTCTCCGGCGTCCACGTGCGCGCCGGGTTGTACTTGGTGGTGACGAGGCGGTGCCGCGGATCGAGCGGCGTCGCGACCGGCGCCCCGAGGTAGACGTCACCCAGCCCGAGGACGAGGTAGTCGGCGTCGAAGACCGTGTCGTAGACGTCGTTGACCGACGCAAGGCCATTGACTCTCCGGATGAACTCGATGTTCCACGGGCACCACGGAGCGTCGCTGCGCACGCCGGCCATGTAGCGCTCGGTGGCCTCGCGCGTGGCCGGGTCGTCCCACGAGAGCGGCAGGTGGACCGTCCGCGAGGGCACGGCGAGATCGCGCGTCGCGGGCAGCGCGTCCTCGACCTCCTGTGCCAACGCCAACACCTTACGCACCGAGAGGACGTCCGGGTCGACCTTGATCTGCAGCGAGCGGATGCCCGGCGTCAGCTCGACGACGCCCCGCAGCCCCTCGGCCGCGATTCGCTCCGCCAGCGCATGGACCCGCATCCGCAGGCCGAGGTCCAGCACCATCGGCCCGTACTCGACGAGCAGGTTGTCGTCCCCGCTGCGGCGATACGTGACGTCCGGGTTCACCGCCACCGCATCGCCCTCGCGTCGACCAAGGACACCATGATCCTCCAGCCGCGCCACCGACCGCTGCGGCAAGCCCCATTCGGGCGCCACGCGCAGGCCCGCCGCCTCGGCCTCGGTCACCGGTACGAAGCGCACGGTGTCCCCGGGGCGCAGCTGGCCGAGCTTCCACCGCTCGCCGACGACGGTCGTCGCCGGGCACACGAAGCCGCCCAGCGACGGCCCGTCGGGGCCGAGGAGGATCGGCACGTCGCCGGTGAAGTCCACGGCCCCGACCGAGTACGGCGTGTCGTGGATGTTGGACGGGTGCAGCCCGGCCTCGCCGCCGTCCTCGCGCGCCCAGACCGGCCGCGGGCCGACGAGCCGCACGCCGGTGCGCGCCGAGTTGAAGTGGACCTCCCAGTCGGTCGCGTAGAACCGCTCGACGTCGTCGAGCGTGAAGAACTCCGGCGCCGCGTGCGGCCCCTCGGTCACGCCGATCCGCCAGTCGTGGCAGAGCACGGGACGCTCAGCGACACCGACCGACCGCCCCGAGCCGATCACGCCCCCGCCCGGCGTCAGCACGTCCCCCGGCCGCAGCGCGCGGCCCCCGTGCCCACCGAACTGGCCGAGCGTGAACGTCGCCGCGCTGCCGAGGAACCCGGGCACGTCGAGGCCGCCCGCGACCAACACGTACACCCTGAGCCCGCGCGCCGACGCCGTGCCGACGTCGACGATCCCGCCCGCCGGGACGTCGATCGCGACGTAACGCTCCACCGGCACGCCGTCGAGCGTCACCGGCGCGTCGGCGCCCACCAGGCAGATCGTCGCCGCCGCGCTGAACCGCAGCGCTGGCCCCTGCAGCGTGCACTCCAGCCCGGGCGCGCCCTCGGCGTTGCCGAGCACCCGGTTGCCGAGCCGGAACGACCGGTCGTCCATCGGCCCCGACGGCGGCACGCCGACGTGCCACAGCCCGGTCCGGCCGGGCCAGTCCTGCACCGTGGTCATCGTGCCCGAGCGCAGGACGTCGATCCGCGGCTCGGCGTCGACCACCGACGCGAGCGTGGAGGTCGAGTGCGTCGCCGCCCGCACATCGCCGTCGCGCAGCGCCGCGCGCAACAACCCCAAGTTGGTGCGGATGCCGTCGATCCGCGTCTCCGCCAGCCCCTCGGCGAGCCGCGCCAGCGCCTCCTCCCGCGTCGCGCCCGTCGCGATCACCTTCGCCAGCAGCGGGTCGTAGGCCGTGCTGACCTCGGTGCCGCCGCTGACCCACGTGTCGACCCGCAGGTCCGGAGGGAACGTGACCGCGGTGATCAACCCCGCGCTGGGCCGATGGTCGGCCGCCGGGTCCTCGGCGTAGACCCGCGCCTCGACGGCGTGAGCCGCGCCCGGAACGCCACCGACCCCGTCGTCCAGCGGGCTCTCCCCCTGCGCCAGCCGCAGCATCCACGCCACCAGGTCGACGCCCAGCACCTCCTCGGTGACCGGGTGCTCGACCTGCAGCCGCGCGTTGACCTCCAGGAACGAGGCCTCCTCACGCGCGGCGTCGTAGACGAACTCGACGGTGCCGGCGCTCCGGTAGTCCGCGGCACCGCACAGCGCCGCAGCCGACGCGTGCAGCGCCTCGCGCACCGCCGCCGGCAGCCCGGGCGCCGGCGACTCCTCCAGCACCTTCTGGTGACGGCGCTGCAGGGAGCAGTCGCGATCGCCGAGCGCGAGCACGCGCCCCGCGCCGTCGCCGAAGACCTGCACCTCGACGTGCCGCGCGCCCGTGACGAACCGCTCCAGGAAGACGCCGCCCGCGCCGAAGCTCGCCGCGGCCAGTCGCTGCACCCGCCCGAACGCCTCGGTCAGCTCGGCCGCGTCGAAGCACGGCGCCATCCCGATCCCGCCGCCGCCCGCGGTCGCCTTCAGCATCACCGGGTAGCCGATCCCCTCGGCCGCCGCCAGCGCCGCCTCGACGTCCGCGAGCAGGCCCGTGCCGGAGATCATCGGCACGCCCGCGGCACGGGCCAGCTCGCGTGCGCGGTCCTTGGCACCGAAGAGCTCCAGCTGCGCCGGGGTCGGCCCGACGAAGGCGAGGCCCGCCGCCTCGACGGCGCGCGCGAAGGCCGCGTCCTCGCTCAACAGCCCGTAGCCGGGGTGGATCGCGCCCGCGCCGGTGCGCTCCGCCGCGTCGAGGAGCTTGTCGACGACGAGGTAGCTCTCCCGTGCGGGCGCCGGCCCGAGGTGCACGGCGGCGTCCGCCAGCGCGACGTGCGGCGCACCGCGATCCGGATCGGAGAACACCGCGACCGTCTTGAGGCCGAGCGCGCGCGCCGACCGGACGATCCGCACCGCGATCTCTCCGCGGTTGGCCACCAACAACGTATCGAACGTCATGCCGCGGTCACGATCATCCGCACCGGCGTCGGGTCGAAGCCGTTGCAGGGGTTGTTGACCTGTGGGCAGTTGGACACCAACACGAGGGTGTCGATCTCGGCACGGAGGGCGAGCGTCAGCCCGGGGGAGGAGAGGCCGTCGACGATGCCCAGGGTCCCGTCCTCCTCGACGGGCACGTTCATGTACCAGTTGATGTTGGACACCAGGTCGCGCTTGCCCAGCCCCCACTTCGCGCCCTCGCGCAGGAAGTTCTCCACGCACGCGTGCTGGTGGCGCGTGTGGTGGCCGTAGCGCAAGGTGTTGGACTCCTTCGAGCAGGCGCCGCCGATCGTGTCGTGGCGCCCCACGTCGTCGGCGACCACCGTCATCAACGGCCGCCCCTCGCACGACAGCAGCACGCTGCCGGTCGTGAGGAACAGCGACCCCTGGGCCGCGATCGTGTCGGGCGCGCTGTAGCGCTCGGCGGTGTCATCGGCGGCGTAGAGCAGGCAGTCGACGGCCTGGTTGCCGCCGAGGTCGACGATCGTCAGCACGTGGCCGGCGGGCACGACCGAGGACCACGGCGCCCGCGCCGGAACCACCTCGTCGAGCACGATCGCCCCCGCAGGCGGCGCAGCGATGGCGTTCATCATCAGATCCCCCGCGCGGTCGCGTAGTCGGCGGTGTTCAGGAACGCGCGCTCGCTCTCGGGCGTCGCGCTCCACAGCGGATCGCCCGACGCGGTCGGCGCGCCCCGCCACGCCAGCACCTCCAGCGCCGTGCACGTGTACGCCGCGCGCGGATCCAGCGGATGCGGGACGTTCGCGATCACCACCACCAGCGGCAGCTCGGCCCGCAGCACCACCGACGCCCCCGCGCCCGCGCTGCCGACGAACCGCAGCGCGCCCTCGTCACCGACCCGTACGCCTTGGAAGAACGACAGCGTCGGCGGGACGTCCCGTGGCCCGAGCCCGTGCTTCAACGCCCCTAACAACAACAACTCGCGCCCCGCCGGCGACGGCCCCTGCGCCGCGCCGTCGCCGTACCGCGCCTCGTTGCGCGCCCGCGACGACGTCCCGCACAGCGCGTCATGGTGCCCCGACCCATCGGCGACGATCGTCGCCAGCACGCGCCCCTGGTCGCTGAGCAGCGGATGCCCGGCGCCGAGGTAGGCCTGCCACGGCACCTTCACCGTGTCGGCCACGTTGAGCCGCTCCCACGGCTGGTCGGCGTTGAACACCACCACGTGCGCGCACGCGTCGCCGGCCAGGTCGGTCAGCCGGATCGCCGTCCCGCGCGCGACGACCTTGGTGGTGTAGTTGCCGCCGGCCACCACCTCGGCCCACGTCAGGTCGGCCGCCGCGACGCCCTCCGGCGGCGCCGGCCAGGCCGACGCCGGCAGCGTCGGCATCGCCTCGACGACCGTCCCGCCCTGCGCCCGCGCGTGATCGCGCGCGCCCTGCGCGGTGCTCGTGCTCACGCCGACGCCCCTTCCAGCGCCAGCTCGCCCGCCGCACCCGCCGGCCCCGCCGCCAGCTCGCGCCGGTGCAGCGCATACGCACCGAGCCCGATCACCAGCGCCCCGCCCACGAACAGCAGCGAGAAGTACTGCAGGTACCAATGCCCGCCCGCCGGGTCGTACACCGACGCCCGCGGCCACCCGAGGTTCACCATCTGCAGCGCGCCGTACGCGACGGCCACGATGTTCACCGGCAGCCCGAGCGCGCCGAGCGAGAAGTGCCCCGGCTCGGTCGTCCACTCGCCGCGCAGCCGCCGCACGAGCATCGGCACGGTCACCAGCAGGTAGGCGCCGTAGAGCATCACGATGCACACGCTCGTCAAGGCGGTGAACAACGACGCCTCACCGACGTTCACGAGCAGGATCGCGGCCGAAAGCACCCCGACGACCACCGCCGGCAGCACCGGCGTGCCCGTCACCGGCGAGACCCGACCCAGCGCGCCGTGCCCCGGCAGCACCCGGTCGCGCGACATCGAGAACATCATCCGCGTCGCCGCCGTCTGGATCGCCAGCGTGCAGACGCAGATCGCGATCGTCACGTCGGCGAGGAAGAGCTTGCCGACGGTGTCGCCCAGCGAGCTGGTCAGCACGTAGGGCAGACCGCCCGCGGCGAGGTCGCCGTTGGTCAGCGACGGCGCGGCGAGGATTCCCGCCAGCAGCAGCAGCCCGCCCCCGACGCCCGAGGCGACCAGCGCGCGCAGGATCGCCCGCGGCGCGGTCTTGCGCGGGTTGCGCGTCTCCTCCGACAGCTCGCCCGCGGAGTCGAAGCCGACCATCACGTAGGCCGCCATGAGCGAGGACACCAAGAAGGCGCCGAAGTACCCGCCGGGCGCCGCGCCCGTCTGGTGCAGCACGGCGCTCGGCCCGCGCTCGGCGTGCGTGAACAGCAACGCGACGAGCGCCGCGACGCCGACCAGCTCGCACGTCACGCCGATCACGTTGATCCGCGACATCAGCGAGACGCCGAGCCCGTTGATGATCGTCGTGAGCGTGATGAGGATGACGCCGAGGACGACCGCGTTGGTCGCGCCGTCGGTCGACGTCAGTGCGGGATCGCTGCCGACGAGCTGGAAGCCCGACCACAGCGTCGGCATCACGACCTGTAGCGCGATGGCCGCGGCGGAGACCGTGACGATCTGCGCCACCAGCATCGTCCACCCGGCGAACCAGCCGATGGTCGGCGTCGAGAGCCGGCGCGACCACTGGTAGATGCAGCCCGAGATGGGGTACTTGGCCGCCAGCTCGCAGAAGCACAGCGCGACGAGCAGCTGGCCGAGGAACACGATCGGCCACGTCCAGAAGAACGCTGCACCGCCGAACGAGAAGCCGAAGAAGAACAGCTGGAAGACGGTCGTCAGGATCGAGACGAACGAGAAGCCGGCGGCGAAGGAGGCGTAGCTCCCGAGCTTCCGGTGCAGTTGCTGGGGGTAGCCGAAGCCCTGGAGATCCTCGGCGTCCCGCGTCCCGGCGACATCGTGATTGCTCATAGGTACGACTATTGCGTCGCACCCGTCCGTTGCCATTGGTCAACCGGTCGGAACCGGGTTGTCCACTCGGTCGGTGCGTCAGATGTCGCGGCGCACGAGCGACAGCCGCACGAGCGTGTCGTCCACGGCGATCCGTGAGAACGCGATGCGCTCGTGCTCGCGCGTGAAGAGCGTCTCGCGCAGCTCGATGTACGGCGTGCCGCGCGCGATCCCCAGCTCGCGCGGGGAGGACGCGTCGACCACCCGCGGCACGATCTCGGCCCGCACGTGGTCGACCACGCCGGCGCCGTTGGCCGTCAGGAAGTCGAACGTCGAGTCGGCGTCGGCGATCTGCCCGAGCTCCGGCAGCCGATCGAGCGAGACCGTGTCGGTGATGTGGATCACCGGCGCGCCGCCCGCGCGCAGCAGGCGCTTGACGATCAGGCACGGCGCGCCCGGCTCGACCCCGAGCGCCTCGGCCGCGTCCTCGTCGGCGCCCTCGGCGCGGTGGACCTGCGGGTCGACCGACGGCACGTGGCCCGACTGCTCGATCAGCGATCGGAACGAGACGAGCCGGTTGAGCCCCATCGAGCTGCGCAGCACGTCGCGGTTGACGACGGTCCCGTGGCGGCGACGGCGCGAGACGATCCCGTCGTCGGCCAGCGACTGCAGCGCGGCGCGGATCGTGGTGCGGCTGACGCCGATCTGCGCGGCGAGGTCGGCCTCGGGCGGCAGCCGGCCCTCGGGGAACGCGTCGTTGTGGATGGCCTTGAGCAGCTCGTCGCGGACCCGGCCGCTCAGCGAGCGGGTCTCCAGGCGCTCCAGGCCGGCCTCCGTGCGATCACCCGTCGTAGCGATCGGGCAATGGTACGACCAGCGGCGGAGGGCTGACCGCGGGCGTCGCCGCCCGTCATCGGACCTCCGCGCATGCTCCCTGCGTGGCCGGGCACACCGTCGGCATGGGCCATCAACCCGGACGCTGGACCGTCACGGCGACCGCCGAGCAGATCGCGGTGCTGCGCCATGAGGTCGGCCACTACGCCCAGCGCGTCGGCGTCGCCGAGGGCCGTCTGGGCGACGTGCGCCTCGCGGTCTCCGAGGCCGCCACCAACGCGGTGCTCCACGCCTATCGCGACCGCGATCCCGGCCAGATCCGCGTCCACGCGCACATCGCCGACGACGGCACACTGTGCATCGTCGTCGAGGACGACGGCTTCGGCCCGCTGCCCCGCCCCGACTCGCCCGGCCTCGGGCTCGGCCTGCCGACGATCGCCTCGGTCGCCGACGCCGTCGAGCTGTCGGCCGGCAAGGCGGCCGGCGCGCGACTCAGCATGCGGTTCGCGGTCGAGGGCTGAGGCACCGCGGCGCCCCAGCCCCAGCCCGCGGCCCGCTCAGCCCCCGGGCTTGTGCGCCACGACCTGGAAGATCGACAGGAACCCGGACTCGAAGCCCCGGCGCGCGGCGCGCAGGTAGAGCCGCCACACGCGGACGCGCTCCTCGCCGCCGAGCCGGATCGCCTCGGGCAGGTTGGCGTCGAACTTGTCGGACCAGTGCTGCAGCGTCTCGGCGTAGTCGTGGCGGAAGCCCTCGGCGTGCGTGATCTCCAGGCCCGCGCGCTCCAGCGCGAACGAGATGCGCGAGAGGTGCAGCGGCGCGGCGTCGGGGAACACGAAGCGCTCGGAGAACGCGCCGGCCTCCGGGTCGCCGTGACGCAGGCGGGCGATGCCATGGTTCAGCAGCCGGCCGCCCGGGCGCAGCATCTCCTGCAGGCGCACCGCGTAGTTGTCGATGTTGCCCGAGCCGACGTGCTCGACCATGCCGATCGAGGCGATGGCGTCGAACGGCTCGGTGTGCAGCTCGCGCCAGTCCATCACCTTGAACTCGACGCGGTCGGACACGCCGGCCTCCTCGGCGCGCTCGCGGGCCTTCTTGGCCTGCGGCTCCGACAGCGTGATGCCGGTGACGCTCACGCCGTGCTCGACCGCCGCGTGCACGGCGAACGCGCCCCAGCCGCAGCCGACGTCGAGGACGCGCTCGCCGGGCTTGAGGTTCAACTTGGTGCAGACGAGCTCGCGCTTGACGAACTGCGCCTCCTCCAGCGTCTTCGCGCCGCGCGAGAAGATCGCGCACGAGTAGGTCATGGAGTCGTCCAGGAAGAGCGCGAAGTACTCGTTGGACACGTCGTAGTGGTGGCGCACCGCCGCGCGGTCGCGAGCCACGGTGTGGCGCTTGCCCTGCGGGCGCAGCTCGGCCTGCGGGGGCTTGGGCGGGCGGACGAGGCCGGCGGAGCGGACGGCGGCACCGGCGAGGCGGGCCTTGGCCTTGAGGTCGAGGGCCGGCGGCTGCCAGGCGTCGAGCAGCTCCAGCGTGTCGTCCAGGCTGTCGACGTCCAGCGCGCCGGAGACGTAGGCGCGGCCGATGCCGAGCTGGCCGGGCGCGCGCAGCGCGTGGGCCAAGGCCAGCGGGGACTTGACGCGGAAGGTGGTGGCGGACTCGCCGTTGGTGGGCGGAAGCGTGGAGCCGTCCCAGAACTCGACCGTGAAGGGGCGGTCGGGCAACGAGCGCGCCAGCTCGTCGCGCAGGGCGGTAGGAGAGGAGAGGGCCATAGGCCCTGAACTTAGCCAAGCTGACTAGACTCGCGCCATGATCCAGGAGGAAGCCGCCGTCGGCGAGCAGCCTGAAGCCGTGCCCACGGGGCCCGAGTTCGTCCAGCCGGTCGAGCGCGAGTGGCTCGATCGCTTCGCCACCGGGACGGTCACCGTGCTGCCGTTCGTGGCGCTCGCGTACGCCGCCTGGCACTCCTGGCAGGGCCTGCTGCGCTGGAGCGACGTCGTCATCTTCTTCGGCGCCTACCTGCTCACGGGCCTCGGCGTGACCGTCGGGTTCCACCGTCTGTTCACGCACCGCAGCTTCAAGACGACCAAGCCGGTCAAGGCCGCGCTGGCCATCCTCGGCTCGGCCGCGATCGAGGGTCCGGTGACCGCCTGGGTCGCCGACCATCGCAAGCACCATGACTTCTCCGACCAGGTCGGCGATCCGCACAGCCCGCACGTCGAGCACGGCCACGGCTTCCGCGGCGAGCTGCGCGGCCTGTTCCATGCGCACATGGGCTGGCTGTTCATCCACACGCACCGCGGGGCCAAGGAGCGCTACGCCCGCGACCTGCGCGCCGATCCGCTGATCATGAAGATCGACCGCCTGTTCCTCGTGTGGGCGCTCGGCGGCCTCGGCGTGTGCTTCCTCGCCGGCTGGGCGCTGGGCGGCTCGGTCCACGCCGGCCTCACCGGGCTGCTGTGGGGCGGCGGCGTGCGGATGCTCGTCGTCCACCACGTGACCTACTCCATCAACTCGATCTGCCACTTCACCGGCCGGCGGGCGTTCAAGACGCCCGACGAGTCGCGCAACGTGTGGTGGCTGGCGCCGTTCACCTTCGGCGAGTCGTGGCACAACAACCACCACGCCTTCCCGACGTCGGCCCGCCACGGCCTCAAGCGCTGGCAGTTCGACATCTCCGCCTACGTGATCTGGACGCTCGAGAAGCTCGGTCTGGCCTGGGACGTCGTGCGCATCACGCCCGAGCGTCAGGCCCAGAAGTCCGCCGCGCCGGCGTAGCGCCGGCGCCCCGCGCGCCCGCCCTACGCGACCGGCCGCAGGTGCCGGTAGGGCTCTTCGCCGCGTAGCGTCCGCACGACGCCCTCGACCACGTTCTCGCCGCCGACGCTCTTGCCGTCGGTGACCGCGTCGACGATCCCGCGCTTGCGCTCGACCAGCTCCGACATCGTCTCGTCGATCGTGTTGGCGGCCAGCAGGTACCAGGCCGTCACGGCGTCGTGCTGGCCGATGCGGTGGCAGCGGTCCTCGGCCTGGTCGTGCATCGCCGGCGTCCACTCCAGCTCGAGGAACGCGACGTTCGACGACCGCGTCAGCGTGATGCCCTGCGCGGCGACGCGCGTCGCGCACACGATCAGCTGCGGGCCGTCGGGCTCCTGGAAGGACTGGACCGACGCCTCGCGGTCCTCGATCTTGTCGCGGCCGAGCAGGTGCAGCGCCTCGGGGAAGCGCTCGATGACCGCCTCCTGCACCTCGCGGTGGCGGGCGAAGACGACCAGCGGCTCGCCCGAGGCGAGGAAGTCGTGGATCCACGCCAGCGCGGCGTGGAGCTTGCCGCGGGCGGCCAGGCGCTGCAGCGCGCCCAGCTGCGCCAGCCGCTCGGCGCGCAGCGTCGCGGCGATCCGGGCGTTGAGGTCTGACAGCTCCAGCGGCTGGGAGCGCAGCCACTCGACCACGTCGCGCTCGGCGACGCGGTACTCGCGCTCGTTGTCCAGCGACACCGGCACGACGACGCGCCGCTTGGCCGGCAGCTGGGGCAGCACCTCGCTCTTCAGCCGCCGCACGAAGCAGCGCCGGCGCAGGTGCCAGTGCAGGCGCTCCTCGCTCAGCGCGCGGCCGAACTGCTGCGAGAACGACGAGCCCGAGCCGAAGTCCTCGAGGCGCCCGATCACACGTAGCTGTGCGATCAGCTCCTCGGCGTGGTTGAGGACCGGGGTGCCGGTTAGGGCCATGCGCAGACCTTCGGGCTCCACCGCCGCGGCGAGCCGGCGCACCGCCTGCGTGCGCTTCGCGCGCGGGTTCTTGCAGTAGTGCGACTCGTCAATCACGAGCGCGCGCGGGCGCGGGGTGCTCAGGGCGATCCGGTGGGCCGCGACGATCTCGTAATTGAGGATCGTGATGTCGCCCCGCGGCGGCACCGCCGAGCGCCCCTCGACGACCGCGACGGTTCGGTGG
>DASYBY010000303.1:0-4199 GCA_036500525.1 Baekduia sp. | reverse complement strand
AGCAGGCCGCCCAGCGCCTGCACGTCGATGAGCCCGACGATGAACGTCATCGCGATCGGCAGCAGCGCCGGCAGGATCATCTCCCGCTGCGCGGCCTTGGTGACCAGGTCGACGCACCGGGCGTAGTCGGGCTGGTCGGTGCCCTCCATGATCCCCGGCTTCTCGCGGAACTGCCGGCGGACCTCCTCGACGACCTCGCCGCCGGCGCGGCCGACGGCCTCCATCGAGAGCGCCGCGAACAGGCAGACCATCAGGCCGCCGAGCAGCAGGCCGATCAACACCGGCGGGTTGCCGACGTCGAAGATCCGCGTGGTGGCGCTGACCCCCGCGTCGGCGAGCTCGAACCGGAAGCCCGCGAACAGCACGACCGCCGCCAGCACCGCCGACCCGATCGCGTAGCCCTTGGTGACCGCCTTGGTCGTGTTGCCGACCGCGTCCAGCCGGTCGGTGATGTTGCGGACCTCTTCGGGCAGCTCCGCCATCTCGGCGATGCCGCCCGCGTTGTCGGTGATCGGGCCGAACGCGTCCAGCGCGACGATCAGGCCGGTCAGCGAGAGCTGGCCCATCACGGCGACGCCGATGCCGTAGATGCCGTTGGTCCCGCTGCCGCCCAGCTTCCACGCGCCGAGGATGCCGAGGCAGAGCACGAGCGCGGGCAGCGCGGTGGCCTGGAAGCCCTGCGCGAGGCCCGAGATGATGTTCGTCGCGTGGCCGGTCTGCGACGCCGACGCGGTCTTCTTGACCGGGCCGAAGCGCGTCGAGGTGTAGTAGTCGGTGATGACGAACAAGAACGCGGTGACGGCGATGCCGATCAGCGCGCAGAGGTAGAGCTTGCCGACGCCCGGCGTGTCCGCCCCGCCCTTGTAGTGCACGCCGTCCATCAGCCACTTGGTGACCGGGTAGAACAGGATCGCGGCGATGACGCCCGAGGCGATGAGCCCCTTGTAGAGCGCGCCCTCGACGTTGTCGGTGCTCGTCTTGACGAAGAACGTCCCGATGATCGAGGCCACGATCGCCACCGCGCCGAGGCACAGCGGGTAGAGCGCGACGGCCGTGGCGTCGACGCCGGTGAACGTCAGGACGCCCAGCAGCATCACCGCCACCGCGGTCACCGCGTAGGTCTCGAACAGGTCGGCCGCCATGCCGGCGCAGTCGCCGACGTTGTCGCCCACGTTGTCGGCGATCGTCGCCGGGTTGCGCGGGTCGTCCTCGGGGATGCCCGCCTCGACCTTGCCGACGAGGTCGGCGCCCACGTCGGCCGCCTTGGTGAAGATGCCGCCGCCCAACCGGGCGAAGACCGAGATCAGCGAGCCGCCGAAGCTCAGGCCGATGAGCGCGTCCACGGCCTCCTTCTGGGTGCGGTCGAACGCCGTCGTCAGCAGCCCGTAGTAGCCGGCGACGCCGAGCAGGGCGAGCCCCACGACGAGCATGCCGGTGATCGCGCCGCCGCGGAACGCGACGTCCAGACCGGGCGAGACGCCGCCCCGTGCCGCCTCGGCGACGCGGGCGTTGGCCCGGACCGAGACGTTCATGCCGATGTAGCCCGTGGCGCCCGACAGGACGCCGCCGATCACGAAGCCGACGGCGACGTAGCCGTCCTGGATGAAGATCAGGGCGATCGCGAGCACGACGCCCACGATCCCGATGGTCGTGTACTGCCGGTTCAGGTACGCCTGCGCACCCTCTTGCACCGCGCCCGAGATGCGCTGCATCTCGGAGTTGCCTGGGGAGAGCGCCAGGAGCTGCCGGGTGGTCAGCAGCCCGTAAGCCACCGCCAGCCCGGCGCACACCAGCGCCACGATCACCCCGTGGTCCGTCAAGAAGTCACTCAACTCAGTCCTCCAGGTCTGGTTGGGACGTCGACGCCCACGTACCCATGCGGGGACGACGTTCGGGCCTAGAAGGCGCTACGACGACGCCGGCCCTGGGACAGCGGCGCCATCCTAAACGGACCGACCGACGGACGTGTGCGATTCGTTGCGAGCAGCGGTCCGGTCAGACCGCTTTCATTACTGACCGGGGACCCAGATGCGACTGGGGTTCGGGCCGGGGCCGGGGCCCTGGCCGGGTCCGGCCGGGGGCGCCTGGCCGCCGCCGGGACCGCCGGGGCCGCCACCCGCGGGGCCGCCGGGACCGCCCGGGCCACCCTCGCCGCCGCCGCCGGGCGCGCCGCCCGCGAGCTGCGCGTAGGCCAGCTGGAGCTGGGAGAGCGCGTCGCGGATCGCGGCGCCGTCGGGTCCCAGCTCGGACTCGATGAGCCCGAGCAGCGCCCGGGCGCCCTCGATCGCGAGGCGCAGCTGCGCGGGATCGCGCTCGTCCTCGGTGCCCGGTGCCAGACCGGCACGGCGGCCGCCCAGGTTCACCAGGGTGACGATGGTCTGCACGACGACATCCTCGACGCGGAGGGTGCGGAGCTGCTCCTCGAGCTGCTGCTCGTAGGCGGCGCGCATCTCCTCCTCGGTCATGTCGGGCTGCTGAGGCTGCTGCGGCTGATCGGTCATGTGGCGAACCTCATGGCGAGTTGGTTGTGGTACCTGATCATGAGGCGGGAACCTCCTGGGCGTAGGACTGCCGGGTCTCCTGCACGGAGGTCGCGAAGACCTCCTCCATCGGTGTACCGGACGCGATCGCCCGCCGCTGGCGCTGCGCCCCGTTGAGGGCGGGCAGCGCCGGCTCGACCCCGAGCTCTGCGCGCACCGGCCCTGTCCAGGTAAGCAGACCCGCGACCGCGGCGGCCGCCGGCGCCTCCTGCATCGTGGCGTAGTCGATCAGCCGGCCGTCCATGCCGTAGCGGATGGCGCGCCAGAAGTTCTCCTCCAGGACGCGGCCGGGGAGCGCGACGTGCGGGACGCCCTCGTCGTGGTCGCGGGCCGCCTGGGCGACGCAGGCGACGATGAGCTGCGCCAGCGCGTCGCTCTCGGTCGCGGTGCCCTGGGCGTCGCAGATGCGGACCTCGACGGTGCCGAACGAGAAGTGCGGCCGCACCGACCACCAGACCTGCGTGTACTCGACGATCGACTGCGTGCGCGTCAGGAAGTCGATGTACTTGGCGTAGGTCGCCCAGTCGCCGAACGCGTCGGGGATCCCGCAGCGCGGGAAGGACTTGGTGAACGACTGCGTGCGGGCCGAGTGCAGGCCGGCGTCGCGGGCGTCGAGGTAGGGCGAGTTGGCGCTGAGCGCCAGCAGCGTCGGCAGCACGGAGCGCAGCCGGTCGCAGACGGCGACGGCGCGGTCGGCGTCGCGCACGCCGACGTGGACGTGCAGCGAGACCGTGTTGTTGCGCCGTGCGACGTACTGCAGGCCGTCGACCACGCGGCGGTAGTGCTCGGTGTCGATGTTGGGCTGCTCGCGGTAGTCGGCCCACGGGTGCGTGCCCGTGGAGCCGAGCAGGACGCCGCGCCGCGCGGCGAGGTCGAACAGCCGCCGGCGCCGGTCGCGCTGGCGGGCCTGCGCGTCGTGGAGGTCCTCCCCACGCCCCGAGCGGATCTCGATCTCGCTGGAGATCAGCTCGCCGGCGATCGACTCCGACAGCACGGGGTCGTTGGCGGCCGCGGCGTCGCGCAGCTCCTCGAACCGCGGGACCAGGTCGAGCGTGTCCGGATCGAGGATCGCGAACTCCTCTTCCAGGCCGACGGTCCAGTCGGTCGAATCCGCGAAGGCCTCCGCGGCTCGATCGGTGTCCAGGCTCATCTCGTGGGGCTCTAGGTGAGGTAGAAGTAGAGCGCGTACAACAGGTCGACCGCGGGGCTGGAGGTGTGCACCGTCACCTCGGGCGGGACCCGTACGAGCGCCTCGGAGTAGTTGAAGATGATCTTCACGCCGGCCTTGACGAGCAGCTCGGCCAGGCCCTGGGCCGCGGCGCTCGGGACGGCGAGGACGCCGACGACGATGTCCTCGTCCTCGATGACCTGCTTGAGGTTGGCGGCGTCGCGGATCTCCAGCGCGCCCACCTTCGTCCCGATCTTCTCGGGATCGCTGTCGAAGATCGCCACGACGCGGAAGCCGTGGTCGGCGAAGACGTCGGACGAGGCGATGGCGCGGCCGAGGTGGCCGGCGCCGAAGAGCGCGATGTTGTGCTGGCCGGCGGTGCGCAGGATCTTGCGGATCTGCGAGACGAGGCCGTCGACGTTGTAGCCGACCCCACGCTTGCCGAATTTGCCGAAACCCGAGAGATCGCGGCGGATCTGCGTCGAGTTGAC
>DASYBY010000302.1:0-23642 GCA_036500525.1 Baekduia sp. | reverse complement strand
GTGCTCGGGCTTGATGCCCAGCTCGCGCATGGCCTTCAACAACTCGATGATCTCGTCGAACGGGTTGGGGAAGATCGTCGAGAACACGAAGTCCTTGCGCCGCGCCGAGTACTTGGCGTAGTTCATGGACCCCATGTTGAGGGCGGCGACCTCCGGCGGACAGGCCCGCAGGTAGGCGATGCGCTTCTCCACCGTGACGCCGACCGTGCCCGTCGAGAAGTTGAGGATCGCCGCGTCGCCCACCTCGGCGCGGATCGCGTCGTGGATCGCGGTGAAGTCCTCGATCTCGTAGCTCGGCGTGCCGTCGGGCTTGCGCGCGTGGATGTGGATGTGGACGCCGCCCTCGTCGACGATCCGCCGCGCCTCGGCGGCGTACTCGGCGGGCGTGTACGGGATCGCCGGACACTGGTCGCGGTTGGCCAGCGCGCCGGAGATGGCGCAGGTGATGACGACGGGGTCCTCGAGGCTCAAGGCTTCGCTCGCTCCAAGGTGGAAAGTGGGACGTGCCACTCCCTACTCTGTCGCATCGGGCGCCCGTGAGCAAGGGGCGCCCGCGCCGCCGCCCCTTGCTAGTGGCGGCGGGTGATCGAGTGCTTGGTCCAGGCCGAGGCGACCTGGACCTTCAGCCCGCTGGTGCCCAGCGCGGTGGGCAGGACCAGGCGGTAGGTCCCGTTGCCCGTGGTCCGCAGCACGACGCGGTAGCGCAGCGCCGAGCCGCGGTAGACGCTGACCCGGTAGGTGTCGGCGATCGACCCGGTGCCGGAGGCGACGAGGTGGCGGCCCGAGCGCCCCAGCCGGAGGGTCGGCGCCGTCAGCGCGCCGCCGGTCGGCTTGGCCAGGACGTTGCGCACCGACGTGAACGACGGCTTGCGATGGCCCGAGCGGTCGACCAGGCCGAACTGGTAGTCGGCGGTCTGATCGCGCAGGATGTACATCGTGGCGCCGGCGATCCAGCGCGTGCGGGCCACGGCGCGGTAGACGTCGGCCAGGCCGCGGGCCTGCGCCGTCTTACTCACGCAGGGATGGTCGGCGCGCCGGGTGGGCCCGCCCTTGACCAGGCAGCTGGTCCAGCCGAACTCGGTCAGCCACAGCGGCTTGGTGTCGTGGTTGGCGACCTGCACGGCGTGCGTGTCGGTCAGCGCCTGCAGCGGCAGGTCGTAGAAGTGCACGGCCAGCCCGTCGTAGGAGCCCTTGGCGCCCGCGCCGTACATCGCCTTCAGCCACGCGCCGTTGGTGCCCACGAACGAGCCGGCGAGGACCGGCAGGTTCGGCGCGGCCTGCTTGAGCGGACCGTAGACCGCCTTCATCAGCGCGACGTAGCGCCGCACCTTGTCGGGGCCGGCCCAGTACTTCTCGTTGGCCTGGTCGGGCTCGTTCCAGACCTCGAACGCGCCGAGCTTGGCGCCGTAGCGCTTGGCCAGGAAGGTCGCGACCGGCACGTAGCTCTGCGGATCGGTCGGCCCGTAGCGGGTGACCTCCACCGTGTTGGCGCCCGCGGCCGAGCAGTCGCCCTTCGACGGGGACGACGAGGCCCAGCACGGCGAGCGGTCCACGAACAGCAGCGTCTTGAGCCCGCGGCGGGCGGCGCCGTCGATGGTCCGGTCCAGCCCTGCGAGGTAGCTCGCGTCGTAGGCGCCGGAGGCCTGCGGCTCCAGCTGGCTCCAGTCGACCTCGACCCGCACCGCGTTGCCGCGGGCGGCCGCGGCGTCGGCGATCTGGGAGTCGATGGCCGCGCCGGTGACGGCGTCGGTCTGCATGCCGAGCGGCTTGGCGCCGGCCGTGGCGCCGAAGGCGAGCAGGACCGCCACCGCGAGCCCCGTCGACGTTGCCCCGCGACGGGGACGAAGAGATGTGATCCTCAAAGCCCGTCCAGGATACCGACCATGCCCCCGGGATCCGGGTGATCGTGTCCACCCGCGTCGCGGAGGCCCACTACAGTGGCCCGCCATGGACGCCGCGCGCGCGACGGGCAATCGCATCGCCGAGCTGGACGCCGTCCGTGGGCTCGCCGCGGTCTGCGTGGTGCTCGGCCACCTCACGCTCGCGCTGGTCGCGGTCGGCACCGCCTCGCGCTCCAACGGGCTGACGCCGTGGAACGTCCTGCTCTACAGCCCGCTGCACGTGCTCTTCGACGGCGGCGCCGCGGTGATCGTGTTCTTCGTCCTCAGCGGCTTCGTGCTCGCCGTCTCCTACGAGAGCGGGCGCCAGACCTACGGCGGGTTCCTCGTCCGGCGCGTGGCCCGCATCTGGATCCCGTACGCCGTCGCGGTGGCCGGGGCGATGCTGCTGGCGACCGTGATCGCCGACAACGCGATCCCCGGCACCAGCGGGTGGTTCACCGCGCCGTGGCGCGACGCGGTCGGCGTCGTGCCGCTGCTGCAGCACGTCTCGCTCATCGGGCACTACGGCAACGACGCGGAGTACCTGCCCGTGATCTGGTCGCTGACCGACGAGATGCGGATCTCGATCGTCTTCCCCGTGCTGATCGCCGCCGTGGCCGCGTTCGGCTGGCGACGCAGCGTCGTGGCCTCGGTGGTGCTGACCGCGATCGGCCTCGCGCTGTCGCGCAAGGTCTCGGCGGACTTCGCGACGCTCGAGTACGTCCTCTGCTTCGTCGCCGGCATCGTGCTGGCCGCCCACCGGCGGACGCTCGTCGAGCGCCTGCGGTCCTGGTCGCGGCGCGATCGCCAACTCCTCTTCGCCGTCGCGCTGCTGCTGTTCACCTGGGAGTCGTGGTACCCGCCGGCCTGGGCGCCGGGGCCGCTGAGCAGCGTCGTGCACTCCGAGGGCGTCCACGTCGTGTTCGAGACCGCGGGCGCCGCGGCGTTCATCGTCCTCGCGCAGGTCCCCGGTCCGGTCCACGACCTGCTGCTCAGGCGGCTGCCGCAGTACCTGGGGCGCATCTCCTACAGCTTGTACCTCGTGCACACGACGGTCCTGCTCGCCGTCGGGCACCTCCTCGGCGGTCACGTCGCGCTGGCCTGGCTGCTGGCCCCGGTCTTCCTGGTGTCCATCGCCGTCGCCGACCTGATGCAGCGCACGGTGGAGCGCCCGGCGCAGCGCCTGGGCCGCCGGTGGGCGGGCCGCGTCGAGTCCGGGGCGCGCCGGCCGCCGGTGCCCGCGGTGGCGTCCTCCTAGAGCGTGCGCGTGGTGGCGCGGTGCGACCAGCGCGAGGTGATCCGCACGCGCAGGCCGCGGGTCCCGAGCACCGCGGGCAGCGTCACCGTGTAGCGGCCGGTGCGGGTGGTGCGCACCTGGGCGCGGTAGCGCAGCCGGCCGTGCACCGAGACCTCGAGCGTGTAGAGGTCGGCCAGCGAGCCGGTGCCGGAGACGACCGTGCGCCGCCCCGCGCGCCGCAGCGTGAGCCCCGGCACGCGCAGCGGCCCCAGCGGCCGGCTCAGCGCCTGCTGCAGCGCGCCGAACGCCGGCTTGAGCCGGTCGGCGCGATCGACGAGGCCGAACTGGTAGGCCGGGGTCTGGTCCGACATGGTGTACATGATCGCGGCGGCGACCCACGAGGTCGCGTGCAGCGCACGCACGACGTCGACGATCGACTGCGCCTGCGTCGCCTGCGTGACGCACGGGTGGTCGTTGGGGACCGACGCCCCGTCGGTCCCCGCGCAGCTGGTCCACCCGTACTCGGTCAGCCACAGCGGCGTGGTGTCGTGATGGGCGAGCTGCACCGCGTGCGTCGTCGCCAGCGCGTTGAGCGGCAGGTCGTAGAAGTGCACCGACAACGCGTCGTAGGAGCCGCGGGCGCCGGCGGCGTACAGCGCCTTCAGCCACCGGCCGTCGGTCCCGATGAACGAGCCGGCGAGCACCTGGAGGCCGGGGTTGACCTGCTTGAGCGGGCCGTAGACCGCCTCCAGCAGCGCGACGTAGCGGTTCACCTTGTCGGGCCCGGCCCAGTAGTTCTGGTTGGCCTGGTCGGGCTCGTTCCAGACCTCGAACGCCCGCAGGTCGGAGCCGTAGCGCGCGGCCAGGAACGTCGCGAGATCGACGTAGGTCTGCGGGTCGCTCGGCCCGTAGCGCGTGACCTCGAACGTGTTGGAGCCGCGGCGCAGGCAGTTGGGCTTGACCGGCGCCGAGGACGCCCAGCACGGGGAGCGGTCGGCGAACATCACCACCGCGAGGCCCTGGCGCGCGGCGCCGTCGACGATCCGGTCGAGGTCGGCGAGGATGACCGGGTCGCGCCGGCCCTGGACGTGCGGCTCCAGCTGCGACCAGTCGACCTCGACGCGCACGGTCTGGGCGTGCAGCGTGGCGAGCCGGTGCAGCTCGGCGTCGACCTGCCCGGGCGTGTCGGTCGGCTGGATGCTGTCGACCTGGACGCCGAAGAGCGGGCGGGCGGTCGCGGCGGCCGGGGCCGTGAGGAGGACGAGCAGGCCGGCGAGGCCGGCGAGCAGCGCCCATGGACGGATCGTCATGCGCAAGGAGGCGCCGAGCATACAAATGCGTCGAGAGCGCCCGGTTGGCCGATACCCTGTCGCAGGCCGTGATCGATCTCCACTGCCACATCCTCCCGGGCCTCGACGACGGACCGGAGGATCTCGACGAGGCCCTCGCCCTCGCCCGCGCCACGGTCGACCGCGGCATCGACGAAGTCGTCGCCACGCCCCACGTCTCGTCGCGCTATCCCAACCGCGCCGCGGGCATCGGCAGCGCCGTGGCGCGCCTGCGGGCCGAGCTGGACCGCGAGCAGATCCCGCTGAAGGTGCACGCCGGCGCGGAGATCGCGCTCGACCAGCTGGCCGAGTTGTCCAACATCGAGCTGGCCCGCCTGACGCTCGGCGGCGGCCCGTTCCTGCTGCTGGAGAGCCCGCTGGAGTCCAGCGCGGGCGACGCCGCCCCGTCGATCCGCCAGGCCCGCCAGCGCGGCTTCCGCGTCGTGCTCGCCCACCCGGAGCGCAGCCCGCAGTTCCTCAAGGACCCGGCGACCGCCGCGGCCCTGGCCGCCGAGGGCGTCCTGCTCTCGATCACCGCCGGCGCGCTCGCCGGGCGCTTCGGCCGGCCCGCCCAGTCGCTGAGCGAGCAGCTGGTCCACGAGGGCCACGCGCACAACCTCTGCAGCGACATGCACGACCTCGCGGGGCGCCCGCCCGGGATCCTGCAGCCCCTGCGCGACGCCGGCGCGCTCGGCGCCGAGCTGATCCAGCACGTCGGCTGGTTCGCCGAGGACGTGCCGCGCACGATCCTCGAGGGCGGGCGCTTCCCGCCC
Source organism: Baekduia sp. (assembly GCA_036500525.1). Lineage (GTDB taxonomy): Bacteria > Actinomycetota > Thermoleophilia > Solirubrobacterales > Solirubrobacteraceae > Baekduia. The sequence continues at coordinate 18,424 of DASYBY010000302.1, read as the reverse complement.
GGCCCGGTGCTCGGGTCGGTGCCCACCCGCAGCGCCTGGGGCACCGGGCTGATGGGCCGCTTCAAGCGCTCCGCGGTGCGCCGCTGAGCCCCAGCACCTCGCGGTAGAGCTCCTCGAGCCGCCGCACCTGGACGTCGATGGCGTACTCGGCCTGCTGGCGGTCGCGCGCTCGCGCGCCCAGCGCCTGCGCCCGCTGCGGGTCGGTGAGCAGGTCGGCGATCGCCGTGCCGAGCGCCGCGGGGTCCGACGGCGCGACCAGCACGCCGGCGTCGCCGTGGCCGAGCAGGTCCGCCGAGCCGCCGACCGCGGTGGCGACGATCGGGCGCCCGAGACCCATCGCCTCGATGATCGCCAGCGACGAGCCCTCGAAGGTGGAGGAGTTGGCCACCACGTCGAAGGCGGCCGCGAGCGCCGACCCCTCGGGCCGGTAGCCGGTCAGCGTGACGCGGTCGGCCAGGCTCAGCTCGGCGATCAGCGCCTGAAGCGCCGGCCCCTCCTCCCCGTCGCCGGCGATGAGCAGGTGCGCGTCGGGGACGCGCTCCAGCACGGTCGCGTGCGCGCGGATGAGCGTGGGGAAGTCCTTCTGCGGGCGCAGCAGGCCGACGCTGCCGACCAGCGGCGTGGAGGCGGCCAGGCCCAGCTCGGCGCGGAGGTCCGGCACGGCGCCGGGATCGGCGTCGGCGATCCCGTTGGGCAGGACGCGGATCGTGCGCGCCGGGATGTGCTCGCGCTCGCGCATCTGGGCCGCGTCGTGCTCGGAGACGGCGAGGAACGCGTCGGCGGCGGTGGCGATCGCCCAGCGGTCCAGGATCTTGCGCGCGCGGCGACCCTCATAGGACCATGTGTGCTCGTGCGCGACGAAGGCCGGCACGCGCGCCACGCGCGTCCAGATCGACGCCCACAGGTTCGGGCCGAAGAGGTGGCTGTGGACGATGTCGATCCGCCGGCCGCGCAGGAGCGCGAGGAACGGCCGCCAGCTGCGCAGGTCCCAGCGGCTGCCGCCCTCCAGCTGCAGCACGTGCACCCCGGCGGCGCGCAGCTCTTCGATCACCGCGTCCTGGCTGGCCCGCTGCCGCGAGCCGGGCTCCAGGCGCCGGTAGACGACGAGCGTCCGGTCGAAGCGCTCGGGGTCCAGCCGCGCGATCAGCTCGGCGGCGAGCACCTCGGCGCCGCCGATCCGGGCGACGACGTCGATCAGCGTGACGACCCGGATGCGGTCGCCGGCGCCGCGGGGCGCCGGGGTCACGGCCGGCCGGCCACCGGCTCGCGGGCGGGCAGCAGCTCGTCGTAGACGTCGAGCACCGACGCGCACCACTGCTCGATGGCGAGGTGCTCGCGGACCCACGCGGCGTTGCGGGCGCCGAGCTCGGCGCGCTCGCCGGCCGGGCGCGCCACCAGCGCCGTCAGCTCGGCCGCCAGCGCCGCCGAGTCCTCGGTGGGGAACGACGTCACGCCCTCCGCCCCGCCGTAGAAGCGGGTGCCGACGATGTCGGACATGATCGCCGGCAGCCCGCACGCCATGGCCTCGCCGAGCGAGTAGGGGAAGCCCTCGTGGCGCGACGCGCTGACGAAGACGTCGGCGGCGGCGTACAGCCAGGCGGGGTCGGGCACGAACGGCGAGACGACCAGCCACTCCGGGGGCCCGGCGGGGTAGCGCTCCGCGATGGCCTCGCGCAGCTCCTCCTCGCCGACCAGCAGCGCGGTGATCGGGACGCCCTGGGCGGCCGACGCGTCGAGCGCGCCGAGGAGGACGTCGGCGCCCTTGACGCTCGGCCACCAGCACAGCCCGAGCGCGACGGTCGCGTCGGCGGCGAGGCCGAAGTGCTCCCGCGCCTGCTCCCGCGTGGGCAGATCGTCGAAGCGCTCCAGGACGATCGCGTTGGGCACCGTGACCACGCGGTCGGCGGGCATGCCGCGCCGGCGGGCCAGCTCCGCGAGCCACGGACCCACGGCGATGGCGCGCGCGACCTTGCGCGCGCCCACGACCCGGATCTTCCACAGGTCCTTGAGCCGCTGCCGCGGCGGATAGCCGAGGAAGCCGGTGTGCATGTGCCAGATGCACGGCACGCCCGCGGTCGCCGCGGCGGCGGCCCCGGTCAGGTCGGCCGTCGTGAAGTGCGTGTGGACCAGCGTGCCGTGCTGCTCGGCGAGCACGGTCTCGAGGTGGGCGCGCCCGGCGCGGGCGCCGGCCGGCAGGACCGACCAGCCGACGCCGGCGGCGTCGAGGTCGGCGATCCACGGCTGGTCCTCGCCGCCCGGGGCGAGCACGAGGTGCGTGCCCAGTCCCCGGTGGCGCTCCAGCGCCTGGGCCAGCGCGAGCTGGCTGGCGAGGAAGTTGCCCTGGTAGGGGCTGTTCCACATGGTGACCTGGACGACGGTGCCGCGAGCGGGCACCGTCATGCCGGTCGGTGGCGGGCGATGGCCGGTGTCACGCGGTGAGCGTACTGCGCTCAGGCGTGGTGGGCCCGGCGTGCGGCCGAGCGCTTGGCGGCCGCGCGCTTGGCCGCCGCACGCTTCGCCTCGGCGCGAGCCTTGGCGCTGTGCGACGCGGCCGCCTTGGCGACCATGGCGCAGCGCGTCGTCCACTTGCCGTTGCGGCGCACCTTGGTGCAGACGCGCTGGAGCTTCTTGGCCGGCTTCTTGGTCGACGACTTCGTCGGGGTGCCCGTGCTCGGCGACGAGGTGCTCGTGCTGTGGCCCGTGGTGGGCGTGCTCGACGTGGGCTGGCGCGGGGCGGGCGTGCTCGACGTGGGCTGACGCGGGGCGGGCGACGCGGTGCCCGGCGTGCTGGGCGCCGGGGCGGTGGCGACGGGGCCGACCGGGGCGGCGCCGGCCGGGCTGGCCGGGGCGTCGCTGCCGGCCAGGACGGAGGCGCAGCGGCTGCCGGCGGCGAGGCGGTAGTCGCCGTGCGCGCGGTCCAGGAACTGCGGGTCGACGTTGGCGTTGGTGCCGACGGTGAAGCCGCCGCCGCTGGTGTCGACGTTCGTCGTCGCGCCGTTCCACAGGCAGTTGTTGCGGACGACGTTGTTGGTGCCGCGCGGATTGCCGGCGGGGTACCAGGACTCGACGTTGGAGCGCAGCTGCGAGTTCGAGATGATGTTGTTCTCGACCACGTTGCCGTTGGAGGCCGCGCCGTCGTCGCCGGAGAAGATGACGCCCTCGCCGTTGCCGTCGATGATGTTCCCGCGGATCGTGGTGCGCTGCGCGTTGGGGTAGAGCTGCACGCCGCGGTCGGCGTTGTTGTAGATGACGTTGTCGATGATCTGCGTGTCGTCGGCGGCCACGACGTAGATGCCGTGGATCTGGTTGGTGCCCGGGGCGCCGCAGTCGTGGATCCGGCTGCCGGTGATGGTCGTGCGCTCCGCGCGGCCCCAGCCGTCGTCGTTGCCGATGTCGAAGCAGATCTGCTTGCGGTCGCTCGTGACGTCGACGTTGGAGAAGACCGCGTCGTTGCCGTTGACCGTGGGCGACGGCAGCGGGGAGTTCACCGCGTCGAGCTTGAGGCTGGACACCGTGACGTGGTCGGCGCCCTGCTTGACCCAGAACCGGCCGATGATCGTGGCGCTCTCGGTCGTGTAGGACGTGAGCGTGATCGAGGGGCGCGAGACGGCGACGTTCTCGGTGTAGGTGCCGGCGCGGACGCAGCCGGTCTGGCCGGGGGCCAGGGAGTCGGCGAGCTTCTGGACGGTGCGCAGCGGCGCGACCAGCGTGCCGGCCGCATGGTCGTTGCCGGCGGTCGAGGCGAACAGGTCGCAGCTCGGCGCCGCGACGGCGGACGAGGAGATGCTGAGGACGGCACCAACGGCGGTGGCGAAGGCCACCAGGGGAACGGAACGGCGCAAGATGACTCCTGAGGAGAAGGCGTCGGCAGCCGTCGTTCCGCGTCTTTCGGTAGCCCGGCTGACTCTCTGGTGAGAGTCCCGTGGCGTTGCGTCCCGCTCTCACGAGCGGTTTGCCGTTTCGGGACGGCGGTGCCTTATGTGAGTCATGCATCGTCCGTTCCAACGCAAAAGTTTTCGGATCGTTGGTCGATTGGACGTTCGTTGCAGACGCGGTCATCAGCCTGACCAGCGGACCCGCAGCGCGTCCACGTGGCGGAAGGCCGACGTGGCGCGGATCCGCCGGATCGCCGGCGAGACCTTCAGCCGCACGCGGAGGTCGCCGTCCACGTGGAACAGCGGCGCCCGCGGCCAGGCCGAGAGCCGCGGCGGCGAGAGCTGACGGGGGATCGTGCCCGCCGCCCGGTAGCCCGCGGCCATCGTCGCGCGCTCCACGCGCGCATCGAAGTCCCCGTAGGGGTAGGCGATCGACGTGCACGGGCGCCCGAGGCGCTCCTCGACCACGGCCTTGGACGAGACCAGCTCGTGCGTGAGCTGCGCGTCGTCCAGGCTGGTCAGGTGCGGGTGCGAGCACGTGTGCGAGCCGATCTCCCAGCCGGCGGCGGCCAGGCCGGCCAGCTCCTCCCACTCCAGCCCGTGCAGGTCGGGCTCGTGCGGCGTGCCGAGCCACCGGTCGATGCCCGGCCACGTCATCGGGCGCGGGTCGCCGACCCAGTCGGTCGGGACGTAGAGCGTCCCGACCAGGCCATGGCGGTCGAGGATCGGCTTGGCGCGCTCGAGCACCGAGCGGTAGTTGTCGTCGAACGTGACGACGACGGTCCGGCCGCGCGGCGGTGAGGACACCGCCTCGCTGAACGTCGCGCCCCGGTAGCCGCGGCGCGCCAGCAGACCGAGCTGGCGGTCCATCGCCTCGGGCGTCACCGAGAGGGCGGCCGGCCACGTCGGGCTCACGGCGTGGTAGCAGAGGACGAGGAGGTCGGACACGGGGCGGAGAGGGAGACGGACCTCCACCTCGTAGGATAGTCGCCAATGACGCGCACGCTCTCTGGTCGCGTGAGCGAGGACAGCGTCGCGCGCAACGCCGGCTTCGCGTTCGCCACCAAGATGGTCGGCGCCGCGTTGACCGCGGGCCTGACGATCTTCCTCGGTCGCACGCTCTCGCCGCAGGGCTACGGTGACTTCGCCTTCGCCATGGGCGTGTTGATGTTCGCCGGGCTCCTTTCGGACCTCGCCATCACCGCCTCGGCTTCGCGCTACCTCGGCGAGCGGCGCAACGACACCGACGCGGCGGCCGACGTGTTCCGCACGGCGTTCTGGATGAAGGTCGTGCTGGCCATCGGCACGTCCGTCCTCCTCCTGGCCCTGGCCGCCCCGCTCTGCAAGCTGTTCAGCACCCCCAGCGCGACCGGCGCGGTCCGCGGGATCGCCGTGTCGCTGTTCTTCGAGAGCCTGTTCCTGCTCGTGCTCTCGACGTTCGGGTCGGTGGCGCGCATCCGCTTCAACGCGATCATCGCGTTCTGGGAGTCGATGGTCGAGGTGACCGCGAGCATCCTGCTCGTCCTGGCCGGTGCCGGCGCCGCGGGGGCGGCGTTCGGGCGCGCGATGGGCTACGCGGTCGGCCTGACGGTCGGGCTGCTGCTGATCCGGCGCGTGCTGGGCCCGCTGCGCCGCCGCCCGGCGGGGCACGAGCAGGCCGTCTCCCGGCGGACCATCGGCACCTACGCCGCCGCGATGATCCCGGCCGACGCGGCGTTCCGGGCCTTCGACGCGATCGACATCCTGCTGATCGCCGCCCTGCTCGGCGGCGGCGCGCCGGTGGCGGCGTTCCAGCTGCCGATGCGCCTCGTGCTCTTCCTCGACTACCCCGCCAGCGCCGTGTCGGCGGCGGTCGCCCCCCGGTTCTCGCGCGGCCCCGACGGCCCCGACATGGTGACCTTCCTCGCCGCGCTGCGGTTCACGATGCTCCTGCAGGTCGTCTTCGTGCCGCCGATGCTGATCTGGCCCGAGGCGCTGATCCACATCCCGTTCGGCGACCGCTACCCCGACGCGGCCGACGTCCTGCGCGGGCTGGTGCCGTTCGTCGTCCTGTCGGGCCTCGCCCAGCTCGTCACCGTCAGCGTCAACTACCTCGGCGAGGGCGCGCGGCGCTGGCCGATCGCCGTGGTGATGCTGAGCGCCAACGTCGTGATCGACATCATCCTGCTGCCGCGGATCGGCATCGTCGGCGCCGCCATCGGCACGAGCGTGGCGTACGCGATCTGGGTGCCCGCCCACGTGTGGGTCCTGCGCCGCCACGCGGGGCTGCCGCTGCGGCCGATCTTCGTCACCGGCGCGCGCTCGCTGATCGCGGCGGCCGCGATGTGCGGGGTGCTCGCGCTGCTGGGCACCGGGCTGGTCCCGCTCTGGCGGATGGCCATCGGCGCGGTGCTGGGACCGGCGGTCTACGTGGGCGTGCTGATCCTCACCCGCGAGCTACACCGCCGCGACCTCACGGCGATCATGGGGCTCGTCGGGCGCGGGCGCACCGTCGGCTGAGGCCGCGGCCTCGTCGGCCTCGCGGCCGGCGCGGCGCGCGACCGACAGCAGGATCGGGCCCAGCGCCAGGACGATCCACATGAACTTCTTGTAGTTCTCGGAGATGAAGATGAGCGAGAAGGCGTAGCCGATCACGCCGACCAGGAAGCCGCGCGCCAGGATCTCCAGCCGCTCGTCGCCCTGGCGCTCGAACTCGCGGATCGCCAGCCAGGCCGAGCCGCCGCAGGCGATCACGAACGCGAGGCCGAGCGCGCCGCCGATGAACCCCAGCTCGGCGACGGTCCCCAGGTAGGTGTTGTGCGCGATCTTCGGCGCGACCAGCAGCAGGTCGCCGCGCTGGAAGGCGCCGGGGCGGATCAGGTAGTGCACCGACGACGTCAGGTACTGGCCGGTGCCGATCCCGCGGAACGGGTGGGCGTCGATCATCCGCAGGGCGATCGTCCACAGGTCGGTGCGGCCCGATCCGCTCCCGGACTCCGTGAGGCGGGCCTGCGCCCCGCTGGAGGAGAGCGTGACGAACGCGCCGGTGGCCAGGGCCGCGATGCCCAGCACGCTGGCGACGACCGGCGCCCGCCAGCGGCCGGCGACGAACATCGTCGCGAACGCGGCGACCGCGAGCCCGAGCAGCCCGCCGCGCGACAGCGACAGCGTGATCGACAGCAGGCACAGCCCCGCGACGATCAGCGCCCCGACCCGCCCCCGCGAGTCGATGTGCGGGTTGACGGTGATCGCGGCCGCGACCCAGAAGCCGACGATGAGCCCGGCGGCCAGCTCGTTGGGGTCGCCCGCCGTGCCCGACGCCCGCGCGATGTCGTACATGTCGGCCGCCGGGGCGTCCACGATGCCCGAGACGGCGGCGATGCCGGCGCCGACGACGAGCACGGCGAAGAGGCGCACCACGTCGTTGGGCGAGCGCACCGCCGTGTAGCCGATCGGGATCAGCAGGACGTTGAGCGCGTAGCGGATGACGCTCGACACGGCCTCGCCGCGCTCCGGCGACCAGGCGATCGAGATCGCCGTCCACCCGATGAAGAGCAGCAACAGGTACATCAACCCGGGCCGCTCGGTGAGCGGGTTGGGGAAGTCGCGGCGGTTGGAGGTCATGACCGCCAGCCACGAGCCGGCGATCACGATGCCGGCGATCTTGGCCAGGCTCAGGCCCTGCAGCGTCGACAGGGTCTCCATGTAGGCGAACAGGACCATCGCGGCGAAGCCCGCCGCGAGGTCCCCGATCACCACCACCACGAACCCGATCCCGACGGCCGCCAGGACGCCGTAGGCGGGATCGACCCCGCTCACGACCCCGATCATCACCGCGAGCAGGCATGCCCCGACCGCCACCAACAGGTGCGCCGCCGGCAGCGACAGCCGCAGGCGCATGGCTCAGCTCACCGTCTTGGTGACCTTTGCCGAAGAGCCGGCCGGCATCTGGTAGTAGCTCGACTCGATGATCTTCTCCGACCCGAGCACGGCGACGCCGGCGGGCGCGATGCCGCCCTGGGCGAGCATCTCGCCGAGGTCGGCCAGGCGGTTCAGGCGGCTGACGCCGAGGCGCGCGATCATCAGCACCGCGTCGACGCGCTGAGCCAGCTGGAGGGCGTCGACGACCTCGGTGAGCGGCGGCGAGTCGATGATCACGTAGTCGGCGAGCCGGCAGGCGTCGTCGACCAGCTGGTGCACGGCGGGCAGCGAGAGCCGGTCGACCAGCGCGGCGGCGCCGCGGTCGGCCAGCAGGAAGTCGAGCCGGTCGCCGAACTCGGGCACGGTGAAGAGCGCATCGGTGAGGCGGCTCTCGCCGATCAGCACCGAGCCGAGGCCCTCGACGGGGCGCACGCCGATGGCCGAGGCGATCGTCGGCCGGCGCAGGTCGGCCTCGATGAGGATCACGTCGTGACCGGCCTGCGCGAAGGCGTAGGCCAGGTTCAGCGCGGTCGTCGTCTTGCCCTCGCCCGCCGCCGAGCTGGTCACCAGGATCGAGCGGCGGTCGTCGCCGATCGCCGCGGTGAGCGTGGACCGGAGTGTTCGGTAGGCCTCGAGCGTGTCGGGCTGCAGCACCGCGGGCGACAGCGGGGTCGACCCGCGCTGGGAGCGCCGGTCGGGGATCCGCGCCAGCAGCGGCAGGCGGAACAGGTCGCGCAGCTGGTCCTCGCGGCGCAGGCGGGGATCCAGGGACTGCGAGGCGAACGCCGCGCCGAGGCCGAGGATCAGGCCGGCGAGGATGCCGGCGGCCAGCGCGAGCTTGGGCTTGGGCGAGGCCGGGCTGGCCGGCAGCTCGGGCCGGGAGGCGATGCGGACCGTCGGGTCTGACCCGGCGCGCAGCGCCTGGAGGTCGGCGATGCGCTCGCCGAGCGTGCCCGAGCCGGTGCGCTCGTCGGGCGGGAGCGTGGCCTGGCGCCGCTGGAGGCTCGGGATCAGCGAGTCGATCTCGGTGTGCAGGATCGACGTCCGCCGGTCGACGGCCGCCTGGGCGTAGCTGTTGGCGAGCTGCTGGGCGCCGAGCGCCGTGGGCGCGCTCGCGATGACGGCCACCAGGTTGCTCTGGGCGATCGGCTCGATCGTGATGCGCGACTGGATGTCGTCGGCGCTGGCGGAGAGGTGCAGCCGCTGGCGGGCGAGCGCGGCGACCGGCGAGGTGTAGAGGATGCGGGCCGCGGTCGTGGTGACCTGCGTCGGGTCGCTCGACTCGGTGACGAGCCCGAGGCCGCTGGTCGCCGCGTCGCCCTGGACGGCCGGGGTGATGAGGACGTCGGCCTCGGCCTTGTAGACCTTGGCCGTCTTGGTGGCGTAGACGCCCGCGACCAGCGTCGCGATCACCGTGACGGCGAGGATCAGCCACCAGCGCTCGCGAACCGTGGCGAGGTACCGTACGAAGCCCTGCGATTCGGTGCGAGGGGGCAGCCACGCGACCGTCGCCGGGCGCGGCGCCTCAGGAGCGGCCATCCGGGCATAGTAGGCGATCGGTCTGGACCGTCCATCGCGACAGGATAGGTTCCCCGGCTGTCGCCATGAGCCCGCCCTCCGTCTCGCCCGCATCCGTCGACGCCAGCGTGCTCGTCCCCGTGCTCAACGAGGCCGAGTCGATCGCCGAGACGGTGCGCGCCATGACCGCGCAGCGCTTCGACGGGTCGATCGAGTTCCTCTTCGCCGACGGCGGGTCGGCCGACGACACGGTCGCCCAGCTCACCGAGCTCGGCCGGGCCGATCCGCGCATCCGCGTCTTCGACAACCCGCTCGGCGGCACCGCGAGCGGCCTGAACGTCTGCCTGCGCGAGGCGCGCGGCGAGTTCGTCGCGCGCATGGACGCCCACACGTACTACCGCGAGGACTACGTGGCGCTCGGGGTCGAGCGGCTGCGCCGCGGCGGCACGAGCTGGGTGGCCGGCCCGCAGGTGCCGGAGGGCCGCGGCCGGGTCTCGCTCGCGGTCACCGCGGCGCTGCGCACGCCGTTCGGCCGCGGCGCCTCCAAGAAGTGGGGGTCGGGCGACGGCGCCGCGGGCGCCGAGTACGACCTGGACACCGGCGTCTTCGGCGGCGTGTGGCGCCGCGCCGACGTGCTGGCCTCCGGCGGCTGGGACGAGGGCTGGCCGCGCAACCAGGACTCCGAGATGGCCTCGCGCTTCCTCCGCGCGGGCGAGCGCATCGTGTGCGTGCCCGCGATGGGCGCGCGCTACCTGCCGCGCGACAGCCTGAAGGGCCTGTGGCGCCAGTACGAGGACTACGGCTCCTACCGCGCCAAGACCGCGCTCCGCCACCCGACGAGCCTGCGGCGCTCGGCGCTGCTGCCGCCGCTGCTGGTGCTCGACGCGGCGCTGGCGCTGCTCGCCCCATCGCGTCGGCTGCGGCGCGCGGCGCGCGCGGGCCTCGGCGTCTACGCGGTCGGGCTCGGCGCCTGCGCGAAGGCCGAGGGTCCCGAGGTCGTCGCGGTGATCGTCACGATGCACGCCGCCCACGGCGTCGGCTTCCTGCGCGGCCTGCGGCGGTGGGGCGTGCCCCGGGCCGCCCTGGTCCACGCGGCGGGCGGCCCACTGCCGGTGGGCGCCGCCGGTCCCTACGACGGGCCGGTCGACGCGCCGTCCCTTGGAGCCTGAGCGCATGCGCCTCGCGATCTACACCGACTACATCTACCGGCGCGACGCCGACGGCGTCTCCGGCGAGCGCGCGTTCGTGCGCTTCATGACCGGCCTGGCGCCGCTGGTCGACGAGCTGGTCCTCGTCGGCCGCGTCGATCCCGAGCCCGGCCGCTCCCACTACGCGCTGCCGCCCGGCGTCGGGTTCTGCGGGCTGCCGTACTACCGGAGCCTGACGCACCTGCGCGAGGTCGTCGGCTCGCTGTGGACCTCGGCGGTCCGCTTCTGGCGGCTGATGGACGACGTCGACACCGTGTGGCTGCTCGGACCCCAGATCCACGCGATCGCCTTCGCCCTGCTGGCGACGCTGCGCCGGCGGCGCGTCGTCCTCGGCGTGCGGCAGAACCTCCCGGTCGCCGTGCGCAACCGCCATCCGGGGCGGCGCCGGCTGCACTGGATGGCCGACGCGCTCGAGTACACGTTCAAGGCGATGGCGCGGCGGATGCCGGTCGCCGTGGTCGGGCCGGAGCTGGCCGAGGGCTACGCCCGCTCGCGGGCGGTGCTGGAGATCACGGTGTCGCTCGTCTCCGACGAGGACCTCGTCAGCCCCGACGTCGCGCTGCAGCGGCCGGCCACGGGCCACGTGCTGAGCGTCGGCCGGCTGGAGCGCGAGAAGAACCCCTTGTTGCTCGCCGACGTCATCGCCGCGCTGCGCGCCGACGACCCGCAGGTCGTCCTCGACGTCGTGGGCGACGGCCCGATGCGCGCCGACGTGGAGGCGCGGCTGGCGGAGCTGGGCGCGGCCGACGGCGCGATGCTGCACGGCTACGTGCCGATCGACGGCGGGCTGATCGAGCTGTACCGCGACGCCGAGGTGTTCCTCCACGTCTCGTGGACCGAGGGGCTGCCGCAGGTGCTCTTCGAGGCGTTCGCCGCCGCGACGCCGGTGGTGGCCACCGACGTCGGCGGCGTGGCGGCCGCGGTCGGCGACGCGGCGCTGCTGATTCCGGCCGGCGACGCGGCCGCGGCGGCCGAGGCGGTCGCGCGGGTGCGCAGCGACCCGGCACTGCGTGAGCGACTGGTGCGCGCCGGGGCGCAGCGGGTCCGCGAGCACACGCTCGAGGCCGAGGCCCGCCGGCTGGTCGCGTTCCTCGCGGGCGGGTAGGCGCGCGGTCAGTCGGCCACGGGCAGCGCCGGCGCGGGGGCGCCGCCGCGGATGAGCTCCAGCTCCGCCTGCAGCGCCGCGTCGGTGGCCGCGTGGGCCGCCTGCTGCAGGCTGAGCGACTGGAGCACGTGGGAGTCGCCGGCGTCGTCCAGCAGCCGGACGGTGACGTTCGGCCAGCGGCCGAAGCGCTCGAAGCGCCCGTCGCGCGTGAACTCGCGGCGCAGCGCCTCGCCGGGGGTGAACAGCAGCAGCGCGCGGCCGCCGCGATCACGGAGCGTGTCGAACGCGAGGTCGACCTCGTCGCCCTCCGGCCCGCGGACCTTGCGCCGGCGCAGGCGCGCCGGCAGCCCGCGCACTGTCAACCCGATCCACTCGGCCGTCTGGTGCGTGAACTGGCGCAGGTCGGCCGCCGGGATGTCGCCGGTGAGCAGGCGGCGCCACGCCCGGACCCGGCCGAGCTTGACGAGCCGCCGGCCCTGGCGCGCGGTGACCTGGTAGCGCGACCACACCAGCGTCCCCGGGTTCAGCATGAAGGCCGAGTCGATGCGGTCGTCGTCCATGGCGACCTGGAACGACCAGTAGGCGCCCGAGCAGAGGCCCATGAGGATGAACCGCCGGCCGACGCCCTGCTCGACGAGCGCGTTGACCGTGTCGCGGACCTCGTCCAGGTAGATCGGGTCGGTGAGGCCGACGACGTCCTCCCAGTGACGGCCGTCGTCGGCGGACTCGCCGATGTTGGAGAGGTCCACGCGCGCGGAGGCGACGCCGAGCTGCGCCCAGCGGCGGGCGCTCTCGACCCACATCCGGTTCGGGCCGGTGCGGCGCTGCGCGCCGGCGTTGAGCATCACGACGCACAGGCCGTCGGTGGTGGCGGCGGTGCCGGGGGGCGGCAGCGGCTCGGTGATGACGCCCGACAGCGTGCCGAAGGACTGCGCGACGGTGAACGGCCGCTCGCGGAAGGTCGTGCCGCCGGGGCCGTCGAGCTCCACCGCGGGATGGCGGACCACCGCGGCGGCGGCCGGCGCGCCCGTCGCCGGCGTGCGCTCGAGGTCCTCCAGCCACAGGTCCACGGCCACGAACGCCTCCAGCGGCAGCGGCTTGGACGGATGCGGCTCGGACATCATCAGGCTGTAGCCGGTGCCGTTCTCCTCGGCGACGGTGGCGCCCGCCTCCTGGAGCGCGGTGCGCAGCGCCGTGTCGGACGGCGTCTGCTCGCGGCCCAGCAGCAGCGCGTGGCGGGGCCGGGTCCCGGCCCACGCGAGGGTCTTGACGTCGAGCTTGCCGAGGTCGGCCAGCGTCTCGGCGCTCAGGAGGTACCCGCCGCTGACCAGGCTGCCCTCGGGGGCGACGTCGCCCTGCGTCCCGCTCTCGGCCGTCTCCAGCTTCGAGAAGGCGCGCAGGACGCGCGTGAGCTTGCGGCCCGAGGACGGCACGGCCCATAGCGCGAGCGCGTCGATCGGAGCGCCGTCGGCCGCCGCGCGGCAGGCGAGCAGCCCGCCGAGACCGATGCCGAGGGCGACCACCGAGTCCGTCTGCGCATGACCGGCCAGCCAGCGCGCCGCGGCGCCGAGCGCGTCCGTCCAGGCCTGCACGCGCGCGGGGTCGCGCGGACCGCCGGGGCTGTCGCCGGTGCCGGGCAGGTCGATGCGCAGGACGTCGTGGCCCTGGGCCGCCAGCTTCTGGGCCCAGGCCCAGCGCGCGCGGTAGGAGCAGATCTCCTCGAAGCCGAACGGCGGGCAGATGAGGATGGGCACGCGCGACGCGACCCCGGGGTCAGCCGGGTTGAGGAGTCCGAAGACGGCCTCCTCGCCACTGCCCAGGTACAAGGGCTCCGCCGGTGCCGGCTCTCGGGGGTTGAGCACGGGGCACAAGCTACAAAAACCGGTGAAGCAAGCGGGGCAATGGGCCGCCCGCGGGGTCGAACACCTGTCTAGCCGACGCTCGCCGGCGTCTCCCCCGCGGGACCGGCGGGCGCGGTGCTCCGCGCGAGCAGGGCGGCGCACGGGCTGCCGGGGGCGAGGCGGAAGTCGCCGGCGCGGCGGTCGCGGTAGCCGGGGTCGGCGACCACGTTGTCGGTGGCGACGAAGCCGCCCTCGGACGGGTCGACCGTGGCGCGCCCGCCCCACAGGCAGTTGTCGCGGACCACGTTCGCGGTGCCGCGCAGGCGGCCGGGATACCAGGACTCGACGTCGGCGCGGATCCGGGCGTTGGTCACCAGGTTGCGCTGGACGGTGGTGTGGTTGGAGGCGGTCGCGCCGTCGCCGGAGAAGATGATGCCCTCGCCGTTGCCGTCGATGACGTTGCCGGTGATGGTCGTGCGCTGGGCGTCGGGGTAGAGCTGGATGCCGCGGTCGGCGTTGTCGTAGATGACGTTGTCGACGATCCGGGTGTCGAGCGTGTGCTCGATGTAGATGCCGTGCTGGCGGTTGCTGGCGGGGAGCGCGCCGCAGCCGTGGATGCGATTGCGCAGCAGCAGCGTGTGTTGAGCGATGCCGTAGCCCGCCACGCCGCCGAGGTCGAAGCAGATGCCGGTCCGCCCGTTGGTGACGTGGTTCTCGACGAAGGTGATGTGGTCGCCGTTGACGGTCGGTGACGGGTAGCGGCGGGGGTTGCGGCCGTCGAGCAGGAGCCCGGAGATGGTGTCGTCGTGGGCCTGGCGCTGCACCCACAGGCGCCCGACGATCTTCGCGCGCTCGCGGGCGAAGGAGGTCAGCGTGATGTGGCTGCGCCCGACGCGTACGTCTTGGACGTAGGTGCCGCCGCGCAGGCAGCCGACCTGGCCCGCGCGCAGGCGGGCGAGCAGGCGCTGGGGTGTGCGCAGCGGCGCCGCGACGGTGCCGGCGGCGTGGTCGGAGCCCGTGGGCGACGCGACGAGGTCGCAGGCCGGCGACGCCGACCGGGCCTGCTGCGCCGCCGGGGCGCGCTGCGTGCCGCAGCCGGCGAGGGCGGCCACGGCGAGCACCAGGCCGGCGACGGCGAGCGCGTGTCTCATCCGGCGGGCTCGCGACAGGTCACCGGGTCACCGTAGCGGGCGGTGCGCGGCGCCCCGCCGGTCACCCCGGAGGACGGTCGCCGCGCCTACCGGCGTGACGCCAGGAAGAAGTAGATGAGCTGCGACACCGACGCGACGAGCGCCGCCACGTAGGTCCAGGCCGCCGCGTCGAGGACCTTCTTGGCCCCGGTCAGCTCGTCGGCCTGCAGCAGCCGGCCGTGGTTGAGCGCGACGAGCGCCCGCTTGGACGCGTCGAACTCGACCGGCAGCGTCACGAGCTGGAACACGACGATCGCGGTGAACAGCGCGAGCCCGAGGTTCGTCAGCCCCGCGGCGCCGAGCAGCAGCCCGACGAAGATCACCGGGATCGCGAGCGTCGACCCGATCTGCGCGACCGGGACGAACGTCTGGCGCACCCGCATCGGCAGGTAGTGGCGCGCGTCCTGGATCGCGTGGCCGGCCTCGTGCGCCGCGACGCCGAGCGCCGCCACCGACGACGCCTGGCCCACGTCGGCGCTGAGGTTCAGCGTGCGCGACCGCGGGTCGTAGTGGTCGCTGAGCGTGCCCTGCACCGCGCGGATCTCGACGTCGGGCAGACCCGAGGCGCGCACCACCGCGGCGGCGGCCTGCGCGCCCGTCATGCCACTGCGCACCGGCACCTCGCTGTAGTGCGCGAACGTGGTCTTCACCTTGCGCTGCGCCCACAGGCCCAGGGCCAGCGGGACGACGAGGGTGACCAGCCAGATGAGGGTGAGCGACGACATGGACAGCAGTCTAGAGCGGATTCCTTAGGGCACCCTAAGGGGCGCGGGGCGTGGTTGCGCCCCGGATCGTCGTGGCTGACGGTCGCGGGCGAGCGCAGGCGGGCGCCAGCCCGTCAAGCCGGTCGGGGTCGTCAGGCGCGGCGAGGCGGCGCGCAACCACGCCCCGCTTCGTCGTGGCTGACGGTCGGGGGCGAGCGCAGGCGGGCGGCCAGCCCGTCAAGCCGGTCGGGGCCGTCAGGCGCGGCGAGGCGGCGCGCAACCACGCCCCGCTCAGACGGGCACGACGCCGTTGCGCTTCCAGGGGCGATCGACGCGCTTGCCCTCGGCCATCTCCAGGCCGCGGCAGATCGTCGGGCGGGTCTCGCGCGGGTCGATGACGTCGTCGATCATGCCGTTGCGCGCCGGGATGTACGGGTCGATGATCTTCCGGTAGGCGTCGATCAGCTCGGCCTTCTTGGCGACCGGGTCTTCGGCGGCCTCGACCTGCTTGCGGAAGACGATCTCGACCGCGCCCTCGGCGCCCATGACGCTGATCTCAGCGCTCGGCCACGCGACGATCAGGTCCGGCTCGTAGGCGCGGCCGTTCATCACGTAGTAGCCGGCGCCGTAGCCCTTGCGGAGCACGACGGTGATCTTCGGCACCGTCGCGTTGGCCACCGCGTAGAGCATCTTGGCGCCGTGGCGGATGATGCCGCCGGCCTCGACCTTCGACCCCACCATGAACCCGGGCACGTCCATCAGGAAGACGAGCGGGATCCCGAAGGCGTTGCAGAGGTTGACGAAGCGGGCGGCCTTGTCGGCCGAGTCGTTGTCGAGGATGCCGCCGAGATGCTTGGGCTGGTTGGCGACGATGCCCGCCGCGCGGCCGCCGAAGCGCGCGAAGCCCGTGATGATGGTCTTGGCGAACTGGGGCTTCATGTCGAAGAACTCGCCGTCGTCGGTGATCCGGCGGATCACCTCGTACATGTCATAGGGCTTGCGATTGGACTCGGGCAGGACGTCGAGCAGCGCGTCGTCCTGACGGTCGATCGGGTCGTCGGTCTTGACGATGGGCGGGGCCTGCTCGTTGTGGGACGGCAGGAACGACAAGTACGCGCGGATCTTCTCGATGCACTCCTCGTCGGAGGCGACCTCGAGGTCGCCGACGCCCGACTTGCGGCAATGCACGCGCGAGCCGCCGAGCTCCTCCTGCGTGACGTCCTCCCCCACCGCTGCGCGCACGAGGTGCGGGCCGGCCAGCGCCATCGAGCCGCGGCCCTTGACCATCGGGACGAAGTCGGCCAGCCCGGGGATGTACGCGGTGCCCGCGGCGCACGGGCCCATGAGCGCGGCGACCTGCGGGATGACGCCCGAGGCGACGACCTCCTCGCGGAACAGATGGCCCGAGCCGGCGAAGAGCGAGCCGACCGCCTCCTGGATCCGCGCGCCGGCGGAGTCCAGCAGCCAGACCATCGGCATGCGCTTGCCCAGCGCCAGCTCGCGCAGCCGGGCGACCTTGACCTCGCCGGTCATGCCCATCGACCCGGCCATGACCGTGAAGTCATATGCCGCGATCGCGACCATCCGGCCGTCGACCTTGCCGTAGCCGGTGACGACGCCGTCGGCCGGCGCCTCCTTGCCCTCCAGGCCGCGCACCGAGTAGTGGATGCCGCCGTGGAGGCCGAGCTCGGTGAACGAGCCGGGGTCGACGAGCAGGTCGATACGCTCGCGCGCCGTCAGCTTGTCGGCGGCATGCTGCCTGGCGATCCGCTCCTCGCCCCCACCGAGGCGCGCCGCAGCCCGCCGCTCGTGCAGATCCTCGACCAGCGGTCGCAGGAGGGAGGTGGGAGCAGTCGTGTCGGTGTCAGCCATGAGAAGTAGGCAGTGTTACTTCCCACTTCGGGACCGTCAAGGGAGGTGCGCTGATCGCGTCGTTCCTCGGCTCCACGGCCGTCGAACGTGGAGGCCTCGACGCCGCGGCGATCGGCGCGTTGGTCGCATTGTGCGCGACGCTCGTCACCTGCCTGCTGCTGCTCCTGCCCCGTCCGACGATGTTCACCCTCGATGTCGCCGACATCCGCCGTCGCGCCTCCGCAGCCGACATCGCGGCGACGCACGCCATGGCGGCGAGCACGCTCGAGAAGCTTCACCGTCGCAACGAAGTCGCGCTGGAGCGCATGGTCTGGACGTTCTCCTGCGCGACCGCGATGCTGGTGCTCCAAGTCGTCCTGTGGAGCTGCGCGCTCCTGGTAGCGTGACGCCATGGCCGAGCGCATCGACGATCCCGACCTGGACGACGACTTCCCCTCCTGGCCGCTGAGCGTGGGAATCCCGGACAACCGCGGCATCCGGCCGCTGCACCGCGTCCTGTTCCAGCAGTTCCTCCGCCCGTTCCGCGCGCTGCGCGATCGGACGAGGCGCTAGAGCGCGCAACGTTCACCACCGCTCGGGCATCGCGTGCGATGCGCTGTGCGCCCGGGTTCGCTCCTAGTCCCTAGGGCACCAGCGGCTCGACCATCGCCGCCACCAGCTCGGCCTGCTCCGGCTCCGTGAAGCCCGTGATCTCGCAGCCGAGGATGTCGCAGGCGGCCGCGACCTCGGCGAGGAGCGTGCGGAGGCCGCCGTCGCTCAGCCCGCCGGCCACCGGGAAGGCCGCCGGCAGGATCGACGGGTCGAGGACGTCGAGGTCGAGGTGGACAAAGACCTGGTGGCCGTCGAGCGCGTCGGCGAGTGCGCCCGGGCGCGTCACCTTCACCACGCCGTTCGTCTCCAGCAGCACGTTCTCCCCCGCCTCCACGTCGCGCACGCCGCACATGACCACCTGCGCCGCCGACACGACCGGGACGCCGAGCTCCGCGCCCCACACGCCGCAGGCGCCCGCCAGGCACATGCCGCCGAGGTAGCCCGAGAGCGTCGTCGCCGGCGTGTGGAAGTCGGCGTGGGCGTCGAGCCAGAGGATCGTCGCGTCGGGGTGGTGGCGGATCACCGCGGGCAGCGTCGTCAGGCACACCGAGCAGTCGGCGGCGACCAGCAGCGGGAAGGCGCCCGCGGCCAGCGCGTCGTCGACCTGCCCGCCCGCCTCC
>DASYBY010000301.1:0-10419 GCA_036500525.1 Baekduia sp. | reverse complement strand
TCGCCTCTGCCATGGACGACCTGCTCAAGCTTGCCGCCGATGCCGGCCACGACGTCTCGCTCGCCGAGGAGGCCCTCGAAGAGGGCGCCCACGACAGCGCGCGCGACGCGCTGGACCGCGCCCTCGAGACCCTCGCCGCGCTCCGCGAACGCTGGCCCGAGATGTCCGCCCCCGAGCGCGCCGTCGTCGGCGCGTCGGCCAAGGTCGTCCGCGGCCGGCTCGACGCCGCCGCCGCGCGGGTGCCGGCGAGGCGCGCGCTCAGCGAAGGCGCGCCGGTGGTCGACCCGGAGGAAGAGGTCGACCCGGAGGGTGGGGCGAAGGCCGCGGGGGCGTAGGGCGGAGGCGACGGCTGCACCGGCCGGGCCGCGTGCGGGCGAGCCTCAGGCGCCGGCCGTCGCGCGCGGAGGCGACGCTCCGCGGCCGGGCGCGCGCGACGGCAGCGTGGCCGCGATCGCCTCCACGCCGGCGACGACGGCCGCCCGGTGGGCTTTGCGGCGCGCGGTCGCGCTGCGGCGGCTGCCCAGGGCCTGGAGGGCCGCGCCGGTCGAGGTCCAGGCGGTGGCCATCGCGATGATCATGATCAGGAGGTCGATCGCGGACTCCTGGTCGATCCCCGTCGCGGCCTGCAGCGCCACGGCCTTGAGGCGGTATGCCTCGGCCTCGCCCTCCGACGCGTCGGAGCGCTCCAGCGACTTCCACTGCGTCAGCCGCACCAGCTCGGGGCTCTCGACCATCGCGTCGAACAGCGCGCCCGCGTAGCCCGCCAGGTCCTCGGGCGTGAACGGCACCGCGTCGGAGAGCACGCCCAGCCGGACCGCGAGCATCGCGTCGAACAGCCCGTCCTTGGAGCCGAAGTACGCGTAGATGGCCTGCTTGTTGGCCGCGGCGGCCGCGGCGATGCGGTCGACGCGCGCGCCGGCCAGGCCGCGCTCGGAGAACTCGGCGTACGCCGCGTCCAACAGCCGGGCGCGGGTGGCGGCGGAGTCGTAGACCATCGCGACACGGTACCAATCCAACTGTCTGGTTGACAATCCGTCGGGCCGGGTCTACCGTCCATTTCAACCACCCAGTTGGATGGAAACCACGGACATCGACAAGGACCGCAGACATGACCCCCACCTCCCCCAAGACCTGGCTGATCACCGGCGCGTCGTCCGGCTTCGGCCGCTCGATGACCGAGCGCCTGCTGGAGCGCGGCGACCGCGTCGCCGCGACGGCCCGCACGCCCGAGCGCCTCGCCGACCTCGCCGCGGAGTACGGCAACCAGCTGTGGGTCGCCGCCCTCGACGTCACCGACACGGATGCCCTGCGCGCGACCGTGGAGCGGGCGTTCGCCGAGCTGGGGCGCATCGACGTCATCGTCTCCAACGCCGGCCGCGGGCTGTTCGGCGCCGCCGAGGAGATGAGCGACCAGGACATCGCCGACCAGCTCGCGGTCAACTTCGTTGCGCCGGTGCAGCTCACGCGCGCGGTGCTGCCGCACCTGCGGGCCCAGGGCGGCGGCCGGATCGTGCAGGTCTCCAGCATGGGCGCCCAGTTCGCGACCCCGGGCGGCAGCATGTACCACGCGTCGAAGTGGGCGGTCGAGGGCTTCTTCGAGGCGGTCATCGAGGAGGTCGCGCCGTTCGGGATCGAGATCACGCTCGTGGCGCCCGGCATCGCCCGCACCGACTTCGGCAGCTCGCTGAGCGTCGCCGGCGGCCTCGACGTCTACGCCGACACGCCCGTCGGCCAGGTCCGCCAGTACGTCGAAGGGACCGACAGCATCACCGCCGCCGCGCCGGGCGACCCGGAGAAGATCGCCGACGCCATCCTCGCCTCGGTGCAGACCACGCCCGCACCCCGCCGCGTCACGCTCGGCAGCGACGCCTACACCATCGTCCACGCCGCGCTCACCGGTCGCCTCGCGGCGCTCGAAGGCGCCCGCGACCTGGCCTACTCGACCGACGTCGACGGGTTCGTCGCGGCCTGAGCCGCCGCGCAGCGCCGCTCAGCGCGTGGGCTGCGAGCCCGGCAGGTCGTCGGCGCCGCCGTTGGGCGCCGCGCCCTTGCGGCGCCGCAGCAGCCCGTGCCGCTCGCCCTCGCCCACCTCCGGGTACCAGCGCGTGCCCAGCACCACCAACAACAGCAGGACGCCGATGATGATGAAGAACGCTGTCGGCGCGCCCTGGTCGCTGAAGCCGAAGAGGAACGGCGCGGCGATCAGGACGACGGCCAGGCCGAAGTCGATCGCCAGGTGGGCGGCGATCGGCACGGCGCGGATCAGCGAGACGCGCCAGTCCGTGCTCATGGCGACGACGAGGACCTCGATGCCGGCGATGATCGCCACGGCCGTCGGGGCACCCTGATCGGAGAAGCCGAAGAGGAACGGCGCGGCGATGAGCAGCGCGGCCAGCACGGGCTCCAGCAGCGAGTGCAGCGTGAGCGAGAGAGGGCCTTGGCGGAGCATCCACCGCGAGGGTCCCCCCGCAGACAGTGCGACAAACCGCCCCAGCGGGGTACGACCACTGCATGATCGTGATCGTCCTCATCGTCGTCGTCCTGGTCCTCGTGGCCGTCGGGGCCGGGCTGCGCTCGCGCCGGCGTGCCGCCGAGCGCGCCCGCGTCGACCGCGAGCGCCGCGCCGTCGCGAGCGACCTGTCCGGGCATCGCCAGGAGCACGACGCCAACGCCGTGAAGGCCGGCGAGGTCGCCGCCGCCGCGCGCGAGCATCGCCAGGCGGCCGACGAGCACCACGCCAGCGCGCAGCGTCACGAGCGCGAGGCCGGCGCGCACGACGAGGCCGCCGAGCAGCTCGAGTCGCGCTTCGTGCGCGCCCAGGGCGCCGCGTCGCGCCACGGCGAGCGTGCCGCCGACGCGGCCCGCCGCCTCGAAGAGCTGGACGGGGAGCACCGCAGCGGGTAGGCGCGTCGCCGCTCACCCTGCGGGCCCCGGCCGCGCCGCCTGACACGACTGCGGCGCGCGGTTTGGCCTACCGCAATACTGGGTAGCGGCCGTAGGCCGTGCGCTCCTGTGCGTGCGGCTCAACATCCCCCAAGGAGGATCGATGGCCGGGACACTGGCTGCCGACGAGGGTGCATCCCGCAGGAGCAGCAAGGACGAGGAGGGACGGCTCGACCCCGCTGCCCTTCGACGCCTGCTGGAGGCGCTGGGCGCCGCCGCCGACGGGGACTTCTCCCGCCGCCTGCCGGCCCGGCGCAAGGGCCTGCTGGGCGAGCTCGAAGTCGCGTTCAACCGCTTGGCCGACCACAGTCAGGCGCAGACCGCCGAGCTGCAGCGGGTCGCGCGCCAGATCGGGCGCGAGGGGCGGATGACCGAGCGCGCCCGGACCGACGGCGCCAGCGGCGACTTCCGCGATCGGCTGGAGACCGTCAACGGCCTCATCGACGACCTCGCTCGCCCCACGACGGAGGTCGCGCGCGTCATCGTGGCCGTCGCCGAGGGCGACCTGAGCCAGAAGATGGCGATGGAGATCGACGGCCAGCCGGTCAAGGGCGAGTTCGCCCGCATCGGCACGACGGTCAACGGCATGGTCGACCAGCTCTCCTCGTTCGCCTCCGAGGTGACGCGCGTCGCGCGCGAGGTCGGCACCGACGGCAAGCTCGGCGGCCAGGCCGCGGTCCCCGGCGTCTCCGGCACGTGGGCCGACCTCACCGAGTCGGTCAACTCCATGGCCGCGAACCTCACCGGCCAGGTCCGCAACATCGCGCAGGTCACGACCGCGGTCGCCCAGGGCGACCTGACCCAGAAGATCACCGTGGACGCACGGGGCGAGATCCTCGAGCTCAAGGACACCATCAACACGATGGTCGACCAGCTCGGCGGCTTCGCCGACGAGGTCACGCGCGTCGCCCGCGAGGTGGGCACCGACGGCAAGCTCGGCGGCCAGGCCGAGGTCCGCGGGGTCAGCGGCACATGGCGCGACCTGACCGAGAACGTCAACTTCATGGCGCGCAACCTGACCGACCAGGTGCGCGGCATCGCGCAGGTCGCGGGCGCGGTCGCCAAGGGCGACCTGACGCAGAAGATCACCGTCGACGCCAAGGGCGAGGTCGCGGCGCTCGCCGACACGATCAACGCGATGACCGACACGCTGTCGGTCTTCGCCGAGCAGGTCACGCGCGTGGCGCGCGAGGTCGGCACCGAGGGCAAGCTCGGCGGCCAGGCCGAGGTGCCGGGCGTGTCGGGCACGTGGAAGGACCTGACCGAGTCGGTGAACTCGATGGCGGAGAACCTCACCGGCCAGGTCCGCAACATCGCGCTGGTGACGACGGCGGTGGCCCAGGGCGACCTCTCGCAGAAGATCGAGGTCGATGCGCGCGGGGAGATCCTGCTCCTCAAGGACACCATCAACACGATGGTCGACCAGCTGCGGTCGTTCGCCGACGAGGTCACCCGCGTCGCGCGCGAGACCGGCACGGAGGGGCGCCTCGGCGGGCAGGCGGTCGTGCCGGGGGTCGCGGGCACGTGGAAGGACCTCACCGACTCGGTGAACGTCATGGCGCGCAACCTGACGGACCAGGTGCGCGACATCGCCCGCGTGACGACCGCGGTCGCCCGCGGCGACCTGACCCAGGAGGTGACGGTCGACGTCAAGGGCGAGGTGCTGGAGCTCAAGCGCACGGTCAACACGATGGTCGACCAGTTGTCGTCCTTCGCCGACGAGGTCACGCGCGTGGCGCGCGAGGTCGGCACGGAGGGCAAGCTCGGCGGCCAGGCCGAGGTGAAGGGCGTGTCGGGCACGTGGCGCGACCTGACCGAGAACGTCAACTTCATGGCCGACAACCTGACCCACCAGGTGCGCAACATCGCGCAGGTGACGACGGCGGTGGCGCAGGGCGACCTGTCCAAGAAGATCACGGTCGACGCGCGCGGCGAGATCCTGGAGCTCAAGGACACCATCAACACGATGGTCGACCAGCTGCGCTCGTTCGCGGCCGAGGTGACCCGCGTCGCCAAGGAGGTCGGCACCGACGGCCGGCTCGGCGGCCAGGCCGAGGTCGAGGACGTCAGCGGCACGTGGCGCTCGCTGACCGAGTCGGTGAACTCGATGGCCACCAACCTGACCGAGCAGGTCCGCAACATCGCGCAGGTGACGACGGCGGTGGCCGAGGGCGACTTGTCCAAGAAGATCACGGTCGAGGCCAAGGGCGAGGTCGCGGCGCTGGCCGAGACGATCAACACGATGGTCGACCAGCTGCGGTCGTTCGCGGCCGAGGTGACGCGCGTCGCGCGCGAGGTCGGCACCGAGGGCAAGCTCGGCGGCCAGGCACAGGTCGAGGGCGTGTCGGGCACGTGGCGCTCGCTGACGGAGTCGGTGAACTCGATGGCCGACAACTTGACCGACCAGGTGCGCAACATCGCCCAGGTGGCGACCGCGGTGGCCAACGGCGACCTGTCGCAGAAGATCACCGTGGACGCGCGCGGCGAGATCCTGGAGCTGAAGGACACCATCAACACGATGGTCGACCAGCTCGGCTCGTTCGCCGACGAGGTGACGCGCGTCGCGCGCGAGGTCGGCACCGACGGCCGGCTCGGCGGTCAGGCCGAGGTGGAGGGCGTCCGCGGCCGCTGGCGCGACCTCACCGAGAACGTCAACCAGCTCGCCTCGACGCTGACGACGCAGCTGCGCGCGATCGCCGAGGTCTCCACGGCGGTGACGCAGGGCGACCTGACGCGGTCGATCACCGTCGAGGCCCAGGGCGAGGTCGCCGAGCTGAAGGACAACATCAACCAGATGATCGCCAACCTGCGCGAGACGACGCAGATCAACGTCGAGCAGGACTGGCTGAAGACGAACCTCGCGCGGCTGTCGGGCATGCTCCAGGGCCAGGGCGACCTGACGCAGGTCACGAAGCTCATCATGAGCGAGCTGACGCCGCTGGTCACCTCGCAGCACGGCGCGTTCTTCCTGGTCGAGGGCGAGGACGACCCCGACCTGCGGCTGGTCGCCTCCTACGGCTACCGCCGGCGCCAGGGCGATCCCGAGCGCTTCCTGCTCGGCGACGGGCTGGTCGGCCAGGCGGCGGTCGAGGCCAAGCCCATCCTCGTCGAGGACGTTCCCGAGGACTACATCAAGGTCGCCTCCGGCCTGGGCGAGGCCACGCCGCGCAACATCATCGTGTTGCCCGTGCTCTTCGAGGAGCAGGTGCTCGGCGTCATCGAGCTGGCCTCGGTGCAGGCGATCAGCGAGATCAACCGCGCGTTCCTGGAGCAGATCACCGAGACGATCGGGGTCGTGCTCAACACGATCCGCGCGAACATGCGGACCGAGGAGCTGCTCGCGCAGTCGCAGTCGCTGGCGCGCGAGCTGCAGGCCAAGAACGTGGAGATCGAGAGCGCCCGCGCCGGCCTGGAGGAGAAGGCCGCGCAGCTCGCGCTGTCGTCGAAGTACAAGTCGGAGTTCCTGGCCAACATGAGCCACGAGCTGCGCACGCCGCTGAACTCGCTGCTGATCCTGTCGCGGCTGCTCGGCGACAACGCCGACGGCAACCTGACGGCGCAGCAGGTCGAGTTCGCCACGACGATCCACTCCGCGGGCAACGACCTGTTGTCGCTCATCAACGACATCCTGGACCTGTCCAAGGTCGAGGCGGGCAAGATGGAGCTCGACCTCGCGGCGGTGGCGCTGGCCGACGTCTGCGAGGACGTCGAGCGCTCGTTCCGCCCGGTCGCCGAGGAGCGCGACCTCACGTTCGCCATCGAGATCGACGACGCGCTGCCGGCCTCGATCGTCACCGACGAGCAGCGCCTGCAGCAGGTGCTGCGCAACCTGTTGTCCAACGCCTTCAAGTTCACCCCGGCGGGCACGGTGCGGCTGAAGGTCGCGCGCGACGCCGAGGAGCGCATCTCGTTCGCGGTGATCGACACGGGCGTCGGCATCGCCGCCGACAAGCTCGCGTCGATCTTCGAGGCCTTCCAGCAGGCCGACGGCACGACGTCGCGCAAGTACGGCGGCACCGGCCTCGGGCTGTCGATCAGCCGGGAGATCGCGCGCCTGCTCGGCGGGGAGATCCGCGTCGGGTCGCAGGTGGGCGAGGGCTCGAGCTTCACGCTCGTGCTGCCGCTGATGCACCGGACCGGCGAGGGCGCGCAGGTCGACACGCCGCCGGAGCCGCCGCTGGCCGCGCCCGCCGACAGCGTGGCGGACTCGGCGGCGCTGCTGCCCTACGACGGCGTCGAGGACGACCGCTCCTCGATCGTCGCGGGCGACCGCGTCCTGCTCGTCATCGCCCACGACGCCGGGCACGCCCAGAGCGCCCTGGCGGTCGCGCGCGAGCACGGGCTCAAGGGCTTGGTCGCGCGGCGCACGCCGCTCGGGCTCGCGCTGGCCCGCGAGTACCGGCCTGACGCGGTGCTCGTCTTCGCCGGCGACGGCCGCGGGGAGCGGCTGCTCGGCCAGCTGAAGTCGCACCCCGAGACGCGCCATCGCCCGGTCGTGGTCGCGGGGCCGGCCGGCGGGCGGCTGTCGGCGCTGCGCGCGGGGGCTGCGGCGTACGTGGACGACGCGTCGGCCGACGACTCGGGCTCCACGCATCCGGGTGCCGCCGCGCTGATGGCGCTCACGGCCCTTGAGCGGTTGAGCGCGCGGTCGGTCAAGCGGCTCGCGCTGGTGCAGAACGGCGAGGGGCTGGAGCGCGAGACGTTCGAGCTGCTGAGCGCCGGCGACGACGTGGACATCGTGCCGATGACGCCCGAGAGCGCGCTGGAGGACCTGCGCCGCGAGAGCGTCGACTGCGCCGTGTTGGTGGTCAACCCGGGGGACAAGTGGCCGCTGGACGTGCTGCTGGCGGTCGGCGGCGAGCCGTCGCTGAGCGAGCTGCCGCTGGTCCTGCACGTGCCCGAGCCGCCCGAGCCCGCCGACCGGGTCGCGATGGACGCGGCGTCGGAGCGGCTCGTCGTGGCGACCGCCGCGTCGCCCGATCGCCTCATCGACGAGACCGCGCTCTTCCTGCACCGCCTGGAGACGCAGCTGCCGCAGCCGACGCGCAAGCTGCTGGCGCGGCTGCGCACCGCCGATCAGGTCTTCCAGGGCAAGCGCGTGTTGATCGTCGACGACGACATCCGCAACGTGTTCGCCCTGGCCAGCGCGCTGGAGGCGCGCGGGATGAAGGTGGCGTTCGCCGAGAACGGGCGCGAGGGGATCGAGCGGCTGCGCGAGCAGCCCGACACCGACCTGGTGTTGTTGGATGTCATGATGCCCGAGATGGACGGCTACGAGACCGCGCAGGCGATCCGCGCGATGCCGCGGTTCGACGCATTGCCGATCATCCAGCTGACGGCCAAGGCGATGCGGGGCGACCGCGACAAGTCGATCAGCGCGGGGGCGAGCGACTACATCACCAAGCCCGTGGACGTCGAACAGCTGCTCTCGCTGATGCGCGTCTGGCTGCACCGCTGATGGTCGAGGTCGATCCGCCGCGGATCCTGCTGGTCGACGACCGGCACCTGAACCGCGTCGCGCTGCAGGCGGTGCTCGAGCCGCTGCGGGTCGAGGTCGTCGAGGCCGACTCGGGCGAGCAGGCGCTGCGCGAGGTGCTCGTCGGCGACTTCGCGGTGATCCTGCTCGACGTGCAGATGCCGGGCATGGACGGGCTGGAGACGGCGGAGATGATCAAGCGGCGGGAGCGCTCGCGCGACGTGCCGATCATCTTCCTGACCGCGGCCGAGGCCGACGTCGCGCAGGTGTTCGCGGGCTACGAGGCGGGCGCGGTCGACTACCTGCTCAAGCCGTTCGACCCACTCGTGCTGCGGTCCAAGGTGAAGGTCTTCGCCGACCTCGATCGCCACCGCCGCCAGCTGCGGCGCAGCGACGAGCTGGTGCGCAACGCGTTCGAGGCCGCGCCGACCGGCATGGCGCTGTGCGATCTCGACGGGCTCGCGATGCAGGTCAACCCGGCGCTGGAGCGGTTGAGCGGGCGGCCGGCGTCGGTGCTCGCGCGGGCGCCGATCCACGAGATCGTCCACGACCGCGACCGGCCGGAGTTCGACGAGCGGGTGCGCAACGCCGCCGACGACGGGGCGGCGGGCGAGCCGTGGGGCGCGCACGT
Organism: Baekduia sp.; assembly: GCA_036500525.1. GTDB lineage: Bacteria > Actinomycetota > Thermoleophilia > Solirubrobacterales > Solirubrobacteraceae > Baekduia. The sequence continues at coordinate 1,369 of DASYBY010000301.1, read as the reverse complement.
GCTGGGGGTCGACGGCACGCCGTTCCCGGTGACGGTGAGCGTGGTGGCGGTGCGCGACGTGCACGGCTCCCCGCAGCAGTTGTTGGTGCAGATCGCCGACGAGCGCGACCGGCGGATCGCCGCGACGCTGCAGCGGGCGCTGCTGCCCGAGGGGCTGCCGAAGATCGTCGGCGTGTCGCTGGCGGCGCACATCGCGCCGGGCGCGGGCGGGACGCGGGTGGGCGGCGACTGGTACGACGCGATCGCCCTGCCCGGCGGGCGGCTGGGCGTCGTGGTCGGCGACGTCGCGGGGCACGGGGTCGACGCCGCGGCGCGGATGGGCGAGCTGCGCTCGGTCGCGCGCGCCTACGCGCTGGAGGGTCACGGGCCGGTCGCGCTGGTCGAGCGGATGAACGGCTACCACGCCGCGCTGGGCGCCGACCTCATGACCACCATGTTGTTCGCGATCTTCGAGATCGACTCGGGGACGATGCGCTTCGTCAACGCGGGGCATCCGCCACCGCTGGTCATCGGCGAGGGCGGGGGCGACGTCGAGATCCTGGCCGGTGGCGGGCCGCCGCTGGGCGTCATGGAGACGTGGCGGTACGAGGAGCGGACGGCGTCGCTGGCGGCGGGGATGACCGCGTTGTTGTACACGGACGGGTTGATCGAGCGCCGCGGCGAGCGGCTGGATGCGGGGCTGGAGCGGCTGCGCGCCGCGGTGTCCGGCGGTGGGTCGCCGGACGAGCTGGTCGCGCGGGCGCTGGCGGCGACCGACGCGGCGGCGGCCGACGACGACGTGACGATCATGGTGGTGCGCAGCGAGGCGCGGCTCGGCCCGGTGGCGCGGCTGAAGCTGTCGCCCGACCGCGACGCGCTGACGTCGCTGCGCCGCGTGACCGCGCGCTGGCTGCACGAGGCGGGCGCCGAGGACGACGAGGTCCACGATCTCGTCATGGCCGCCAACGAGGCGTGGCAGAACGCGCTGGAGCACGGCACCGGGTTCGCGCGGACGACGATCGGCGTGGACCTAGAGGTCGACGCGGGCGGCGAGGTCTCGATCACCGTGCGCGACGCGGGCCGCCGCGATCACTCGCCGTCGGATCCGGACCGGGGGCGGGGCATCGAGTTGATGCGCGCGCTCGCCGACGAGGTGACGCTCGAGATCGCGCCGCACGGGTCGACGGTGAGGTTGCGGCGGGGGCTGCGGGCGGGCGGTGTGGCGATTGCCGGCGCGGCCGACGCCGCCGGGGCGCCGGCGCCGGGGTGAGGTGAGGGTTGCGGCGCGTACGTTCGTGGCGTTCCGCCCAGACGCGGTCGGGGTCGTCGCGCGGTCGGTCGGCGATGACGAGTGCGTGTTCGGTGGCTCTTGCGTTGGTCTGTCCTCCGC
>DASYBY010000300.1:0-4352 GCA_036500525.1 Baekduia sp. | reverse complement strand
GGCGCCTCGGACATCACGGGCGCGTTCGCCGGCGTCCGGCCGCTGATCTCCTCGGCCGACCAGGGCAAGTCGGTGGACATCTCCCGCAAGGCCGAGCTGTACGAGACCTCCAGCGGCATGGTCACGATCACCGGCGGCAAGCTGACCACGTGGCGGCGGATGGCGAAGATGGCCGTCGACCGGCTGGTGGAGCGCGAGGCGCGCGACGCGCCCTGCCGCACCCACGAGATCCCGCTCGGCCAGGCGATCGAGGCCTCCGAGCTGCCGCGGGTCCAGGGCGTCGCGCCCGAGGCCTACGCGGCGCTGGCCGGGCGCTACGGCCACACGGCCCACGACGTGCTGGCGATCGCCGCCCAGCGCGGCGCGCTGGCCCAGCCGGTGGTCGCCGGCCAGCCCGACCTGCTCGCCGAGGCCGTCCACGCGGCGCGCCACGAGCAGGCCCGCACCGTCGGCGACGTGCTGCTGCGGCGCACGCGGCTCGGCCTCGTCGCGGCCCGCGACGTGACCGCCGACGGCGGCGCCGCGGCCCGCCGGGTCGCCGCCGCGATGGCGCCCGAGCTGGGCTGGGACGAGGGTGCCGTCGACCGCGCCGCGGCGGCGTTCGCCGACGAGGCGAGCGCCGAAGGGCTGGTCCCAAGCTGAGCCCCGGACCGACGACCGTCGGGGCCGCACCGTAACTTCCGGGTCGGCGCCGGTTTGACCGACACGACCGCCAACACCGCCTTCCGTCCCCTCCGAGGAGCAGTTCCGCAGCCCATGCGCCGCCGCCTGGCCTTCATCGTCACGACCATCGCCGTCCTCTCGCCCGCCGCCGCGGCCCACGCCGCGTTCTTCCCCGCCGACGCGATCGACGGTCCCTCCGCGGACATCCGCGCGGTGAACGACCTCGACATCGCCCGCGACGGCAACGGCGCGGTGACCTACCAGCGCACCGACGGCGGGATCAACCACATCTACGTCTCGCGCCTGGTCAACGGCGCCTACCAGCCGCCCGAGCGCGTCGACGCCGGCATCGACGCCGGGTCCACGCAGTCGGCCGTCGCGGTCTCCGACGGCGGCCGCGTCGCCGTCGTCTTCATCGCCGGCGGCTCGGTCTTCGCCAGCGTGCGCGCGATCGGCGCGCCCGGCTTCGGCGCCCCGCAGCTGCTGGCCTCCGGCGCCTCGGACCCGTCGGTCGACATGTCGTTCAACGGCGCGGCGTACGCGACCTACACCGTCAACGGCGACGTCCTCGCGGCGCGCATGGACCGGACGTCGACGGCGTTCGCGCCCGTGCCGACGCCGCTGGACATCAACCCGGCCGACACCTCCGGCGTCGGCACCGATCGCTCGCACGTCGCGATCTCCGCCGACGGCACCGGCATCGCCGTCTGGGGCGAGAACGGCCACGTCTTCGTGCGCCGCCTCTTCGGCCTGACCGTCTCGACCGGCCCGGAGGACCTCACGGTGCCCGACCTCGACGGCCACGCCGGCGGCCCCGCCGACTCGCCCGACGTCGACATCGAGGACGACTCCAGCTACGCGTGGGTGACGTTCCGCCAGCAGTTCGCCGACGGCGCCGGCCAGACGGCGCGCGCGATCGGCGTGCGGGTGCGCGGATCGCGCAGCGAGCCGCCCGTCGCCTTCGACGGCCTCGGCTGGGGCGGCCAGGGCGTGCAGGCGTCCCCGCGCGTCGACATCAACGGCAAGGGCCAGGGGGTGGCGACCGTCGGGACCAACAGCGGCGCGGCGCTCGCGGGCATCCTCAAGGACGACATCCTCAACCCCGCGCGGCCGGTCGGCGGCTCGGGCGTGCCGGCGCAGCCCATCGGCGCGGTCGCCGAGACCACCGACCGCGTGGTCGGCTGGGTCAACGTCGCCGACGCGGCGGTCCACGGCGTCTTCTACGACGACAAGGCCGACGTCCGCACGGTCCCGGGGCCCGGCCCCGACACGATCCTGTCCAACCCGGCCTTCGGCCCGGTCGACCCGGCCGCGGGCTTCGACGTCGCCTCGGATCGCACCGGCGACTTCTCGTTCGTCTTCGTGCAGGGCACGGGCGCCGACCGGCGCCTGGTGGCCGCCAACTACGACCGCCTGCCCGGCGCGTTCCAGAGCAACACCAGCTCGAAGACGTGGCGCAACGTCGTCCGCCAGCCGCTGGCCTGGGGCACCTCGCTGGAGCTGTGGGGACCGCTGACCTACAGCGTGCAGATCGACGGCAAGGTCGCCGGCCAGACGCAGACCACGAAGCTCGCGCTCGCGGCCGGCGCGGTCTCGGACGGGATCCACAAGCTGCGGATCGTCGCCACGGACCGCCGCGGCCAGATCGTGCAGACGGCGGTCCGGTCGCTGAAGGTCGACACCGTCGCGCCCACCGTGTCGTTCAAGTCCAAGACCAAGGGCCGGACCGCGACGGTGACGGCCAAGGCCGCCGACGTGCTGCCGCCCTCCGGCCGGGCCGCGGGCGTCAAGTACGTGCGGATCGACTGGGGCGACGGCGGCGGCTACACGCAGGCGACCAAGGGGACGCACACCTACGGCCACAGCGGGGCGTTCACGGTGCGGGTGAGCGCGACCGACAACGCGGGCAACGCGTTCGCGGTCGATCGCGTGATCCACATCGGCAAGTAGCGGCCGAGCCGTGGCGCCCGCCGACACGCTGCACCGGCTCGACGAGGGCGAGGCGCGCACCGTGCGCGACCTCGTCGCCGGGCTGGGCCTGCAGGACGCGCGGGCGCCCGGCGAGCGCCCGCGGGTGGTGGCCGACATGATCGCCGCGGTCGACGGGCGCGCCTCGATCGACGGCCGCTCGGTCGGCCTCGGCCATCCGGCCGACCGCGCGCTCCTGCGGGAGCTGCGCGCCGGCGCCGACGCGATCCTCGTCGGCGCCCCGACGATCCGCGCCGAGCGCTACGCCAACCTGCTCGACGCCGATCAGCGGGCCGCGCGCGTGGCCGCCGGCCGCCCGGCGCACCCGCTGGTCGCCACGGTCTCGCGAGGCCTGGACCTGCCGCTCGACGTGCCGCTGTTCAGCGAGGAGGGCATCGAGATCGTGGTCTACTCGGAGTCCGAGATGGCCACGCCGGAGGTGACCGGGGCGACGCTGGAGGTCGTGCGCAGCGCGCCCGGCACGCTCACGTTGCCGGCGCTGATGGACGACCTCGGCGCGCGCGGCATCCGCAGCGTGCTGTGCGAGGGGGGACCGACGCTGCTGCGCGAGCTCGTCGCCCAGGGCGCGGTCGACGACCTGCTGCTGACGGTTGCGCCGCTGGTCGTCGGTGGGGGCGCGGCGTCGATCGTCGAGGGCGCGGCGCTCGCCGCGCCGCGGGCGCTGGCGCTGCGCGAGATCCACCGCGCGGGCGAGCACCTGTTCCTGCACTACGTGCCCGTGCTGACCGATGGCTGAGGGCGTGTTGCGTCTCCGCGGTCGCGACCTGGCGCCGCGGCCGGGGCGCCCGCTGATCATGGGGATCGTCAACGCGAACCCCGACTCGTTCTCGGACGCGGTCCGCACGACGACGCTCGACGCGCAGGTGGATCTGGCGCTCGGGCTGGTGCGCGACGGGGCGGACCTCATCGACGTCGGCGGCGAGTCCGGCGTTACGTACACGGGGGTCACCGCGGCCGAGGTCGAGTGCTCGCGCGTCGTGCCGCTCGTGGAGCGGCTGGTCGCCGAGGGCCTCGTGGTGTCGGTCGACACGTGGAAGCCCGAGGTCGCGGGCGCCGCGCTGGATGCCGGCGCGCACCTGCTCAACGACGTCAGCGGGCTGCGCGACCCGGCGCTGGCCGACCACGTCGCGCGCACCGGCGCGTCGCTCGTGGTGATGCACACGCGCGCGGCGCCCAAGCAGGAGCACTTCGCCGACTACGGCGGGGACGTGGTGGGCGATGTGGTGGCGTTCGTCGCCGAGCGCTGCGCGGTGGCGCGCGCCCGGGGCGTGGCCGACGGGCAGCTGATCGTCGATCCCGGTCCCGACTTCGCCAAGTCGCCCGCGGAGTCCGTCGCGACGCTGCGCGCGATCGACCAGCTCGCCGCGCTCGGCCATCCGTGGCTGGCCGCGGTGTCGCGCAAGTACTTCCTGGCGGCGATCACCGGCCGGCCGCCGGCCGAGCGCCTCGCCGGGACGCTGGCCGCCGTCGGCTTCGCCGCCGAGCGCGGCGCGGCGATGGTCCGGGTGCACGACGTCGCGGCGACCGCGGACTTCCTGGCGGTGCGCTCGGTGCTGCGCGGGGACGCCGAGGTGGGGGAGGTCGACCCCGACGACGACGCGTTGAAGTGGATCCGCGCGGGGACGTCGCCGGGCTCCGAAACCCCCTCCTGACCGGGGACTTCGCTACGGTCCGCGGCGAGAGAGTCGCCGTCCCGCTGC
>DASYBY010000299.1:0-5677 GCA_036500525.1 Baekduia sp. | reverse complement strand
CAAAGGCCAAGAAGCACCACAAGGCCGGGTAGCGGACCCACCGGCATGAGGCTGCTCGCCGTCTGCCAGGTCGACCGGCCGGGAGGTCCCGAGATCGGGCTGTTGCGCCTGCTCCGCCGCCTCGAGGCGCGGGGCTGGGACATCTCGATCACGTCGCCGGGCGAGGCCGAGACGCCGCTCTCGGACGCCGGCTACCCGTGGGAGGCGCTGGAGGTCGGCGGCCTGGCCCACGGCGCGGGCGCCCGCGCGGTCGCGTCGTGGCCGCGGGCCCGCCGGCTGTCGCGCGACGCCGACATCACGTACCTCAACGGCACCGTCGCGGGACGCCTGCTGCCGGCGCTGCGCGGCCACACGACGGTGCTGCACGTCCACGACATCGTCGAGCGCGTGCCGCGCCACTGGCACGGGGCCGACCTCGTGCTCGCCGACTCCAAGGCCGTCGGCGGCCGGCTCGACCCGCTCGACGTCAACGTCATCGGCTGCCCGGTCGAGCTCGACCCGGCGCCGGCGTCGGCGCCATGGCCCTCGCGCGAGAACGGCGGCGGCCCGGTCGTCGGCTTCGTCGGCCGCCTCGTCCCACGCAAGGGCGCGCTCGACCTCGTCAAGGCCGCCCCGGCGATCCGCGCCGCGCGCCCCGACGTCCGCGTCGTCGTGGTCGGCGACGATCCGTACGAGGACGAGGAGACCGAGTACGCCGCGGCCGTCCGAGCGTCCTCCGACGTCCACCACGTCGGTCGCGTCGCCGAGGCCGCGGGCATCCTCGGCCAGCTCGACGTGCTCGTCCTCCCCTCCCGCCAGGAGCCCTTCGGGACGGTGGTCGCCGAGGCGATGGCGGCGGGAACGCCAGTCGTCGCGACGAGCGTGGACGGGCTGCCGGAGCTGGTGACCGACGGCGTGACAGGCGCGCTGGTCGAGCCCGGCGACACCGCGGCGCTGGCGGTCGCCGTGCTGCGCGTGCTGGAGCAGCGCGAGTCCATGGGCACCGCGGCGCGCGCAGCGGCCGAGCGGTTCGGGGCCGAGGCGTACGCGGAGCGGGTGGAAGAGTTGTTGTTCGAATTGCTCCCGGGGCAGCGGTCGGAGCTGCGGCGGCGGGGGTTGCATGATGGGACGGCGACGTAGACGCTGCGTGTTGACGGCTGGCTGGCGTCCCGTGCGGGCGCGGGTCGGCGGGCGTTCGTGGCGTCCCGCTCGGGCGCGGGTCGAGGGTGCCGGCGTTGGTCGGTCGGCAATGACGAGTGCGTTCACGGGAGCGCGTGCGCCTTCTGTCCTCCGCGTGCGCCGGGGGGCGGGTCGTCCGCGAGGGTCCGGGTCGACTGGTCGTGAACTGTTCACCACGAGACGACCCGGATCAGATCCGTGTCGTCCAACCCGGTCATATCCCGGGCTAGACGACACGCATCGCACGCGAGTCGCTTTGGACCCCATATGGGAGCCCAAAACGACACGCATCGACCATCAACGCCCGAACAACCCGCCCCCGGGCGCACGCGGCTAGACCGACGGCGCTCCGCACCCCACCGAACCTCGCCGTCATCGCCGACCGACCGCGCGCCGCACCCCCACCCACGCCGCGAACGGGACGCCAACCCCGCCGCACCGCTTAAGCCCTAAGCGCCCCCGCCACCGCCTCCGCCGCCACCTCGCCCGCGACCTCCAGCGCCACGGTCTCCCGCATCGCCCGCGCGAGCACGAACGCCCCCTCCAGCCCGCACAGCACCGCGATCGCCAGCTCCCGCGCCCGGGCCTCTTCGATCCCGGCCTCGGCGAACCGCGGCGCCAGCGCCACGATCCAGCTCTCGAACACCTCGGCCGTCGCGACCCTCAGCGGCTCGCTGGTGCTCGCCACCTCCAGCGCGACCGTGGCGATCGGGCAGGCGTCGGCGTAGTCGGTCTCCTTCAAATGCTCAGCGGCGCCCGCGAAGAACGCCCGCACGCCACTCACCACGTCGGGCGTCGCGTCGAAGATCAGCGGCACCAGCTCGCCGTACAGCGCGCCCGAGTGGCGGATGACCTCCTCGCCGAGCTGCTCCTTGCCGCCCGGGAAGTGGTGGTAGAGCGAGCCGAAGGGCGCCCCGGCGAGCGTGACGATCTCCTTCACGCCGGTGCCCGTGTAGCCCTTGACGCGCAACAGGTCGGCGCCCGCGGTCACGATGCGCTCACGGGTGGGGATCGGGTTCGACATCGCGTCCCACGATAGCTAGGGTCCGCTAGAGCGATCTACCTAATTCGTCTCCGGAGGTCCTCGAATGCCCGCCCGACGCGCCACCACCACCGCCGCCCTCGCCGGCGCCACCGCCGCGCTCGCCGCCCGCGCCGCCTACACCGCGGCGATCCGTGCGCTCCTACGCCGCAACGTCGCGGCGCTACAGAGCGGCGACCCCGCACCCCTCCTGCGCCTCTACGCCGACGACGCCGTCCTCGTCTTCCCCGGCCGGCACTCGTGGGGTCGCACCTACCGCGGCCGCGACGAGATCGAGGCCTTCCTGCGGCGCTTCCTCGCGGCCGGCCTGCGCGGGGAGCTGGGCGCGATCGTCATCGACGGACCGCCGTGGCGCACGACCATCGCCCTCGAGTTCGCCGACGAGGCCCGCGACGCCACCGGCACCCGCATCTACGAGAACCGCGCCGCCATCGTCCTGCGCACCCGCTGGGGGAAGGTCGTCCACGAGGAGCTCTACGAGGACACCCAGGCCGTCGCGGCCTTCGACGAGCACCTCGCCACCCCCACGCCGGCCGCGGCCTGACCATGGCGAGCGCACCCGCCGCCGTCACCACGTTCCTCATCATCAAGGCCCTGCACGTCATGGCCGCGTTCTGCGCCTACGGCCTGCCGCTGGCCTACCCGATGCTCCTGCCCTACGTCCGCCGCAACCACCCGCGCGCCATGCCCGGCGTGCACGACGTCCAGCACCGGCTCAACGTCCGGCTCACCGGCCCCGGCACCGTCCTGCTCTTCGCCTTCGGCGTCTACCTGGCCAGCGACGAGCACCTCTGGGGGCAGACCTACGTCATCGTCGGCCTGACCATCCTCGCGATCATCGTCGTCGCCGGCGGCCTCATCGTGCAGATGACCGCGCGCATGGCCGAGCTGGCGACCGCGGCCGTCGCGGCCACGCCCGCCGGCGGCGAGATCGCCTTCGGCGCCGACTACGAACGCGTCTACCGGCGCTACATGGCGATCGAGGTCGGCCTCGGCCTGCTCGTGCTCGTCGCGATCTTCTTCATGGTGGCCAAGCCCTTCTCCTGAGGAGGGCAGCGCGCCGCCGCAGCGCGCGAGCTAGCATCTGGGTTCGGGTGCCCTAACACGAGGGCGCCCGAACCTCACCATGGCCCTCACCCGACGCGCACTCCTCGTCTCCGGCGGCGCCGCCGGCCTCGCCGCCGCGGCAGCCGGCGCCGGCTTCGCGGCCGGCCAGGACATCGACGACGACAGCAGCTCCACCGCCGACGGCGACGTCGTCCCGTTCCACGGCACCCACCAGGCCGGGATCGCGACGCCCGCTCAGGACCGCCTGCACTTCGCCGCCTTCGACATCACCGAGGGCACGTCGCGCGCCGACCTGAAGGACCTGCTGCGCGAGTGGACCGTCGCGGCCGCCACGATGGCCGGCGGCAACGCGATCGGCACCGGGGCCGCCGCCGCCCAGCTCGCCCCGCCCGACGACACCGGCGAGGCGCTCGACCTCAGCCCCGGCCGCCTGACCACCACCTTCGGCTTCGGCCCGTCGCTCTTCGACGACCGCTTCGGCCTCGCCGCCCGCCGCCCCGCCGCGCTGACGCCGCTGCCCGCCCTCCCGGGCGACGCCCTGGACCGCGCCAACAGCGACGGCGACCTGGCCGTGCAGGCCTGCGCCGACGACCCGCAGGTCGCCTTCCACGCCGTCCGCAACCTGGCCCGCATCGGCCGCGGCGTCGTCACCGTCCGCTGGTCGCAGCTCGGCTTCGGCCGGACCTCCTCGACCAGCCGCGCCCAGGCCACCCCGCGCAACCTGATGGGCTTCAAGGACGGCACGGCCAACATCAAGCTCGAGGACGCCGCCGCCCTCGACCAGCACGTCTGGGTCGGCGCCGACCGCGACGAGCCCGCGTGGCTGCGCGGCGGCAGCTACCTCGTCGCCCGCCGCATCCGGATGCTCATCGAGGTCTGGGACCGCGCCGCGCTGAAGGACCAGGAGGACACGATCGGCCGGACGAAGGTCGCCGGCGCGCCGCTGGGCGGCACCGACGAGTTCGCCCCGATCGTGCCCAAGGCGCTGCCGCCCGACAGCCACGTCCGGCTGGCGCACTCCTCCAACAACGGCGGCGTCCAGATCCTGCGCCGCGGCTACTCGTTCACCGACGGCCTCGACGCCGAGCTCGGCCAGCTCGACGCCGGCCTGTTCTTCCTGGCCTACATGCGCGACCCCGCGTCGTTCATCACGCTGCAGAACCACCTCGGCGCCAGCGACAAGCTCAACGAGTACATCAAGCACGTCGGCTCGGGCCTGTGGGCCGTTCCCCACGGTGTCCGACCGGGCGGCTTCGTCGGTGACGCGCTGATCAACGCGGTCTAGCCTGCGCGGGGTGCGCGTTCGCGCCGCTCCCGTCCTGGTCCTCTCGCTCCTCGCCGCCACCGCCGTGGCGGTCGGGCCCGCCGCGGCGCAGGTCCCGCCCCGGCCGCCGCCGTTCGCCTTCCGCACCGCCACCCTCGTGCGCGTCGACCACACGATCGAGGTGCGCCTGATCGCCGCCGCCGACGTGACGGTCACCGTCGTGATCGGGCGCGGCACCGTGCGCCTCGGCACGGGGCGCAGCCGGCTGGGCCGCGGGACCACCGTCGTGCCCGTGCGGATCGGCCCGCGCGGCATGAAGCCGCTGCGCGAGGGCCTCCACGTCAAGGTCGCGATGTACTACGGCGCCGACGATCCGGTGCGTGCCACCCCGGCGCTGCTGCTCGGCGACGGCGAGCCCGAGCCGCTGCCGATGACCGCTTGACGCGCCCTAGAACGCGCCGCGGCGCGTGAACACCGCGGGCACCGTCTTGACCAGGATCGTCAGGTCCAGGAAGACCGACCACCGCTCCAGGTACAGGAAGTCGAGCCGGACGAGGTCGTCGAAGTCGAGATCCGAGCGGCCCGAGACCTGCCACAGGCCGGTGATCCCCGGCAGCACGAGGTAGCGCTTCTTGTGCCACTCCTCGAGGCGGTCGAAGTCGCGCTGGGGCAGCGGGCGCGGGCCGACGAGCGACATCTGGCTGCGCAGCACGTTGATCAGCTGCGGCAGCTCGTCGAGCGAGAACCGGCGCAGCATGCGGCCGATGCGCGTGATCCGGGGATCATCGCGCATCTTGAACAGCGCACCAGTCGCCTCGTTCTGCTCTTCCAGCTCGGCCTGGCGCCGGTCGGCGTCGTGGTACATCGTGCGGAACTTCAGGCACGGGAACGGCACGCCGCCGATGCCCGGGCGCCACGAGCGGTACAGGATCGGCCCGCGCGACGTGATCCGCACCGCCAGCGCCATCGCGGCCAGCAGCGGGCTCAGCAGCAGCAGCAGGATCGTGGAGACCGCGACGTCGAACGAGCGCTTCAGCGCGAAGTCGATGCCGTCGAAGACCGGCGGCTTGAGCTCGAACAGCGGCACCGACTGGCCGGGGACGAACTCGGCGCGGTGGATGAGGATCTCCATCGTCGACGGCGCG
>DASYBY010000298.1:0-5532 GCA_036500525.1 Baekduia sp. | reverse complement strand
CCGGTTGGACACCCTGCTGCACGAGCGCGGGCTCTTCGCGTCGCGCTCGCGCGCGGCCGCGTCGGTGATGGCCGGCGAGGTGCGCGTCGGCACGCGCGGCGATCGGCAGCTCAAGCCCGGGCACCTCGTGCCCGATGACGTCGTGATCGCCGTCGACGAGCGGCCGCGGTTCGTCTCGCGCGGCGGGCTGAAGCTCGCCAACGCGCTGGCGGCGCTGGACGTCGACGTGGCGGGGCGGCACTGCCTCGACGTCGGTGCCTCGACCGGCGGCTTCACCGACTGCCTGCTGCAGGCGGGGGCCGAGCACGTCGTCGCCTACGACGTGGCCTACGGCGAGCTGGACTGGTCGCTGCGCACCAACGAGCGCGTGACCGTGATCGAGCGCGCCAACGCCCGGCGCATGGAGCGCGACGAGCTGCCCTACGCTCCCGACCTGATCGTCGCCGACGTGTCGTTCATCTCCCTGACGAAGGTGCTGCCCGCCGTGCTCGCCTGTGCCGCACCGCGCTTCGATGCGCTCACGATGATCAAGCCGCAGTTCGAGGTCGGGCGCGATCGCGTCGGCAGCGGTGGGGTGGTGCGCGACCCGGAGGTGCGGTGCGCCGCGCTCGTCGAGGTCGCCCGCGCGGTGCGCGACGGCTCGGGCGTGTCGGTGCTCGGCTTCGCGACGTCGGGGCTGCCCGGCCCGAAGGGCAACCGCGAGTCCTTCGCGTGGCTGGCCGAGGCGGGCCGGGCCGGCGCGTTGGACGACGACGGCCTCGTGGCCGCCGCCGCGGCGACCGAGACCGCGGTGCAGGCATGACTCCCGCCCAGCGGACCGCGACCGTGCTCACGCACGGGCGTCCCGACCAGACCGCCAACGCGCTGGACTCGCTGCGCCGCGCGGCGATCGACGCCGGCTACGTGCTGCGCTTCGATCGCGAGGAGGTCACCAAGCACGACCTGCAGCCGGTCGAGGGGCTGGAGCTCGACGCGCCGCTCAGCGACGACGTCGACCTGTGCGTCGTGCTCGGCGGCGACGGCACGATCCTGCGCGCGCTACGGCGCTACGCGGGCACGAGCGTCCCGGTGTTCGCGGTGAACTTCGGCGAGGTCGGGTTCCTGGCGACGATCGATCCCGACGAGGTCGGCGAGGGGTTCGCCAAGGCGTTCCGCGGTGAGTTCGACGTGATGACGCTGCCGGCGCTGGCGCTCGAGACGCCGGGCGGCGCGCAGGCGGCGATCAACGACGTGTCCTTCCACCGCAAGCTCGGCGAGCGCGTCGCGACGCTGGCCTACGTGGTCGACGGCCAGGAGGTCGGCAGCGTGCGCTGCGACGGCCTGGTGATCTCCACGCCGGCCGGCTCGACGGGCTACAACCTCGCCAACGGCGGGCCGGTGCTGGCCTGGGGCGTGGAGGGCTACGTGGTGTCCTTCATCGCGCCGCACTCGCTGACGGCGCGCGCGCTGGTGGTCTCGCCGACCGACGTGCTGGAGGTCCACAACCGCTCGCGCGAGCCGGTCGACGTGTCGATCGACGGCCGTCCGGCGGGCGAGCTGGGACCGGGGGAGGCGCTGGCGTCGCGCTTCGTCCCCGAGGCCGCGGACCTGGCGCAGGTGCCGGGCGCGTCGTTCTACCTGCGGGTGCGCGAGCGGTTCGGGCGGCTGGCGTCGTAGGGCCGGTGCTGCGCGAGGCAAGGCGCGCGACTTCGTGACAGATCCATTGCGGAACGCCGGACGAACGTGCGTTCGTCCGGCGCCGCTGGTAGACCATGCGACGTGCTGCATGAGCTGCGTGTCGAGAACCTCCTGCTGATCGAGCGGGCCGAGCTGCGGCTGGCTCCGGGGCTGAACGTCCTGACGGGCGAGACCGGTGCGGGCAAGACCGTGCTGGCCCATGCTCTGGACCTGCTGCTGGGTGGCCGGTCGAAGTCGGGCATCGTGCGACCGGGCGCCGCCGAGGCCTACGTCGAAGGCGTGTTCGACCTGCCCGCCGAGCTGCGGGCGCTGCTGGGCGATCGCGTCGCGCCCGACGCCGATGAGCTGGTGCTCGCGCGGCGGGTGTCGGCCGAGGGGCGCACGCGGGCGTATCTGAACGGCCGGTCCGCGTCGGTCTCGGACCTGCGCGAGGCGGCCGAGGGGCTGATCGCCTTCTACGGCCAGCACGAGCACCGCAAGCTGATGCTCGCCTCGTCGCAGCTGGAGCTGCTCGACGGGGCGTGCGGGGCCGAGCAGGGCGCGCGGCGCGAGCGCTACGCGACGCTGCACGCCCGGGTGCGTGAGCTGGAGGGATCGCTGGACGAGCTGCGCGAGCGGGCCGGCGCTCGGGATCGCGAGCTGGACCTGCTGCAGTTCGAGCTGGCCGAGATCGACGCCGCCGAGCCGTCGGAGGCCGAGGAGGCCGAGCTGACGACGCAGCGCGATCGCCTGCGGCACGTCGAGGCGCTGCGGGCTGCCGCGCTCGGGACGGCGGAGGCGGTCAACGCCGACGAGGGCGGGGTGGCCGGCGTGCTGGCGAGCGCGGGCGCGCTGCTGGACGGCGTGGCCGGGGTGGACCCGTCGCTCGACGGGCTCGCCGATCGTTGGCGGGCGCTGGCCATCGAGGCTGACGACCTCGCGGCGGAGCTGCGCGGCTACGGCGAGGGGCTGGAGGCCGAGCCGGGCGGGCTCGACCAGCTCGAGGAGCGCCTCGGCGCGTGGGATCGGCTCAAGCGCAAGCACGGCGGGACGATCGCGACGGTGCTCGCGCACGCGGCCGAGTGCCGGGCGCGGATCGCCGAGCTCGATCGCGCGGAGGTCGCGCTGGAGGAGGCGCAGGCCGAGCTGGGCGAGGCGCGCAAGGCGCGCGAGGCGCTGGCGCTGAAGCTGCGGGCGGCGCGGGTGAAGGCCGCGAAGTCGTTGGCCAAGGACGTGCGCGGCCGGCTGGCCGAGCTGGCCATGGAGGCCGCGAGTTTCGAGATCGCGCTGTCGGATCGCGAGGCGGGCGCGACCGGCGCGGACGCCGTCGAGTTCCTCATCGCGCCCAACCCGGGGGTGCCGCCGGCGCCGCTGCGCGAGACGGCCTCGGGCGGCGAGCTGTCGCGGGTGATGCTCGCCCTCATGGGCGCGGCCAACGACGGCTCAGGCGCGGTCCTGGTCTTCGACGAGGTCGACGCCGGGATCGGCGGCCACACCGCCCGCGCGGTGGGCGAGCAGCTCCGCCTGCTCGCCGCCGGCCGCCAAGTCGTCTGCATCACCCACCTTCCCCAAGTCGCCTCCCTCGCCGCCCGCCACTTCTCCATCGCCAAGGACACCGGCCGCGAGCCGGCGATCACCACCGTCACCCAGCTCGAGGAGAAGCAGGTCGTCGGCGAGCTGGTCCGCATGCTCGGCGCGCCGGCAGACGACGTCGCGGCGCGGCGGCACGCCAAGGAGCTGCGGAAGGCGGCCTAGCACCGTTTGCGTGCCGCCCGCTCGCGCCTGACGGCCGCCACCGGTTTAGCGGGCTGACGCCTCGCCTGCGCTCGCCTGGCGTCGTTTGCGTGCCGCCCGCTCGCGCCTGACGGCCGCCACCGGTTTGACGGGCTGGCGCCCGCCTGCACTCGCCGGCGACCGTCAGCCACGACCGTGCGGGCCGCAAACGGCGCCAGGAGCGTGGTGGGTTGACGTGGTGGGCGCCGCGTGTTGGCGCTCCGCTCGGGCGCGGGTCGCGGGGCGGGCGCGGTCGGTCGGCAATGACGAGTGCGTCCGCGGGGGCGCGTGCGCGGTCTGTCCTCCGCGCGGCGCCGGGGCGGGGCGTTCGGGTCCGAATGGTGGTGGTTGGCACCTGGGGGTCGTATGTCGACCCCGAAGTGCCAACCACCGCGATCGATGGCACCTAGCCGTTGAGATGCAACGTCCAGGTGCCATCCATCGCGCGCCGGCGGTCCGGGCCGTCTCACCCGGCATATCCAAGGGTCAGACGACCCGGATCCCTCGCGGACGCCCGCCCAGGGCACCAAGCGCGCCGCGCGGAGGACAGACCAGCGCGAAGGCACCGAACACGCACTCGTCATTGCCGACCGATCGCGCTCCGCCCCTCGACCGGCGCCCGGGCGGGACGCCAACACCACCAACAACCCACCCCGCCCCTCACAGCTGCTCCACCGCCGCCGCCATGTGCCGGTGCCCCAGCGTCTCGTACCCCACGACCGTCACCGCCGGCGCGAGCATGATCACCAACAAGCAGATCGCCACGCTCGCCCCGACCGCGGCGAGCGCGACCGCCAACACCAGCAGCGTCGCGGTCGCGGCGATCAACCACACGTGCAACGGGTCGCGGGCGTGGAACAACACGGAGTACAACCCGTAGAACACCGTGGCGTACAGGGTGACCGGGATCGCGACGGCCAGGACCGTGCCCGTCGTGCCGATCGACGCCTCGCCCTCCAGCCCCAGCGCCGCGACGTGCAGCCCGGCGCCCATCGCCGCGAGCGACGCGAAGATGACCAGGTGGCCGTAGCCGAACGGGAAGGCGCGCCGGCGATGGCGGGCCAGCGGCTCGGCCCAGGGCACGGCGAAGTACATCCACCAGCAGCTGAACGAGAGGCCCACGCCGGCGACGGCGAGCAGCGCCGCGTCGACGCTCCAGCCCGACTCGCCGTGGACGACCGCGTTGAGCGCCGCGACGGTGCCGGTGATCACCTCGCCCAGCGTGATGATGACCAGCAGCCCGTAGCGCTCGGCGATGTGGTGGGCGTGCCACGGCGTCCCGGCCTTGCGCTCGGCGACGAACGGACCGGTGAACTCGAGGACGCCGAGCGCGCCGAAGGCGATGAGGGTGTCGGCGATCGGGAGGTCCAGGATCGCGAGCGCGACCCAGCCGACCTGGGCGATGCCGACCGTCGCCATGTACGTCCGCGCGGCGGGCGCGTGCTGCGCGTCGTGGCGCGAGACCTGCCACCACAGGAACACCAGCGCCACGCGCATGATCACGTAGCCCGCGACCATGACGTCGTTGTCCAGCGTGCCGCCGCGGTCGATCGAGGCGAACATCGGCGGCAGCCCCAGCGCGAGCACGATGACCCCGATCATCTGGACCATCGTCGCCAGGCGGAAGACCCAGTCGTCGGTGTCGTAGGCCGACGCGAAGCACGAGTAGTTCAACCACGCCCAGCTGACCGTGAGCGCGGCGAACGCGTACCCGCCGACCCCCGCCCAGACGTGCCCCTCGGCGACGAAGTGCGCCAGCTGGTCGGCCGCCGTCGCGAAGGCGACGACGATCGTGAGGTCGTAGAGCAGCTCCAGCGGCGTCGACGCGCGGTGGTCCTCGGCGGGGCTGCGGCCGGTGAAGCGGCGCCGGCGGTGGGTGGCGGGGCGGGAGGCCATCGCGGCCGATTCTCCCCGCTGCCACGACCACCAACAACAACGGGCGGCCTCGAAGGCCGCCCGCGAGTCCTGCCTATGCCTGGGGGTCGAGCTCCAGGGCGCAGCTGTTGATGCAGTAGCGCATGCCGCCCTTGTCGGCCGGGCCGTCGTCGAAGACGTGGCCCAGGTGGCCGCCGCACTTGGCGCAGATGGCCTCGGTGCGGATCA
>DASYBY010000297.1:0-4154 GCA_036500525.1 Baekduia sp. | reverse complement strand
CGAAGTAGACCATGCCCTTATGCCAGAAGTCGGTCAACGCCACGCCTGCAATTCTACGCGCTCCAAGGGGAAAATCCTGCAATCAGCGGTACAGCTTCGTGCCGAGGCGCACGATCGTCGCACCCTCCTCGACCGCGACGCTGAAGTCCTGGGTGGTGCCCATCGACAGCTCGGGCAATCCCCGGGCGCCCGCGAGCTCCGCCAGGGCGGCGAACCAGCGCCGGCTGTCCTGGGCGCTGTCGGCCCGCGGCGGCATCGTCATGAGCCCCGCGACCTCCACCCCGCCCTCGTCGCGGCAGGAGGCGATGAAGGCGTCCAGGGCGTCGGGCGCGATGCCGCTCTTGCCCTCCTCGCCGGCGATGTTGACCTCGACGAGGATGCGGAGACGCGGCTCCCGCCCACCCGCGTGGCGGCCCAACTCGCGGACGACCGAGGCGCTGCCGACCGAGTGGATCAGCCGCACGTGCGGGAGGATCTGCTTGACCTTGCGGCTCTGCAGGTGGCCGATGAAGTCCCAGGTGAAGCGCTCGCCGCCCGGCGCGGCGACCTTGCGCTCCAGCTCCTGGGCGCGGTTCTCGCCGACCAGCGCGATGCCCGCCTCGGCGAGGACCGGCAGCTCGTCGACTGCGACGTACTTCACCGCGGCCAGGAGCGCGACGGACGACGGGTCGCGGCCCGCGCGGTCGCAGGCGGTGGCGATCTCCTCGCAGGCCCGCTCGACGTTGGCGCGCACGCCCGCGACGGTCAGGCCCTCGATCAGCTGCGCCATGCGACGCCTCCCTGCCGGCCGGTGAGCCCGCCGCTCGCGCGGTGGCTGAAGAAGGTGTCGGGATCGCACATCGTGCAGCGGGTCACGTCGGTGACCTCGGCCACGCCGGCTTCGCGCAGCCGCGCGGCGGCGACGGCCTTGAGGTCGATGCGGCGTCCGGTGCGCGCCCAGGCGGGGAACTGCGCGGCGACCTCGTCGCCCACCTCGTAGCAGCAGGCCCCGGCGCCGGGCCCGATCGCGGCGTGGATCGGGCCGTCGGGGGCGAGCGCGCGCAGCGCGGCCACGCCCTCCTCCAGCACGCCGGCGGCCAGGCCGCGCCAGCCCGCGTGGACCATCGCGACGGCGCCGGGCGCGGCGAGCGCGACGGGCAGGCAGTCCGCGGTCAGCACGAGCAGCGCGAGGCCGGAGGAGGCGGTCGCCACGCCGTCGGCGTCGACGATCGCGGCCTCGTCGGTCGGGCCGTCGACCGTGAGCACGCGCATGCCGTGGACCTGGCGCGCGAAGGCGAGCGGGCGCGCGTCGACCGCGCGGCGCCGGTTCTCGGCGACCGCGGCGGGATCGTCCTCGGTCCAGCGCCCGAGGTTCAGCGACGCGTACGGACCCTCCGACACGCCACCGGCGCGCGTCGTGAAGCGCACCCGCGCACCCGGCAACACCACCTCGATCGCGTCGGTCACGGCCACGCCCGACGTTCTAGCAGCACCCCCGGGGTCAGACCCCTTTTCGCAGTGGCCGTGCAAGAAGGGGTCTGACCCCTGGGTGCTCATGCCGACAGCGCCGCGGCGAGCTCGGCCTCGGGCCCGGGCGCCAGCTCGCCGTCGAGGCGGCGCGCCAGGGCGAAGGCGAGGCGGCGACCCAGGTCGGGGCCGGGCGCGATCCCGGCGGCGATCAGGTCGTTGCCGTCGATCTCCAGCGCGACGTGGCGCCAGACGTGCAGGTAGAGCCCCGCGGTCTCGGCATCGCCTTTGGCGCCCGCGACCGCCACGGCCTCCACGGGCTCGCCCCGCAGCCGCGCCACGACCTCCGACGGCGGCGCACCCGGCAGCACCGGCGCCAGCGCGGCGCAGCGATCCAGGATCCGTTGCTCCGCCGCCGGGAACCCGTAGCGCTCCGCCCACGCGCCCTCGGGGATCGTCGCGCCCAGCAGCGTCAGATCGGCCCGGGCACCCGCGGGCAGCAGCGCCAGCGCGCCGCCGACCAGCGCGGGATCGAGGTCGAGGCCGTCGACGATGCCCAGGTTCTGCGCGGCGTGCAGCACGGCCAGCGGATCGGGCTCGCCGAGCGCCAGGCGCAGCTCGGTCCCGAGCCGATCGCCGCTGACGGTCTCCAGCGCGCCCGCGCGCACCGCCTCGACCGCGACCCGCTCGGTCCCCGGCTCGGGCACGAAGCCCAGGCGTACCGCGTAGCGCACCAGGCGCCACAGGCGCGTCGGGTCGTCGCGGAACGACAGGGCGTGCAGCACGCGGAGGCGCCCCGCCTCCAGGTCCTCCAGCGCCGCGGGCGCGGCGTGCAGCACGCCCGCCGCGTTGAGCGCCAGCGCGTTCACGGTGAAGTCCCGCCGCAGCAGGTCGTCCTCCAGCCCGGAGGGGACGACGTCGGGCAGCGCGCCCGGCATGGCGTAGCGCTCGGCCCGCGCCCGCACCACGTCGTAGCAGCAGTCGTCGGCGACGACGAGGTAGGTCCCGAACCGCTCGTGGAACGCGACCACCTCGCCCAGCGCCTCGGCCACCGGCGCGGGATCGCCCTCCACCACCACGTCGAGGTCCACCACGCTCGCCGGCCCGAAGCGGCCCAGCAGCGCGTCGCGCACCGAGCCGCCCACGACCCACGCGCCGTCGTGCCGGCCGAGCACGTCCAGCAGCCGCGCGCCGCAGGGCAGCGCGCGCAGCGCGTCGAGGGCCTGCGCCGGGGTCTGCACCCCGCGATCCTGACATGCCGCCCGACCTCATACCCTTTGCGCCATGACCCGTCTCACCGGCGGCCGCCGCCGTCGGTTGGTGTGGGCCGTGCTGGCCCTCGTGACCCTCGTGGTCGCCGCCGGCGCGGTGAAGGTGCTGACGGGCGGCCCGGGCGACGTCTCCAACCCGGACGTCGAGTTCGATGCGCGGCCTCCCGCAGCGCCGACCACGCCGAAACCGAAGTCCACGACGACCACGAAGGACCCGTTCGACGACGGGTTCGAGTGGCCCATGTACGGCTACACCAAGAACCGGGCGCGCGACCTGCCGCTCGACCGTCCGCTGCGCCCGCCGTTCGTCACGCGTTGGAGCCTGACGGGATCGATCCTGCTCGAGTTCCCGCCGGTGCTGTGCGGCAAGTCGCTGTACCTGCTCAAGAACAACGGGGCGCTCTACGCGATCTCGCGCCGCACCGGCGAGGTGCGCTGGCGCGAGAAGCTCGGCTACCTCGCCGCCGCGTCGCCGGCCTGCAGCCACGGCACCGTCTACTCCGTGCTGCTCGCGCGCGGCAAGGGGATCAAGGCCGGGCGCGTGGTCGCCGTCGCGGCGGGCACCGGCCGCACCCGCTGGTCGCGCAAGCTGCCCAGCCGCGCCGAGTCCTCGCCGCTGCTGGACCAGGGCCGACTGTACTTCGGCAGCGAGGACGGCACGGTCTACGCGCTGCGCGCCTCCGACGGCGCGATCCGCTGGACCTACAAGGCCGGCGGCGCGGTCAAGGGCGCGCTCGCGCTCGACAGCGGGCGCCTGATCTTCGGCGACTACGGCGGGCAGGTGACCGCGATCCGCCGCACCGACGGCAAGCAGCTCTGGAAGACCGGCACCAGCGGCGGCGCCTTCGGGCTGCGCAGCGGGAACTTCTACGCCACGCCCGCGATCGCCTACGGCCGGGTCTACCTCGGCAACACCGACGGGTTCGTGTACTCCTTCGCGGCCGGCAGCGGCAAGCTCGCCTGGCGCCACAAGACCGGCGGCTACGTCTACTCCTCCCCCGCGATCTCTGACGTGCTCGGCGGCACGGTCTACGCCGGGTCCTACGACGGCAAGCTGTACGCATTCGACGCCCGCACCGGCAGCGTGCGCTGGGCCCACCAGAGCGGCGGCAAGATCTCCGGCGGCCCCGTCGTGATCGGCGACCTGGTGTTCTACTCCAACCTCGGCCGCAAGTCGACGGGCGCGGTCGGCGCCGCGAGCGGCAAGTTGGTGTGGTCGATCGGCAAGGGCTCGTTCAACCCCGTCATCTCCGACGGCACGCGCCTCTACCTCAACGGCTACTCCAGCCTGTACATGTTGACCGAGCAGGGCCGCGGGACCGACGGCACGCTCACCAGCGCCGCGCGCCAGCAGCGCCGCGCCCACCTCGCGGCCGCCGCGCAGCGGCGCCACGAGCGCTACGTCGCCCGGCGCGTCGCGGAGCGCAAGGCCGAGGT
>DASYBY010000296.1:0-3362 GCA_036500525.1 Baekduia sp. | reverse complement strand
GATGAACGGGACGAACGCGACCTGGAGGTTGCCGAGGACGGTCCCCAGCCCCGCGCCGACGTCGTTGATCGCGTGGTGCCAGCAGACCAGGTCGATGGCGAAGAAGACGCCCGCGCCGGCGGCGAGCCACCGGCCGCGCGCCGGGCGCGGGCCGTAGCGCCGGTCCTCCAGCAGGGCGAGGACGAGCAGCACGGGCAGCGCGTAGCCACAGCGGAAGACGGCGGCGGTCGACGGCGAGACGGCGGCCTGGCGGACGAGGATCGCCGAGAACGCGATGATGATCGCGCCGACCACCGCCATCGTCCGGGGGCGGGCGACGAGCGCCTCCCGGCGGGTGGGTGCGGTCGCCGTGGCCACGGCGACCCACGGTAGGGATCAGGGCTGCGGTGAGGCGGCCTGATCGGAGCCGACGAGGACGACGACCTTCGCCAGCCGGCCGGCGATGGTACGCGTGGCGTGGTCGATCGGGCGCAGCGTGGTCGTGGGCGCCGTGATCGCCGCCGCCACCTCGGTCGCCTCGGCGCGGTGGCCCGGCGCGTACTCGACGGTGGTCGCCGCGCGGCCCTGCTCGGCGGCGTTGGTCACGGTGCCGATCTTGTAGTTCCTGTTCTGCAGGACGTTGGCGACGCCGCGCGCCAGGCCCGGCACGCGGGTGCCGTTGAGGACGGCGACGGTGAACGTGCCGGGGCGGGTCGGCGGCGCGATCGCGATCGTGTGCGGCGCCGCGGTGGGCGTGGGCGCGGCCGGGGCGCCGTGGTCGCCGTCGCTGCCCGCCAGGGCCGCGGCGAGGCCCGCCCCGCCGGCGACGACGGCGAGCAGCACGGTGGCGAGCGTCGCGCTGCGACGGGCCCGGGCGCGCCGCACGCGGTGCGCGCGCTCGGCGGTCGCCCCGATCAGCTGCTGCTCGAGGTCGGCGAAGAAGTCGGTCATGAGGAGCTCCTCCCGGCGAGGCGGGCGCGCATCGCGGACAGGCCGCGCGAGACGCGCTTGCGCGCGACGGCCTCCGAGACGCCCGAGGCCGAGGCGACCTCGGCGTAGTCGTGGTCGAGCAGGACGCGGAGGACGACCGCGTCGCGCTGGTCGGGGGGCAGGGCGTCGAAGCCCTCACGCAGCTCGACGCGGACGAGTTCGGCGCTCGCGGTGGCCTCGACCTGCTCGAGGGCCGCGTCGTCGAGCTCGATCCGCGTCAGGCCCACGCGCCGGCGCGCCCGGTCCTCGACCGCGCCCCGGCGCCGCAGCGACGAGAGGCAGTTGCGGGCGATCCCGAAGAGCCAGGCGATCGGCTCCCCGCGGTCGGGGTCGAACCGGTCCAGGGCGCCGAGCGCCGCCGCGAACGTCTCGGCCGTCAGGTCGGCGGCGTCGTGCGCCGCGTGCGTCCGGGCGAGGTGGAACGCGGTGATCTTCCGCACGTGGCGGCGGTAGAAGGCGCCGAACGCCTCACCCTCGCCGGCCAGTGCGGCGGCGAGGAGCGTGGTGTCGGTGCGGGGGTCGCCGTCGGCGTCCATGGAGGTTCTTGGCGCATCGTGGCAAGGCTGTGACCGACAAGGGGTCAGACCCCTTTTCGCACGCCGACTGCGAAAAGGGGTCTGACCCCTTGGGCGGACGTGGGGGTCGACGGGTGGGCACGCGTCTGGTACAACCAGCGCATGGAACTGGTTGGACCAGCGACCCGGAAGGCCACGCTCTCGGCGGAGATCCACCGGGAGCTGCGCACGCGGATCCTCGACGGGACCTACGGCGCCGACACGCCGCTGCCCTCCGAGCGGCAGCTGAGCGAGGATCTCGGCGCCAGCCGCCACGCCGTGCGCGAGGCGCTCAAGCGGTTGCAGCAGGCCGGGCTGATCGCCATCAGCCAGGGCGGCGCGACCCAGGTGCGCGACTGGCGCCGCCACGGCGGCCTCGACCTCCTGCTCGCGCTCGGCGCCGAGGGCGACGCGCCGCCGGCCGAGCTGGGCCTCGTCCGCGCGATGCTGGAGATGCGCGCCTCGGTCGGCGCCGACGCCGCGCGCCTGTGCGCGCTGCGCGCCGACACCGCCACCCGCGCCGAGCTGGAGGCGCGCGCCGAGGCGCTCGCCGTCGCCGACGGCCTCGTCGCCCGCACCGCGATCTACGACGTGCTCTGGGACCGGATCATCGAGGGCTCGGGCAACCTCGCCTACCGGCTGGCGCTCAACACGCTGGTCGCCGGCCAGCGCGTCCTGTCCTTCGACGCGTCGACCGTCGGCGCCGAGGTCGCCGACCACGACGCGGTCCGCGCCCTCTCGCGCGCCATCGCCACCGCCGATCCCGCCGCCGCCCACGCCCGGGCGCGCGACCTCCTCGACCGCTCCGTCCCCCAGGACTAGGACTTCACCATGGCCGAGGTCCTGTACTACGCGTTCCCGTACTTCCTGCTCCTGCTCATCGTCGAGTTCCTGTCCTTCCGCCACCTCGAGGCCGACGGCCTGGTCGGCTACGACCTGCGCGACGCGCGCACCTCGATCACGATGGGGATCGGCAACGTCATCATCAACGCCGGGTGGAAGCTCGCCGTCCTCGCGCTCTACGCCGTGCTCTACGAGCTGGCGCCGTGGCACCTGCCGACCGACGCGTGGTGGGTCTGGGTCGCGCTGTTCTTCGCCGACGACTTCTCCTACTACTGGTTCCACCGGGTGTCGCACGAGTCGCGCCTGTTCTGGGCCTCGCACGTCGTCCACCACTCCAGCCGGCACTACAACCTGAGCACCGCGCTGCGCCAGACGTGGGTCCCGATGACCTACGCGCCGTTCTGGCTGTGGATGCCGCTGCTGGGCTTCGCGCCGTGGATGGTCCTGCTGGCGCAGGCCTGGAGCCTGATCTACCAGTTCGGGATCCACACCGAGCGCGTCGGGCGGCTGCCGCGGCCGGTCGAGGCGGTGTTCAACACGCCGTCGCACCACCGCGTCCACCACGGCTCCAACGAGCAGTACCTGGACAAGAACTACGCCGGGATCCTCGTGATCTGGGACCGCCTGTTCGGGACGTTCACCGGCGAGGGCGAGCGGGTCCGCTACGGCCTGACGACCGACATCGAGACCTACAACCCGGTCCGCGTGGCCTTCCACGAGTACGCGGCGCTGTGGCACGACGTGCGCCGCGCGCGGTCGTGGCGGACGAAGGCGGCGCTCGCGTATCACGGGCCGGGCTGGCAGCCGGAGGGCGAGCCGGAGCTGGAGCCGGTGTCGAGCGCGCGGGGCTGAACGTGCGCCGAGCGCCGCGAGCGGGCATGCTGGAGTGATGATCCAGCTCTACCAGGCCGAGTGGTGCCCCTTCTCCCATCAGGTCCGCCAGCGGCTGACCGAGCTGGGCGTGCCGTTCGTCGCCCATCAGGTCGAGCCCGAGCC
>DASYBY010000295.1:0-7643 GCA_036500525.1 Baekduia sp. | reverse complement strand
CGGGGTCGGCGATCGTCGTCGATGCGGGCCGCAGTCGCAACGCGCCCGCAGCGACGACAGCCCCGAGTGCGGTGAGGGCCACGCAGGCCCAGATCGCGTGGACGAAGCCGGTGGCGAAGCCGTCGGCCGTGGCGTAGGCCGCTGGACTGGCGAAGACGAGTCCGACGAGCGCGACGCCGAACACCCCGCCGAGCTCGCGGATGGTCGCGTTGGCGCCGGCGGCGATGCCCATCTGGTCGTGGCGTACCGAGGCCACGACCTCGCTCGAGAAGGACGGGAAGACCAGGCCGATGGCGATGCCGCTGAGCACGAGCGGCGGGCACAGCTCGGCGTACGGGGTGTCGGCGTGGGCGACGGCGGCGAACCACGCCAGCGCGACCGCCTGGATCGTCATGCCCGCGGCCATGAACCGCCGGTTGCCGTGCTTGGCGGCCAGCGAACCGACCAGCGGGGCCACGACGATCGTCGGCAGGGGCCAGGGGATGAACCGCAAGGCGGCCGCGACGGGGCTGTGGTGCTGCGCGATCTGGAAGTACTGCGACGTCAGGAACACGGCACCGCACAGGCTGCCGTAGATGCAGAAGGCGACCGTGTTGGCGACGTTGAACCGGGCGTTGCGGAAGATCGTCAGCGGCAGCATCGGGTGACGGGTCCTGCTCTCCCAGAACAGGAAGCCGGCGACGAGGACGAGCCCGCCGGCGAGGGGCACCAGGACGGCCGGCGATCCGACCGGGTGGTCGCTTCCCTGCACCAGTCCCCAGCTGATCGTCAGGAAGCCGGCGCTGGCGAGCACGAGCCCGGGGACGTCGAGTCGTTGGCGGGCTCCGAACGTCTCGGTCACGAACCGCAGCGCTGCGGGGATCAGCGCCAGGGCGATCGGCACGTTGATCCAGAAGATCCACGACCACCCGAGCGCCTGCACCACGCCAGCGCCGAGGATCGGCCCGAGCACACCGCCCAGGCCGGTGACGCCGCCCCAGACCCCGATCGCCCGGCCCCGCGCCTCGGGCGCGAAGGCCTCGCTGATCATCGTCAGCGTCAACGGGAGGACCAGCGCCGCGGCCGCGCCCTGCGCCGCCCGCGCCGCCACCAGCACCCCGATGCTCGGCGCGAGCGCCGCGGCGGCCGACGACGCGGCGAACCCGGCGAGGCCCACGGTGAAGACCCGCCGGCGCCCGAACCGATCGCCGAGGCCGGAGGCGGTCAACAGCAGGCAGGCGAAGGCCAGCAGGTAGGCGTTGACCGTCCACTCCAGGGCGCCCACGTCCCCGCCGAGCGACCGGCGGAGCGCGGGGAGCGCCGTCGTCACGACCATCATGTCGATGCTGGTCATGAAGGCCGCGATCGACGCGACCGCGAGCGTGGGGCCGGGATGACGATGGACTGGGGAACTGGGCATGGTCGACTCCTTGAGCAACTAGTGGTTGCGCGTTACGCTAACCGGACCTAGACTGATACGCAACCATCAGTTGCCTATTGGAGACGCCACGCATGACCAGCGACGCCATCACCCGCGAGATCCTCGTCAACGCCTCCCCGGAGACCGTGTACGACGTGGTCAGCCGCCCTGAGCACATCGTCAAGTGGTTCAGCGACGAGGCCGACTTCGAACCGGTTCCCGATGCCCGCGGCGTGCTCATCTGGCGCGACAAGGAGACCGACCAGGCGACGACGGTCGAGCTGACCGTGGTGACCGCCGACCGGCCGCACCGCTTCGCGTTCCACTGGATCTCGCCCGAGCGCCAGCGGGCGACACCGACCGCGACGGACCCCGTGCTCGTCGAGTTCCGCATCACCGCCGAGCCGGATGGCACCCGCCTGGTCGTCAGCGAGTCCGGACTGGACGCGGTCGCCTGGGACGACGCCGCCAAGGCCGCCTACGCCGCCGATCACCGCAACGGCTGGGGAACCTTCCTGCCGCAGCTGCGCGCGTACGCCGAAGGGCTCGTCACCCGGAGCTCGGCATGACCGCCGTCGTCGACCAGGTGTGGACGGCCGTCGGCGATCCCAGCCGCCGGCGGCTGCTCGACCTGCTCCTCGACAGCGGGGAGTCCACGCCGACCAAGCTGGCGAGCCACCTCCCGCTTACCAGACAGGCCGTGTCCAAGCACCTCGCCGTCCTCGAACGCGCCGGGCTGGTCGACAGCACGCCCCAGGGCCGCCAGATGACCTACCGCATCCGCGTCGACGAGCTCGACCGGGCCACGCGCAGCATCGCCGAGGTCGCGGCACGCTGGGACCGGCGGCTGGGAGCGATCAAGGCCATCGCCGAGGCCATCGAGAAGGATGCCCGGTGAGCCGGGCTGTTCACCTCCGCGCGATGTAGTACAGGTTGAGGATGTCGGCGTCGATGCGCTTGACCTCGACGTCGGCGAAGCCCGCGTCGGCGAGGAGGGCGAGCGCGCGCTCACACCCCCACATCGTGCCGAGGCCCGGGCCGCCGGCGGCGAGCGAGACGGTCATGCAGTGGAAGATCGACACGGTGTACAACGCCGGGGCGAGCGGATGCTCGAGGTTGTCGTGCAGGTGGCTGGAGGCGGCGATGTCGACCATCAGGAAGACGCCGTCCGGGCGCAGCGCGCCGTGGATCGCGGCGAGCGTGCCGGCCAGGTCGGGGAGGTCGTGGATGACGTCGAACGCCGTCACGAGGTCGTAGGCGCCGGGCTCGATCGTCCGCGCGTCGCGCAGGTCGAATGCGACGTTGCCGAGCCGGAGGTTCGCGGCCTCGGCCGCGAGCGGCGGCGATGCCCTGCTCGGAGACGTCGATGCCGGTCACACGGCTGGCCGGGAAGGCGTCGGCGATCAGGTTGGCGGCGTGGCCCTGCCCGCAGCCGACGTCGAGGATCGTGATCCCGGAGCGCAGCCGCTCCGTCAGCCCGTCGACGAGCGTCAGCGTCCCGTCGATCAGGCCGGCGTCGTGGATCTGCGCCGACTCCTCGGCCTGCAGCGCCTGGAAGCGGGCATCGCGGAGTACGGCACCCCGCCGCCCTGGCGGAAGCAGCCGAGCACCTGCTGCTCGAGCTCGCCGAACATAGGGACGTACTGCGCGAGGTTGGCCAGGTTGTCGGGCCCCGCGGCCCGCGTCAGGCACGTCGCGTGCTCGCGCGGCAACCCGTAGGTGCCGGCGCGCGGGTCGTGCTCGACGAACCCGCCGACGGTCATCCCGGCCAGCCACTCGCGGACGTAGCGCTCGTCGAGCCCCATGACCTCCGCGATCCGCTCGCTGGAGGCCGGGTCGAGGCCCGCCATCGCGTCGAACAGGCCCGATTGATGGCCGACGCTGACCAACACCAGGATGTCGGCGTGGTGGATGCGGCAGACGGCGAACAGGAAGCGGTCCTCGAAGCGCGCCGCGATCTCGCCGGCGCGCGTGCACCACTCGGCCGCGCGCTCGAGGTCGCGCACGCGCTTGCAGGCGTCGATCAAGTAGCAGCAGATGGTCTCGGCGAGGTCGATGTCGCTGACCTCGCCGGCGACCGCGGCGGCCGTCGCCAGGTCGAGCCGCCCCATGCCCTCGTCGATCGCGCCCTCGCAGACGCGCGCGAGCCCCTCGAGGGCGAGCGCCTCGAGGGCGAGCGCCGTGATCTCGACGTCGGACGAGCCTGCCGCCCGGGCCTCGGTCAGCGCCTCGGCGGCAAGGACGCGGGCCTCGCGCGGGTCGTTGTGGGCGAGCATCGCGACGTGGGCCCGCAGCGCGAGCGCCAGTGCACGACCCTCGCTCGGCCCGCCGCCCTCGGTGAGCATGAGCGCCCGCTCGATCCAGCCGTTGGCCTCCGCCGCCCGCGCCCACCCGTAGGCGTCGATCCCCAACTGCACCGCGAGCCGCGCCCCGGCTCACGCTCCGCCTGCGCCCGGGCGAGCCGATAGCCACGCTCGTCCGCCGCGACCGCCGCCGCGTGATCGCCGCGATAGCGCGCCGCGACCCCGAGACCCTCGTACGCGGCAGGCGACTCCTCCCCGGCCAACGCCTCGCCAAAGCACCGGGACACCTCTCCCCAGGCCCCCCGCAAAACGCGGCGCGCCCCGCCTCAAGCGCCTCGTTCGGGGTCAGCTGCGCAGCCGTACGCAGACGATAACGGCGCGTCGTCGGGTCGCCGCCATGCCGTGGCGCCTCGCGAGCCGCGACGATGGTGATCTCAACCGCGGCGCAGCGTCCGCCCGTGGGACGCGCGGGCGCGGTTGCCGGCCAGGTCCTTGACGTCGACCGTCACCACGGCACGGACCGCCTTCCCGTGCGGGAGGCGCAGCAGGATCTTGTGCGACAGCTTGATCCGCACGGTCGCGGTCCGGCCGGCGTTCGCGCGGAAGGTCGCGTGGCCGAGGCGCGTACTGCCGGCGGCGAGCCGAAGCGTCGCGGTGCCCGAGCACGCGCCGCGGCCGCCGCCCTCGCGCGGCGAGCAGAGCAGGCGCAGCGTGACGATGCCCGACCGCGACGGGCGGAGCGTCCCGGCCGTGCGCAGCGTGACCGTCGGTGCGTTGGGGTTGATCTCGAAGCGTGCCTCGGCGGCGTCGCCCACGGGCCTGCCGGAGGCGTCGACGGTGCGGACCGCCAGGACGTGCGCCCCCGCGATGAGGCCGCTCGCCGCGTAGGGCGACGTGCAGGCGATCCACGGGCCGCCGTCGAGGCGGCACTGGGTCGCCCCGGCCGGGCTGGTGAACGTGATCTGCCCGGTGCGCGTCGCGGAGATCGCGCCGGGCCGCGCGGTCAGGACCGGCGCGGAGAGCGGCGCGGGCGCGGCTGCGGCGGCCGGTGCCTCGGTGGCGCGGTGGTCGTCGGGCGGCGGGACGTCCGTGGTCGCCGGCGCGTCGCCGGTTGTCAGCGTCGCGTCGGCCCCGTAGGTCGTGCCGCTCGTGCTGGTCGCCACCAGCCGGAAGTGGTAGGTCGTCGAGGGACGCAGGCCCGACAACGACGCCGTCACGGCGACGGGGTCGGTCCCGTCGCCGAGGTCCTGCGACGCGGTCTGGCTGCCGTAGCCCGTGGTCTCGCCGTACTCGAAGTACGCGTGCGTGTCGCCACCGTTGGGCGTGGCGAGACCGCTGAGGGAGCCCGCTTCGGCGGTGACGGCCGTCGCCGCGCCGGTCGATCCGGTGGGCACCGGGTTGCGCACCTCGGCGGTCAGCGGCACGTCCGCGGGAGCGCCGACGGGGGCCGAGATCCGCAGCGTCGCGTTCTTGGTGCCCCCGGTGGTGGGCGCGACGTCGAGGACCACGTCGCACGTGGCGTCGGGCCCCACGAGCGTCTGCTCGGCGCAGGTCGACGCGGCGTCGAGCGACACGTCGGCCGCGTCGGCGCCCGTGAGGGCGATGTGGGTGATCGCGAGGTCGCCGGTGCCCGTGTTGTGCAGCGTGATCGTCCGCTGGGCCGTGTCGTCCACGGTGAGCGTGCCGAAGTCGGCCGACGCCGCGCTCAGCGCCGCGGCCGGCCGGCCCGCGAAGACCCGCGCGGCGCCGAAGAACTGGGAGGTGAACCACAGGTAGTCATCCGGGCCCACGCTGATGGCCGTGGTCCCCCCGGGGCCGTTGAGCGACCACCAGTGCTGGCCTCCCCACGGCGTGATGCGACCGACCTTGTCGCCGCCGCCGTCCACGGTGACCCAGAAGTTGCCGTCGGACCCGATGACGAGACCGTCGACGTACGTGCCCAGCGGGATCGTGGTGATGGTGCCGTCCGGAGCGATCTTCCCGAGGTCGGGCCCCAGGGCGGCCCACACGTTGCCGTCGGGGCCCGCCGCGATCGGCCCGGCCGCCGCGCCGCTGGTCCCGGTCGGGAACACGGAGATCGTGTCGTCATCCAGCGCGATGCGGCCGACAAGGTCCGCACCGGTGAACCAGACGTTGCCGTCGGGCCCGGCCACGATGCCGCTGCCGACGTGGAAGCCCGACGGGAGGCTGAACTCCGTGATGGTGCCCGACGGGGTCACGCGACCGATCCGGTCGACGGCGGTCTCGGTGAACCAGAGGTTGCCGTCCGGCCCGGCGGCGATGCCGCCCAGGCCCGCTCCCGAGGTCGTGAGGTAGTACTCGGAGCTCGCACCGTCGGGCGCGACAGCGCCGACCAAGTCGGAGGAGGGGTCGACGAACCACACCCGGCCGTCCGGGCCGGCGGCGACGGAGGTGGCGGCTTCGTCGGGCGCGTAGTAGACCGTGTCGAAGCTGGCGCCCGTGAACCGTGCGACGTCCCCGATGCTGGCCCACAGGTTGCCATCGGACCCGATGACGTAGTTCCCATACACCGACGCACCGGAGATGTCGAGGTCCCCCACCCCCGCCGCACCCGCGGAGCCGGCGGCGCCGAGCGCGGCGACGACCGCCAAGACGGACGCCAACAGGGCACGATGGAGAACAGTCCTCATCATTATCGAGGCAGTCGGCACCCATCCGTACCGCTTGAGGGATGAACGCGAACGTGACACCGACGACCGACAGCGACCTCTACCGCCGCGGCACCGCCACCCTCCTGGCCTCGTGGGAGGAGTACGCACATGGATCCTCCGGCGCCGGACTCCAGCGGATGGCCGGCGTGGCGGCGGCGGTGTTCCCGAGAGGCCCTGAGCGCGAGTTCTACAACAACGCCCTGCTCGATCGCGATCTCGGCCCGGCGGAACGGGCCGCAGCGGTTGATGCGATGGCCGCGGCGTACGACGCCGCGAGTGTCGAGCGCTACGCCGCATGGGTCCACGAGAGTGACGAAGCGATGCGCGCGGAGCTGAGTCGTCGCGGCTACACCATCGACGAGTCGACCCGAGCCATGGCAATGTCGCTGCACGCCGTCCCACGGGCATCGCCCGACATCGAGCTCGCGCCGCCGGATTGGGCTGAATACCTCCGGATCCTCGACGTTCCCGCAGGGCTGCTCCACGGTGTTGATCGGGGCGCGTTTCACCTCCTCGTGGCGCGACTCGCCGGCACGGGTGTCGCAACGGCGATGGCGTTCGATCACGATGGCGACTGCGGGGTGTTCAACGTGTCGACGCTCGAGGCAGCACGAAGGCAAGGGCTCGGCACCGCGCTGACCGCCCGTCACCTCCGCGACGCCATCCAACGCGGCTGCTCGACCGCCAGCCTCCAATCCACACCGATCGCCGAGCGGATCTACGCGAGACTCGGCTTCCGGGACCTCGGCCGCATCCTCGAATACGTGCCTTAGGACCGGGCGGCTTCAGCGATCGGCTCAGCGCGAGACACGCTCGGGGAAGCGCGGGAGCCCGTCGTCGGGGATGGGCTCCCACGGCGCCGCGTAATCGACGAACTGGCGCGCCGACGGCCGGATCCCGGGATCGCCGTCGACCGCCGCGAGGCGGATGACCTCGATCGCGCCGGTCGCCCGGTCGCGCGCAAGGACCGCCGATCCGCACAAGCCGCAAAACGCCTTCTCCAGTCCCCCAGGCGACCAGCCGCGTAGGTGCTCCTCGCCCGCGGTGATCCGCACCGACCCGCGCACGACGCGCGCCGAAGCCTGAAACGTGGTCCCGGTCCGGTGCTGGCAGCGCCTGCAGTGGCAGTACACGGCGGCGACCAGCGGCGCATCGATCTCGAAACGCACGGCGCGGCAGCCGCAGCCGCCCGTCAACGGCAAAGCGGACGGAGAAGACTGGTCGGTGGACATCGCGCGATCCTAGGGTCGCTCGCCGGCACGGCGTTGT
>DASYBY010000294.1:0-7909 GCA_036500525.1 Baekduia sp. | reverse complement strand
GATGGCCGAGGCCTTCGGGGCGGGGCCCGACGAGCAGCTGATGCGCGAGGTCGTCGCGGCCGCCTACCGCGATCGCAAGACCAGCCACGAGGACATCGCCTACACGCTGCACCTCAGCCGGGCGACCTACTTCCGCCGCCTGCGCGTGGCGACCGACCGCGTGTGCGACTACGTCCTCGCGACGCTGGGCCACGAGGCCGCCGGGGCGAGCACCGCGAGCTGAGCCCGGCGGGGGTGGCCGCTTTGACCGACCCATACGGTCGGTGAAACCGGCCACCTCCCCCGGCGCGCGGGTGCCGGATCCAGCGTAGAGTCGGCCGATGGGGTGCTACCGCACCATCCTCGTCGCGCTCGACGGGTCCCGCGACGCGGACGCCGCGCTGCGCCATGCCGCGACGCTGGCGCGCGACCAGCATGCCTGCCTGGTCCTGCTGTCGGTCATCCCTCCGCCGCCACCGCAGATGGTCAGCGTCGCCGGGGCGATGCCGCCCGCCGACCTCGAAGCCTTCTACTGCAAGCTGCTGCGCACCACCGCCGCCGAGCTCCCGCAGGACATCGGCGTCGAGACCCGCATCGCCCACGGCGTGCCCGCCCGCCACATCCTCAAGACCGCGCGCGAGACCCGCGCCGACCTCATCGTCATGGGCTTCCACGGCCACGGCCGGCTCCACCACGCGCTGCTGGGCTCGGTCTCGCGCACGGTGCTGCACGACAGCTGCCTGCCGGTGATGCTCATGCACGCCGGCCCGAAGGACCGGGCGCCGGACGACCTGGCGCCCGTCCCGCCGGTGCGTGCGTCAGCATCGGGTGGGTGAAGAAGGAGCAGGAGACGAGCGAGGCCGCCGCCGGCGCGGCCGACCGCATCGCCGAGCTGACCGCCGAGATCCGGCGGCTCAACGACCTGTACTACGGCGAGGGCGACAGCCCGGTCCCCGACGCGGACTTCGACGCGGCCAAGGACGAGCTGGCGGCGCTGGTCGCCGAGCATCCCGAGCTGACGCCGGCCGACAACCCCCTGGACAAGGTCAACGCCCCGGCACAGCTCACCGGCCCGACCGTGCGCCACCGGCGGCCGATGCTCTCGCTGGCCAAGGCGACCACGCAGGAGGCCATCGTCGCCTTCTGCGACCGCTACGCCGGCCAGGTCTTCCGGGTCTCCGAGAAGCTCGACGGCCTGTCGCTGAGCATCGTCTACGAGGACGGCAAGCTCGACTACGTCGCCACGCGCGGCACCGGCGAGGTCGGCGAGCTGGTGACCGAGAAGGCGCGCTGGGTGCTGCCCGAGCTGCCGGCGACGATCGACGCGCCCGGCCGCGTGGAGGTCCGCGGCGAGGCGCTCATGCGGCGCTCGATCTGGTCGGCCTACAACGAGGTCCACCCCGACAAGCCGCTGACCAACCCGCGCAACGGCGCCGCCGGCACGCTGATGCAGAAGGACCCCGAGGCCGCGGCGCAGGCCGGCCGGCTGCTGACCTTCTTCGCCTTCGGCGCCGAGCGCGAGGACGGCACGCCGATCGACCCCCAGCCGTTGGGGATCGCGCTCGCCGCGCAGGAGCTGTGCGAGGACGCCGACGCGGTGCTGGCGGCGATCGACGCGATCGGGGTGCGGCGCAACGGCCTGGACTACGACATCGACGGCGCGGTCATCCGGCTGCACGAGCCCGCCGCGTTCGAGGCCGCGGGCTTCAACAGCGCCGAGCCGCGCGGCGCGATCGCCTTCAAGTACCCGCCCGAGGAGAAGCTGACCAAGTTGCGGGCGGTGGAGTGGCAGGTCGGCAAGATCGGCCGCATCGCGCCGCGCGCGAAGGTCGATCCGGTCTTCGTCGGCGGCGTCACCGTCGAGAAC
Source organism: Baekduia sp. (assembly GCA_036500525.1). Classification (GTDB taxonomy): domain Bacteria; phylum Actinomycetota; class Thermoleophilia; order Solirubrobacterales; family Solirubrobacteraceae; genus Baekduia. The sequence goes on along the minus strand of DASYBY010000294.1, from coordinate 6,063 downwards.
ATCACCCTGCACAACCCGCGGCTCATCCGCGAGCGCGACCTGCGGATCGGCGACACGATCGCGGTCGTCCGGCGCGGCGACGTCATCCCGTTCGCGGGCCGCTCGATCCCCGAGGACCGCGACGGCAGCGAGGAGGTCATCGAGCCGCCCACGCACTGCCCGTCGTGCGGGACCGAGCTGGAGGTCCGCGGCACGGGGGAGGAGCGCTGGTGCCCGAACCTCCAGTGCCCGGCGCAGATCACGCGGCGGCTGATGCACTGGGCCTCGCGCCCGGCGGCCGACATGGAGGGCGTCGGCGACGTCTGGATCGAGAAGCTCGCCGACGACGGCCTGCTCCAGCGCCGCAGCGACTTCTACGAGTTGACCGCCGAGCAGCTGCTGACCTACGAGCGCATGGGCGAGGTCAGCGCGACCAACATGGTGGAGTCGATCGCCGGGTCCAAGGGCCTCGGGCTGCGGCGCGCGCTGTTCGGGCTGGCGATCCCGATGGCCTCGGAGGGCGTGGCCAAGCGGCTGTGCCTGGCCGGCTACGAGCGGATCGAGGACGTGGCCGCGGCCACCGCCGAGGAGCTGGAGGCGATCCGCGACATCGGGCCGAAGGTCGCCGAGTCCGTCGCGGCGTTCTTCAACCGGCCCGAGATCGGCGAGGAGATCGCCGCGCTGCGCGAGCACGGCGTCAACCTCGACGTGCTCGACGAGGACCGCCCGGTCGACGTCGCCGCCGCGGCCGACTCGCCGCTGAAGGGCGCCGCCGTGGTCATCACCGGCGCGTTCACCGACCCGCGCTCGGGCTCGAAGATCAGCCGCCCGGACGTGACGCGCCTGGTCGAGCAGGCCGCCGCGACGACCGCCTCGTCGGTCTCGGCGACCACCGACTACCTGCTGGCCGGCGCCAACGTCGGGGCGGCCAAGACCACCAAGGCCGAGAAGCTCGGCGTCACCGTCGTCGACCAGGACCAGCTCTGGCGCTGGCTCGCCGAGGCCGGCGTGGCCTGAGGTCGCATGCCCGAGCTCGTCCGCCTCCTGGAGGTCGACCCCGAGCTCGGGAGCGAGCTCACGCCCACGCAGTTCGCGGTTGCCGCCAAGGAGCTGGTGGCGACCGTCATCGAGATCCCGCGCGGGCGCTGGGACCTGGAGGCGGCGTGGCGGCAGAGCGGGGCGGTGCTCGGCCTGCTCATCGTCGAGGGGATGCTGCTCAGCGAGGTCGGCGTCGGCACGCGCACGAGCCTCGAGGTGCTCGGCCCGGGCGACGTGCTGCGCCCGTGGCCGGGCCAGCGCCACGCGCCGCAGCTCGACGTGCACCTACGCGTGACCGCGCCCGAGCCGGTGCGGGTCGCGGTGCTCGACGGCCACGTCGTCGCGCAGGGCATGCGCTGGCCGGCGGTGCTCGGCCAGTTCGCCGAGCGCGCGATGGGGAGGACCTCCAGCGCGACGCTGCGCCTGCTCGTCCAGCAGGTCGTGCGGATCGACGAGCGGCTGCTGCTGACCCTGTGGGGCCTGGCCGAGCGCTTCGGCAAGGTCACGCCCGAGGGCGTCCTCGTGCCGATCGCGCTCAACCACACCATGTTGGCCGGGCTGGTCGGCGCGCACCGGCCGTCAGTCAGCCACGCGCTCGCCGACCTGACCGAGCGCGGCGCGCTGCGGCGCGTCGAGGGCGGCGGCTGGCTGCTGCACGGCGAGTTCTCGCCGCAGGCGCTTGGAGGCCGGGTGGACGGATGAACGGCCCGGTGGTAAGCGTCCGTACATCGCCGTGCGCGTGACCTGGAGACAGCGCTTTCCCAGCCGACTTCCGGTCTAGCGGTTGGCGCAACGCAGGCGGGGACAACCGCGGATCCGGCGAGCCCACTCGACCGGATCCGCGGCCGTCATCCCGCGCGGTCAGCGCGCCGGCGGGTCGGAGGCGTCGTCGGTCGGCGGCAGCGTGATCCGCAGGCGCACGATCCGCAGCGCGTCCATCTCCTCGACACGCAGCTCGACACCCCCGACGGTCGCCGTGTCGCCGACCCTCGGCCGGCGGCCCAGCTCGTCGAAGACCAGGCCGGCCAGCGTCCGCGACGCACCCTGCGGCAGCTCGACGTCGACGGTCTCGTTGAAGTCGTCGATCGTCATCGAGCCCGCGGCCTCGACGGTGTGCTCGTCGACCCAGCTCAGCGTCGCGTCGGGGAGGTCGTACTCGTCCTCGATCTCGCCGACGAGCTCCTCGGTGACGTCCTCCAGCGTGACGATGCCGGCGGTCATCCCGTACTCGTCGACGACGATCGCCAGCTGCTGGCGCTGCTCGCGCATCTCGCGCAGCAGCGCGCCCACGTCCTTGCTCTCCGGCACGACCAGCGCCGGGCGCACGACGTCCTGGACGGGCGTCTCGGGCGCGCGGCGCGCCGCGGCGACCAGGTCGTAGACGTGGACGGTGCCGGTGATCCGGTCGATCGAGCCGAGGCCGACCGGATAGCGGGAGTGGGGGGAGGCGATGACGACGTCGAGCGCGGCGTCGCTGGTCAGGGCGGCGTCGATCCACGCGACGTCGACGGCGGGGACGAGGATGTCGCGCGCCTCGCGGTCGGCGAAGTCGAAGACGTTGTGCAGCAGCTCCTCCTGCGCCCGCGGGATCACGCCGGCGCCCTCGATCTCGTCGACCAGCGCGCGCAGCTCGTCGGCGGTGCGGATGCCCTCGCCGGCGTGGATCTCGCGCACGCCGAAGGGGCGCAGCAGCACCCCGGCCGAGCGCTGCAGCACCCAGACGACCGGGCCGAAGATCATCGAGATGGCCTCGATCGGCGGCGCGACGAGCATCGCCAGCCGCTCGGCGCGGTCGAGCGTCAGCGCCTTGGGCACCAGCTCGCCGAGGACCACCGACAGGTAGGTGACGATCGTGAAGGCGAGCACGGTGCTCAGCCACCGCGGGATGTCGCCGCCGAGGAGGTCGCGCACGAGCGGCTCGCTGACGGCACCGGTGAGGATGCCCAGCGCCGTGACGCCGACCTGGGTCGTCGAGATGATCCGGACCGGATCGTCCATGAGCCGCAGCGCGCGGCCGGCACGGCGGTTGCCCTCGTCGGCCAGGGCGGCGAGCGCCGAGCGGCGTGCGGTCACCACGGCGTACTCGCCGATGACGAAGAACGCGTTCGCCCCGATCAGGGCGAACACCACGACGATCCGGAGGAGATCGCTCATCTGGGCAGGCGTTGCCCACTCAGCGGCACGGGTCCAACCTTACCGGCGCGGCGGACGGCACCGAGAACGTGGGAAGAACCGGCGATCGCCGCGTTTGCCCGCCGGGGAATCTGGGAAAATGGCGCAGCCGTGTCCCGTCTCCGCGTCCTCGTGCTGACCGCCGTCGTCGGAGCGATCGCGCTGCCGTCGACCGCCCTGGGCGCCGTGCGCAGCGGCTCGGGGACCGATCCGGGCGGCGACCAGCCCGTCGCGGCGCGCGACCTGACGCGCCCGAGGACTGACGGCGGGCGTCACCTCGGGGCGTCGAGGCTCGTCCTGAGGACATGTCCCGCTCCGCGCTGCACCGCCTCCTCCTCGCACCCGCCGTCCTGACCGCCCTGCTCGCCGCGGCGCCCGTCGCCCTCGCCGACGACCCCGTCGCCACGACGACGAGCGCGACCACGGCGATCACCGCCGACGCCGGCGTCGCCGCCTGGCGCGCCGACAGCGGCCGCCTCACCGTCGCCTTCGCCGGCCGCGCGCCGGTCACCACCTCGTTCCGCCCGCCCGCCGGCGCGATCCTCGACGTCGGCCCGCGCAGCGGGGGCGGCGCGCAGCTCGTCTACACCTCGGGCTGCTCGACCCACACCGGCCGGTGCGCGCTACGGACCGTCGCGCTGACCACCGCCGCGGTCGCCGGCACGCTGCACCCGCGCACCGTCGCGCGGATCCCGTACCGCGGCGGCGGCGGCGCGCCCGCGGTCGCCATCGACGGCGCGCGGATCGCCTACGCCGTGCACGGCAGCACCGGCCGCGGCAAGCAGCGCAAGACCTGCGACGTGCCGTACGTGCGCTTCACCGCGCGCGGCAAGAGCTCCACGCGCAAGCTCGACCGCGGCCACTGCGCCGCGATCGCCCAGCTCGACCTCGGCCTGGGCCACGTCGCGATCCTCGCCAAGCCGACCGCCCGCGCCACCGAGGTGCGGACCGTCCTGACCGGCGGCGGGCACTCGCGCACGCTGCAGTCCGAGAACCAGGGCGAGGAGTCCAACTACCTCGGCGCCGTGTCGATCGACCGCGGCGGGCTCTACGCCTCGCTCGGTGGCCTGCGCCCCACCAACGGCTTCCTCCGCTTCTCGCTCAAGAACTACAAGAAGACCTCCGCCCGCTCGTTCGTCGCGCTGGTCGGCCCGTTCGCCCGCGACCGCGACCACCAGTACTACGTCGAGCAGCCCGCCGGGCCGTCCTACGACTGCGGCGGCGCCGCCGGCCTCGCGCCCTGCCTCGTGGTCTCCGGCGACGATCCGTTCAGCGGCGCTCCGCGCACGCTGCCCACCGAGCTGGCGCTCACCGCCGACCCGCAGCCGGCGTTCACCGACACGCCGCCGACCGCGACCGTCACGGCGACGCGCCGCCGCGTCACGCAGAGCGCGCAGGTCGGGACCGACCCCGTCGCGGGCCTGCCTATCGAGCTGCTCACCGCCCGGCTCACCGCCGCCGAGCCCGGCCCGCTCCTGCCCACCGCGGCGACCGGCACCACCGGCGCCGACGGCACCGCGACGATCGTCGTGCCCGGCACGCCGGTCCCGCGCATGAGCCTCGGCGCCGCCTCGCGGCCCGGCGCCGGCACGGTCGGCGTGCAGACGCCCGACGCGCTCCTGCTGCAGACCTTCGTCCGCATGACGGCGGTGCCGCAGCGTCTGCCCGACGGCACCCTGCGCATCACCGGCACGATCAGCCCGGCCCAGCCCGGCCGCAAGGTCAAGCTGGAGCGCCGCATCCAGCGCGTGTGCGAGCACGTCGTCTCCGGCGGCCTGGTCACGCCCTCGACCGTCGACACGCCCGCCGGCTGCCTCGACCGCTGGTCGCAGGATCCGCTGGCCACGGCCGACGTCAGCGCCGACGGCGCCTCCTACGCGATCGAGGCGGCCACGCCCGCCGACGTCTACCGCGTCAGCCTCGACTTCGCGGGCGGCGCCGACGTCTTCCCGGGGGAGACCGCGCAGATCACGGCGCCGTAGGGCTGCCCGACGAGCCCGCGGGGTATGTTGCCCAGCGGGCGCGATGACCGACTCCTCCTCGCAGCAGATCGAGCTTCACGGCCATCCCGTCACCTACCGTCGCGTGGGGGACGGGCCGGTCGTGGTCCTCATCCACGGCATCACGTCCAGCTCCCGCACCTGGCGCGCGATCATGCCGGCGCTGGCCGAGCGCTACACGGTCATCGCCCCCGACCTGCTGGGCCACGGGACGTCGGCCAAGCCCCGCGGCGACTACTCGCTCGGCGCCTACGCCAGCGGCATCCGCGACCTGCTCGTGGCGCTGGAGATCCCGCGCGCGACGGTCGTCGGGCACTCGCTCGGCGGCGGCGTCGCGATGCAGTTCGCCTACCAGTTCCCCGAGCGGATCGAGCGGCTGGTGCTCGTCGACTCCGGCGGGCTCGGCGGCGAGGTCAGCCTCGTGCTGCGCGCCGCGACGCTGCCCGGCGCCGAGTACGTGCTGCCGCTGCTGGCGTCCTCGCCGCTGCGCGGCGCCGGGGCGGCGCTCGGGTCGGTCCTCGGCCGCGTCGGGGTGCACGCCAGCGCCGACGTCCGCGGCCTCGCCGAGGGCTTCGAGTCCCTCGGCGACGGCGACGCGCGGCGCGCGTTCCTCCACACCGCGCGTTCGGTGATCGACCCGGCCGGCCAGCGCGTCGACGCCTCCGACCGCCTGTACCTGTCCGAGCACGTGCCGTCGCTGATCGTCTGGGGCGAGCGCGACCGCATGATCCCGGTGCAGCACGGCCGCGACGCGCACGCGCTGATGCCCAACAGCCGCCTGGAGACCTTCCCGGGCGCGGGGCACTTCCCCTTCAACGACGACCCCGAGCGGTTCGTCGCGCTGTTGCAGGACTTCATGTCGACCACCGAGCCG
>DASYBY010000293.1:0-3297 GCA_036500525.1 Baekduia sp. | reverse complement strand
CGCGATCGCCACCCGCCGCTGGTGCGACGAGCCCTACGACGACGAGGGCACCGACGCCTGGATCGACCCGCGCACGCTGAGCCTCGGCCTGCGCGCCGTCCTGCCCCGCGACGTCACGATCGCCGTCGACTCCGGGCACTTCCTCGGCTACCCGTCGATGTACCTCGACGTCCCGGACGCCCGCTCGTGGGTCTTCGCCAACGCGTTCCAGGCCGTTGGGCTCGGCCTCGGCTGCGGGATCGGCGCGGCGGTCGCGCGGCCCGAGCGCATCACGGTCGCCGTGCTCGGCGACGGCGGCGCGTTCCTCGCTCTGGCCGAGCTGGAGACCGCGGCGCGGCTCGGCCTGCGGCTGCTCGTGGTGGTCTACGACGACGCCGCCTACGGCGCCGAGGTCCATCACTTCCGCACGCTGGGCGAGGACGTGTCGCGCGCCCAGTTCCCCGACGCCGACCTGGCCGCGATCGCCCGCGCCGCCGGCGCCGAGGCCGTCACGGTCCGCGCGACCGCCGATCTCGCCGCCGTGGCCGACTGGGTTCGCGACGAGCGGTCCGTGCCGCTGGTCGTCGACGCCAAGGTCAACCCGAACGTCTGCGCCGCCTGGCTCGAAGAGGCCTTCCGCGCCGGCTGAACCCCCGTCGCTCACCGTCCCACATCACTGAGGAGCACCGATGCCTACATCCAGCATCTCTGATCTCGTCGCCGGCCTGGCCGACGGCTCCGTCGAGGTCGTCGACCTCACCCAGCCGCTCAGCGAGAGCACCCCGGTGCTCGTGCTGCCCGAGCCGTTCGCCAACACGCCGCACCTCTCGCGCCGCCGGCTCAGCCGCTACGACGACGACGGACCCGCGTGGGCCTGGGACGTCCTGGAGCTGGGCGAGCACACCGGCACCCACTTTGACGCGCCCGTGCACTGGATCACGGGGCGCGACGGGGAGGACGTCGCCTCGGTCCCGCCGGCGCGGCTCGTCGGTCCCGTCGCGGTCATCGACCGCAGCGCCGAGGTCGCCGCCGATCCCGGCTACCTGCTGACCGTGGCCGACCTCGACGGCTTCGAGGCCGAGCACGGCACGATCGCGCCCGGCACGTGGATCGTCTTCCGCACCGGCTGGGGCGCCCGCGCCGCCGACGAGGCCGCGTTCCTCAACGCCGGCCCCGACGGCCCGGTCACGCCGGGGCCTGACGTCGAGGCTTCGCGCTGGCTGGCCGAGCACCCCGGCGTCGTGGGCTTCGGCGTGGAGACGGTCGGGATCGACGCGGGCGCCGCGGGCGGCTTCGACCCCGGCTTCCCGGTCCACACGTTCCTGCTCGGCGCGGGCCGCTACGGCCTGACGCAGCTGGCCAACGTCGAGCGCCTGCCGGCCACCGGCGCGCTGATCGTCGTCGCGCCGCTGAAGCTCGTCGACGGCACCGGTAGCCCGGCGCGCGTGCTCGCGTTCGTGCCGCGCTGAGCGGCGCTCAGCCCGCGGGGTCGGGACCCTCGGTCGCCAGCAGCAGCTCGCGGAGGTCGACCGACAGCCGCTGCTGGAGGCCGGGGTCGATCCCGGCGAAGATCTCCTGCTCGGCGTTGTTGTTGGCCTCGATGACCGCCCACGCGCGGTCGTTTCCCTTGGGCGTGAGCGTCACCACGACCTGGCGGCGGTCGCCCGGGTTGACGTCGCGCCGCACGTAGCCCTCGTGCTCCAGCCGCGCGATGCGGTTGGTGATCGCGCCGGAGGTCAGCTGCGCGACGTCGAGCAGCTCGCCCATCGTCAGCGTGCCGTCGCGGCGCAGCAGCGCGCAGAGGATCTCGATCTCCCAGAGCTCGACGCCCTGGGCGGCCAGCCGCCGGCGGATCTCGGTGTCGAGGTGGTGGGCGGCGCGCCGCAGACGCCACGCGACGGCCTTGGTGGTGAGGTCGCGCCCGGGCTGGATCTCGTCGATGAACGCGAGCATCGAGTCGATCCGGTCGCCGCGGGGGTCGTCGGTCGGCATGGGCCAGAAATCTAGCACCGTGAAGAATCTCAACGTTATGATAATTTGGAACCCATGACGACGACGGCCGTGGTGGGGGAGCTCCCGGAGCAGCGCGGGGGAGGGCGGACCGTCGCGCTGACGATCGCGCTCGCGGTGCTCGGCGTCTTCGTGACCTACGTGCCGATCACGGCGGTGAGCGTCTCGCTGACGACGATCGGGAGCGCGACCGGCGCCTCGACCGCCGACCTGCAGTGGATCAGCGACAGCTACATCATCCCGATGGCGGCGACGATCCTCTCGGCCGGCGTCTTCGGCGATCTGCACGGCCGCCGGCGCGTGTACCTGCTCGGCATGGCGCTGACCGTGCTCGGCGCGACGATCGCCGCGCTGGCGGGGACCCGCGACGGCGCGGGCGCGCTGCACCTGTTGTGGGCCGGGCAGGCCGTCACCGGTGCGGGCGCCGGACTGCTGCTGCCGACGACGCTCGCGCTGATCGCGCACGCGGTGCCCGACCTGCGCGCCCGGGCGCGGTACGTGGCGCTGTGGGCGACCGGGCTGGTGCTCGGCCTCGCGATCGGGCCGCTGGTCTCGGGTGTGATCCTCGAGCACGCGGGCTGGGGCTGGATCTTCGTGCCGATCATCGTGTTGGCGTTGCTCGCGGGCGCGCTCGCGGCGGCGCGGCTGCCGGAGTCCTCGGCGCCCGAGGGCCGCCACCTGGACTGGCCGGGGCAGATCACGGCGACGATCGCCATCGCGGCGAGCATCTTCGGCGTGATCGAGGGCGGGCAGTCGGGCTGGGGGTCGGTCGATGCCGTCGTCGGGCTGGCCGTGGGCGCCGTGGCGCTCGTCGTGTTCGTGCGCGTCGAGGCGCGCTCCAGCTCGCCGATCGTCAACTTGTCGTTGTTCCGGTCGCCGGCGTTCAGCGCGTCGGGGTTCTCGGCGCTGGCCGCCCTGTTCGCGCTCGTCGGGGCGATCTTCCTGTTGAGCCTGTTCTTCGGTGCCGCGCAGCATCTCTCCCCGTTGGAGATCGGCGTGCGGTTGTTGTTCATCAACGGCGTGACCGCACTGGTCAACCCGCTCGTCGGGCGGCTGATGGCGCGGTGGACGCCGATCGCGCTGCTCGCCTTCGGCCTGGCGCTCGGCTCGCTGGCGATGTTCCTGCTGACCGGCATGGAGGCCGACACGTCGTTCGGCGGTGCCGCATGGCGGCTGGGCGTGCTGGGCGTCGCCGACGCGTTCATGCTCAGCGCGGTGGCGGTCGCGGCGATCCACGCGGTCCCGCATCGGCTCGCCGGCATGGCCGCCGCGGCGAACACCGTGCTGCGCCAGTACGGCGGCGCGCTC
>DASYBY010000292.1:0-19589 GCA_036500525.1 Baekduia sp. | reverse complement strand
GGCCTCGGTCAGGTCGGAGTGGCGCAAGCGCTGGACGGCGCCGTCGGCATCCTTGTGGACGACCACCAGGTCGATCACGCGGACGACGTCGCTCTCGCGCAGGCGCTTGAGCTCGGCGAGCACGTCGCCGTCGAAGTCGGGCCGGTCGAAGCTGACGACGAGGAGCTGTACGGGTGCCAGGGTCATCGCAATCGGCTCAGCCGGCCAGGATCTTGCGCTTGGCCAACTGGAACTCGTCCGGCGACAGCACGCCGGCTTCCTGGAGCGCCATCAGGTCCTTGAGCTGTGCGACCACGTCGGTCTTGCCCGCCGCCGCTTGCTGGGCCGCCTGTGCGGCCTGTCGCCGCGCCGCGACCCGCTCGCGCTGCACCTGGTCCAGTCCGGACTGGAAGCCGACGCCGCCGAGCATCATCGGCGCGCGTCTCAGGGGCAGCAGCAGCATGGCGTGACGGTACCCGGCCGCCGCGCGTCAACGCATCCTCCGTTTCGGATGATGCCGGCGGCGCCGCGGCTCGCGAGCGGCAATGCCGCCGGACACTCGCGGTTCTGTCCAGTATTCTGCACGGCTCGCGGCCGTGGCTGGATGGCGGTCGGGGGTCGATCTCGACAGGAGGCAGCCAGATGGCGGATGTCACGCCGATTCCGCACCCGTACCGGGTGGTCATGATGGGCGCGCCGTTGGAGCGGTGGTTCGGCCTCTCGGAGGAAGAGAAGTCGGAGCAGTTCCTGCCGGGCTTCACGCGGATGCTCGCCGCGTGGGAGGAGCTGGGCGCGGAGGTCGTGGGGTCGTTGACCGACGACCTGCTGAACGTCGGCCCGCCGGCGACGCTGGAGTTCGTGTGGTTCCTGCTCTTCGACGTGATGTCGCTCGACGTCCTGGCGGCGATGATCAACGAGATCCGGCGCGAGGTCGACGGCGTGCGGATGGACGCCTACGTGCGCTTCGAGGCGCGGGTCGGGCGCCCGTTCTACGCACGCGAGGAGAAGTGGGTGGACGCCCCGGCATGATCGGGATCGAGGAGGAGCTGCTCCTCGTCGACCCCGTGACCCTCGCGCTGCAGCCCAGCAGCGAGCGCGTCCTCGAGCGCATGGCCGTCGCCCCGGCCAGCGCGGGCCACGACCTCTACGCAGCGCAGATCGAACTGCGCTCCCCACCGTGCGGCGACGTGCACGAGGCCGTGGCCGCGATCGCCGGCCTCCGCGCCGCGGCCGCCGCCGCGGGCGCGACGGTGCTCGGTGCCGGCGTCCATCCCGACGGCCGGCACGGTGATGCCGAGATCCTCTCCGGCCGCCGCTACGACGAGGTCGGCCGCACGCTGCGCGGGCTCGTCCAGCGCACGCCCGAGAGCGCGCTGCACGTCCACGTCGGCGCCGCCGACGGCGACGCCGCGGTCCGGATCCTCAACGGCCTGCGCGAGCACCTGCCGCTGTTCACCGCCCTGGCCGCCAGCTCGCCCTACTGGTTCGGGACCGACTCGGGCCTGGCCAGCGCCCGCAGCGCGCTCGTGCGCGCCTACCCGCGCCACGGCATCCCGCGCGCCTTCCACGACTTCGCCGACTACCTGGCCGCGCTCGACGCCTACCGGAACGCGTTCGCCATCGCCGACGACGGCCTGGTCTGGTGGGACGTCCGGCTGCGCCCGGCGCTGGGCACGGTCGAGCTGCGCGGGATGGACAGCCAGAGCTCGCTCGACGCCGTCGGCGCGCTGGCGGCGCTGGTCCAGGCGCTCACCTCGGCGATCGAGGACGGCGCGCCGCCACCGGTGCCACCGACGCCGACCGAGCTGCTCGCCGAGTCGGCGTTCCTCGCCCTCCGCGATGGCGTCGCGGGTCGCATCCTGCACCGCGGAACGCTCACACCGGTCCCCGAGGTCGTCGCCGGCATGCTCGCCTGGCTGATGCCTTACGCGCGCGGGCACGGGAGCGAGGACGCGCTCGAAGGCGTCGCCCGCCTGCTCGAGGACGGCGGTGCCCCCGCGCGCCATCGCGATACCCACCGAGCGGGTGGGATGCCGGCGCTGTTGCGCCGACTCGCGCGCGAAACTACAGCGGCGGCGGCGAGTCGATGCAGATGAGCCGCAGCGGCTCGTCGGCGCTGCCGTTGCGGAAGAGGTGCGAGCGGTCGGCGCGGTAGTACGCGCTGTCGCCGGCGCGCAGCTCGCACGGCTCGGAGGAGTCGACCTCCAGCACGAGCGTCCCGGCGAGCACGTGGACGAACTCCTCGCCGGGGTGGTTGCCGCGCTCGGCGAGGCTCGCGCCGGCGTCGAGCTCGAGCAGCATCGGCAGCATCGTGCGGCCCGTGCCGGACGAGAGCAGGAAGATCGTCGTGCCCTCGTCGGGGGAGTGCAGCTGCCGCGTCTCGTCGGCGCGCACGACGTCGGGGTCGGCGGTGCCGGGCGCCGGAAGCAGGTCGCTGATCGAGATGCCGTAGTAGTCGACGAGCCGCGTCAGGCGGCCGATCGTGATGTCGCTGCGCCCGTTCTCGACGAGCGACAGGAACGACGCGGAGATCCCCGTGCCCTTGGCGACGTCGCCGAGCGACCGCCGGCGAGAGCCCCTGAGCGCTCGCAGCTGCGCGCCGACGAAGGCCTGCTGGCTCATCGGCTCCGGCGCGGGAGAGGAGTGGGCGTCCGACGACACGGCGACAACATACCCCCAGACGAGGCCGCTAGACGACCTGTCTCTCCGGCGTCAGCGTCCCGCCGGCGAAGCGCGAGGCCGCCAGCGGCAGCATCGCCTCCTCCTCCGTTCCGCTGACGATCCGGTCGGCGATGACCCGGCCGATCGTCGGCGCCATCATCAGCCCGCGGCCGTTGAGGCCGGCGGCGATGAAGAGGTTGTCGTGGCCGTCGAGCGCGCCGAGCACCGGCTGGTGGTCGGGCGTCGTGTCGTAGAAGCCCTCGACGAGGACCGGGAACGACACGTACTCGAGGATCGGCAGCAGGGTGGTGATCGCCCGGCGGACGTTGGAGTGCCAGAGCGCCTTGGCCTCCTCGGGCCGGGTGCCGGCGGCGAGGTCGCTGGCCAGGACCGAGCCGTCGGCGAGCTGCTTGGCGGCGAAGTGGCGCTCGTGGGAGATCACCAGCGGCTCGAGCAGCCGCTCGCGGATCGGGTCGCTGTAGAACAGGTACTTGGGTTCCTTGGCGATCGGCAGGTCGACGCCGAGCGGCGCCAGCAGCGCGGGGCTGTCCCACGCCGCGGCGACGACGACCGCGCCGGCGCTCACGGTCGCCCCGCTGCGGAGCACCAGGCGCCAGCCGTCGCCGTCGCTCACGATCTCGTCGACGGCCTGGTCGACGTACGTGGCGCCCTCGCGCGCCGCCGCGTCGGCGAACGCGCCGACGACCGCCAGCGGCTTGTCGAAGTAGCCGTCCTCGTCGCACCACACGCCGCCGGCGAGCGGCTCGGGAGCGAGCCCCTCGACGAGCGCGCCCGCCTCGGCGGCCGTGACCTCACGCGACGGGATGCCGAGCCGGTGCTGGACCGCGAGCCGCTCGCGCTGCTCGGTCAGCTCGCGCTCGCTCTCGGCGACGAACAGGTAGCCGCAGGCGGTCAGCTGCGGGTCGACGGCGGGGGAGAGCCGCTCGCCGATCTCGCGGTAGAACGCGAACGCCTCCAGCGCCATCCGGCACGCGACCTCCGTGCCCCACTGCTGGCGCACGCCGCCCGGCTGGATCGCCGTCGCGCCTGACCCGATGCCCGTCCTGTCGAACGCGGTGACGCTCAGGCCCCGCTGGGCGAGGTGCCACGCGACCGAGAGGCCCGTGATCCCGGCGCCGACCACTGCGACGTCCACCGTGTTCGGGGGGTCGATCGCGTGCAGTGACTTGGACATTGCGGCCAATATACTGGACGGAAGACCGCCCACGCCACTTAGCGCCGACGCTCCGGCAGGCGGAACGCCAGCTCGCCGAGCACTCGGTGACCGGCCACGTTGGGGTGGTTGCCGTCGTTGGTCCACTCCTGGCGCATCCGGCCCGGGTTGTCCGGATCCTCCAGCGCGTCGTGGAACGCCAGCACCGGAATGCCCTCCTCGGCGGCCATCGCGCGCAGCAGGACATTGAGCTCGCGGATGGTCGGCTCGTTGTCGGGCCAGCCCTTGTTCCAGGGCAGCACGTCGGGCATCACGACCGGGAGACCGAGCTCGAGGCCGCGGCGCACCATCGTGCGCAGCTGCTCGACGGCCGGCTCGAGCGGGCGCTTCTGGACGATGTCGTTGATGCCGCCCTGCACGACGAGGACGTCGGCGCCGGCGAGGTTGACCTCGAGCCGCGCAGCGATCTCGTCGCAGCGCTCGCCGCCGACGCCGCAGTTGCGGAACTCCATGCCCGGGTTGCGCTTCGCGGCCCAGAAGAGATACTGGCTCTGCGGGTCGAACCCGCCCTCACGCTCCCGGGCGACGGGGTCCGGATCCCAGTCCGGATTGCCCGCGGTGATCGAGTCCCCGACCGCCACGACGAGGAAGCTCTCGCCGGCCGCCGGTTGGACAGGCCCATTTTCGTACAGTATCGTCACGATTGTCCTTGAGGATACTGCACGGCAGGACGGACGGACGACGTCGTCGTCGCCACCAGGAGGAGCCATCATGCATCTGTCAACGCGCCCGTCGGCCCGAGCCGCGGCGATCACCGCTTTCGCCGCCGCGCTCGGTCTGATCGCCGCCGGCTGCGGTGGCGGGAGCTCCACGCCCGCCCCCGGCGGCGGCTCCGACGGGTCGCCCGCCACCGGCGGGGGCGGCGCCACGGGGACGCTCATCATCGACACGTCGTTCATCGCCAAGACGCTGGATCCTCAGCGTGACCTGCAGCCGACGGCGCTGATGGCCAACAAGGCCACCTACGACACGCTCATGTCCTCCAAGGGCGCCGAGACGACGCCGGAGCCGTCGCTCGCCACGTCGGTCACCGCGTCCAAGGACGCCACCACCTACACCTTCAAGCTGCGCACCGACGTCGTGTTCTCCGACGGCACGCCGCTCACGTCCAAGGACGTGGTCTTCTCCTTCAACCGCCTCGTCAACCTCAACGACTCGCCGGGCTTCCTGCTCGCCGGCGTGACGACGACCGCGCCCGACAAGAGCACCGTCGTCCTGAAGTCCAAGACGCCGAACCCGGCGATCCCGTCGATCGTCACCTCGCCGGCGCTCGGCATCGTCAACTCCACCGTCGTCAAGGCGCACGGCGGCGACGACAGCGCCAACGCCGCCAAGCTCGACAAGGCCGAGAAGTTCCTGAACGCCAACTCGGCGGGCAGCGGCCCCTACATCCTGAAGTCGTTCACCACCAACGACAAGATCACGCTCGCGGTCAACCCCAAGTACTGGGGCACCAAGCCGGCCTTCGAGGACGTCGTCCTGCGCAACATGCAGGCGCCGACGCAGCTGCTGAACGTCCAGCGCGGCACCAACGAGATCGCGCTCGACCTCTCCGCGCAGCAGGCGACCAGCGTCAAGCCCAACTCCAAGCTCCAGGTCGAGACCAGCGCCTCGCCGAACCTTTTCACGCTGCAGACCAACCAGGATCCGAAGATCTCTCCCGTGACGGCGAATCCGAAGATCCAGGAGGCGATCCGCAACGGCATCAACTACGCCGGCATGGTCGCCACGGCCGGCACGGGCGCCGTCCAGGCCGCGGGCATCATCCCGATCCAGTTCCTCGGCGGGCTGCCCACCGACCAGGCGTTCAAGGGCGACGTCAACAAGGCCAAGCAGCTGGTCGCCGAGTCCGGGATCAAGGACCCGTCGATCGAGCTCAACTACCCGAGCGACATCTCGGTCAACGGCCTGCAGTTCGCCACGCTCGCCCAGCGCGTCGCGGCCGACCTCGGCGCGATCGGCATCAAGGTGAAGCTGATCGCCGAGCCGGTCGCCACGTTCCTGCCCAAGTACGCCGACGGCAAGGACCAGATGGCGCAGTCCTACTGGGGCCCCGACTACGCCGACCCCAACGACTACCTCGTGTTCGCGCCCGGCGGCTCGGTCGCGGCCCGCATGAACTGGAAGACCGGCGCCGACCCGGCGATCGAGGAACTGGCCAAGCAGGCCGGCTCGACCTCCGACGACGCCGTCCGCAAGGACCTGTTCACGCAGATCCAGCAGAAGATGAACGTCCAGAGCCCGTGGATCCCCCTGATCCAGCCCGCCCAGGCCATCGTGGGCTCGAGCAACCTGACCGGTGTCGTGCTCAACCCCGTCTGGACGCTGGACATCTCGGCGGTCGCCGCCAAGTAGGTCCGTCCGCCCCGTGTCCGAGCTCACCGCAGGTCCCGAAGCACCGGCAGTCCTCCCCGTCGGGCGGCAGCGCAAGCTGCCGTCCCGCGGGCTCGCCCGGTTCCTCGGGCGCCGCCTCGTCGCCCTGGTGTTCCTGAGCCTCGGGATCACGCTGGTCGCGTTCGTCCTCACCCAGCTGGTCCCGGGCAACCCGGCCCTCGCGCAGCTGGGCCAGAACCCGACGCCGGCGCAGATCGCCACGTTCAACGAGCACTACGGCCTCGACAAGCCGGTGCCGGAGCAGTACGCGCTCTACCTCTGGCACCTCGTGCACGGCGACCTCGGGCAGTCCCAGCAGACCCACAACTCCGTCACGCACGACCTCGGGCAGTTCATCCCCGCCACGGCCGAGCTGGCGCTGCTGGCGATCTTCATCGCCGGGGTGTTCGGGCTCGGCTTCGGGCTGATCGCCGCGCTGCGCCGCGACAAGTCCACCGACTACGTGCTGCGGATCTTCTCGCTGGGCGGCGTGTCGGTGCCGACGTTCTGGCTCGCCCTGATCTCGTTGTACCTCGTGTTCTTCAAGCTGGGCATCGCGCCCGGCGGAGACCGGCTGGACCCGGCCGTCGCCGCGCCGCCGCACGTCACCGGGATGTACACGCTCGACGCGCTGCTGGCCGGGCAGCTCTCGACCTTCTGGAACGCGCTCGAGCACCTCTTCCTGCCGGCGATCGTCCTCGCGGCCTACAGCATGGGACTGCTCATGCGCTACACCCGCTCGGCGGTGCTCGACGTGCTCGACCAGGACTACATCCGCGCCACGCGCGCCAAGGGCCTGCCCGAGCACACGATCATCCTGCGCCACGTCCTGCGCGCCGCGATGCCCGCGATCATCACCGTGATCGGGCTCGCGTTCGCCAGCGTCATGACCGGTGCGGTGCTCGTCGAGAGCATCTTCTCCTGGCCGGGGATCGGCCAGTACGGCTACCGCGCCGCCACGCAGCTCGACCTCCCGGCGATCATGGGCGTGAGCATCTTCGTCGCCATCGTCTACATCACGGTGAACTTCATCGTGGACGTCCTCTACGGCATTATCGACCCCCGGATCCGCGTCACATGAGCACGACCCTCGCGGTCGAGCGCAGCCTGCGCTTCCGCCGTCCCCGCGTCACCAAGGCGCTGCGCCGCCCGCTGGGCGTCGTCGGCGCGACGATCGTCGCCGGCTGGCTGCTCATCGCGGTCGTCGCGCCGCTGATCGCGCCGTCCGACCCGCTCGCCACCGGGACCGTGCTGTTCGGCGCGCCGAGCTCGTCGCACCTGTTCGGCACCGACGAGCTCGGCCGCGACGTACTGAGCCGCGTGCTCTACGGCGCACGCGTGACGCTGCCCCTGAGCATGTTGCTGGTCGCGCTCTCGCTGGTCATCGGGTCGCTGCTCGGGGCCGTCGCCGGCTACGCCGGCGGATGGCTGGACAGCGTGATCATGCGCGTCACCGACCTCGTGTTCGCCTTCCCGGCGATCGTGCTCGCGATGGTCGTCACCGCGGTGCTCGGGCCGAGCCTGCGCAACGCGGTCATCGCGCTGGTGATCGTGCAGTGGCCGGCCTATGCCCGCGTCGTGCGCGGCCAGGTGCTCTCCACGCGTGACTCCGACTACGTCAACGCGTCGCGCCTGCTCGGCGCGTCGTCGCGGCGGGCGCTGTTCACCGACGTGATGCCCAACGTCTTCGGGCCGGTCGTCGTCTACGCGGCGGTCGACCTGGGCAACGCGGTGCTGCTGCTCTCGGGCCTGTCGTTCCTCGGCCTCGGCGCGCAGCCGCCGACCGCGGAGTGGGGGTCGATGGTGTCGACCGGCACGCAGTACTTCCAGAACTGGTGGATGAGCACGTTCCCCGGCCTGGCGATCTTCTCGATCGTGCTCGCCTTCAACTTCCTCGGCGACAGCCTGCGCGACGCCCTGGATCCGCGGCGGATCACCACCCGGGAGCCGAAGCCGTGACGCCGATCCTCGAGGTCGAGGGCCTGCGCGTCCAGCTGCAGGGCCGGCGCGGGAGGGTGACCGTCGTCGACGGCGCCGACTTCACCCTCAGGGAGGGCGAGATCCTCGGCGTCGCGGGCGAATCGGGCAGCGGCAAGACGTTGTCCATGTTGTCGCTCCTCGGGCTGCTGCCTGCGGGCGCGGTCGTCGAAGGCCGCGCGATGTTCGGCGGCCAGGATCTGCTGGCGCTGCAGGGCCGCGCGCTGCGCGACGTCCGCGGCGCGCAGATCGGCATGGTCTTCCAGGACCCGATGACGTCGCTGCACCCGATGGTGACGATCGGCCGCGCGCTGACCGAGCACCTGCGGTTCCACACCAAGATGAAGAAGGCCGAGGCGCGCCGGCGGGCGATCGAGCTGCTCGAAGAGGTCCGCATGCCCGACCCCGAGGGCTGCCTGCGCGCCTACCCGCACCAGTTCTCGGGCGGGATGCGCCAGCGCCTGGCGATCGCCGTGGCGCTGGTGTGCAAGCCGAAGATCCTGATCGCCGACGAGCCGACCACGGCGCTCGACGTCACCGTGCAGGCGGGCATCGTCCGCCTGCTCGACCGGCTGCGCCGCGAGACGGGGCTGTCGGTGTTGATGATCACCCACGACCTCGGCGTGCTCTCGGCGATCGCCGACCGGATCTCGGTCATGTACGCGGGCCGCGTCATCGAGACGGGCGTCAAGCGCGACATCCTGCGGGCGCCGCGCCACCCGTACACGGCGGGCCTGCTCGACGCGCTGCCGCACCCCGAGGCGCCGGCCGACACGCCGCTGCTGACGATCGCGGGCGCGCCGCCGAGCGCGAACGACGTCATCTCCGGCTGCAAGTTCCACCCGCGCTGCCGGTTCGCACAGGATTCCTGCCGCACCGAGGTGCCCTCGTTCGTCACGGCCGCCGACGGGCGCGAGTTCGCCTGCCCGGTCGATCCCCTGCCCGCCACCCGCGCCGAGGTCGTGCGATGAGCCTGCTGGAGCTCGATGCCGTCGAGGTGGAGTACACGCGCCGCGGCCGCTCGTCGGTCCGCGCCGTCGCGGGCGCGACGCTGAGCCTCGAGCGCGGCCAGGTCGTCGGCCTCGTCGGTGAGAGCGGCTGCGGCAAGTCGACGCTGGCGCGTGCGGCCGTCGGGCTCGTCGCGCCCACGGGCGGCGCCGTGCGCTTCGACGGCGAGACGCTGACGCCGCTGACCCGCCGTGCGCGGCCGCGCCGCGAGGCGAAGCTGCAGCTCGTCTTCCAGGACCCGTACTCCTCGCTGAACCCGCGCCGGCGCATCGGCGTCCAGATCGCCGACGGGCTGACGATCCTGGGCCTGGTCGCCTCACCGGCGGCGCGCGACGCCCGCGTCGCCGAGCTGCTGTCCCAGGTCGGCATGGCCGCCGACGCGGCCGACCGCTTCCCGCACGAGTTCAGCGGCGGTCAGCGTCAGCGGATCGCGATCGCCCGCGCGCTGGCAGCCGAGCCGTCGGCGATCGTGCTCGACGAGCCGCTGTCGTCGCTCGACGCCTCGGCCCAGGCGCAGATCGCCAACCTGCTCGTCGGCCTCGCGCGCGACCTCGACATCGGCATGCTGCTGATCTCGCACGACCTGGCGATCGTGCGCCAGGTGGCCGACGTCGTGTCGGTGATGTACCTCGGCGTGATCGTCGAGAGCGGGAAGACCGGCGAGGTCTGGAACCAGCCGCTGCACCCGTACAGCGAGGCGCTGATCGGCGCGGTCCCGAAGGTCGACGGCACCGGCACGCTGCCGGCGGCGCTGCCCGGCGAGGTCCCCGACCCGGCCAACCCGCCGACCGGCTGCCGCTTCCACCCGCGCTGTCCCTACGCGATGGACCGCTGTCGCGTCGACGAGCCGCCGCTGGTGGCGGTCGCCGACGAGCGCGTCTCGGCCTGCTGGCTCAACCGTCCCGGCGCGCCGATCGTCCCGCTGACGGAACGATCGGCGCCGGCGGCGACGTAGGCGCGTCAGCGGGCGAGGTCGGCGAGCGCGGCGAGCAGCCCGTCGACCTCGGCCGCCGTCGTGTAGTGGAAGAGCCCGACGCGGACGGCCTTGCGCGAGCCGATGAGGTCGCGCAGCCCGAGGCAGTAGAAGCTCTCGCTGGCCGTCACGTTGAAGCCGCGGCCGGCGAGCGCGTCGCTGACCGGGGCGGCGTCGCGGTCGCCGAAGCCGAGCAGGAACGTCGGGACGCGGTCGTCCGACGCCGGCGTGCCGATGAGCCGGACGCTCGCGGGGAGGCCGGCGAGGAAGCGGTCGCCGAGCGCGCGGGCCCAGGCGTGTCCGGCGCCGCTCGCGTCGACCGTCTCCCAGTAGTCGATGGCCTCGACGAAGCCGGCGAGCTGCTCATAGGGCTGCGTGCCGGTCTCGAAGCGCGAGCCGGCGGGCTCGGTCGGCGCGGGGCGGACCTTGTAGGGCCGCCAGGTCTGAGCCACGTCCGCGCGCGCGTACGCGAGACCCATGTGAGGGCCACAGAACTTGTACGGAGAGCAGACGAGCACGTCGGCGTCGATCGCGCGCACGTCGACCGGCCGGTGCGCGGCGTAGTGCGTGGCGTCGATCCACGCCAGCGCGCCGGCGGCGTGGGCCAGGCGGCAGACGCGGGCGGCGTCGATGACGGTACCCACCGAGTTGGCCGCCCACGAGAAGGCGACGACGCGGGTGCGCCCGCCGACCTTGGCCTCGAGGTCGTCCCAGTCCAGCGTGCAGGTCGCCTCGTCGATCTCGACGGTGCGCACGGTGGCGCCGACGTCCTCGGCGATCGCGATCCACGGGGACACCGAGGCGTCGTGGTCCAGGCGCGTGACGACGATCTCGTCGCCGGCCCGCAGCTCGCGCGCCATCACCCGCGACAGCGCGAAGTTGATGGTGGTCATGTTCTGGCCGAAGATCACCTCGCCGGCCGAGCAGCCGAGGAAGCGCGCGGCGGCGGCGCGGGCGTCGGCGACGATCTGCGCGACGCGCCGGCTGGCGGCGAACGTGCCGCCGAGGTTGGCGGCGGCGTCGCGCATCGTGGCGGCGATCGCCTCACGGACCGCGTCGGGCACCTGGCTGCCGCCGGGCGTGTCGAAGAACGCGGGACCGGCGTCGCCGCGCAGGCTCGCGAACCGGGCGCGGGCGCCCTCGACGTCGTAGGTCGTCATCACGCCGCTCACGCCTGCTCCGTCACGGGGCCCGAGGCGATCGCGTCGATCTCGACCTCGACGAGGCAGTCCTTCGGGATCAGCTCGGCGACCATCAACGTGGTGTTGGCGGGATCGACCCCGCGGAAGAGCTCCCCGTGCGCCTCGACCGCTCCGCGCCACTCGGCGCCGGCCAGCAGATAGATCCGCGTGCGGATGACGTCCTCGCGGCGGGCGCCGAGGGCGGCCGCGGCGTCGAGCGCGCGGGTCAGCGCCTCCCGCGTCTGGGCGGCGGGATCGCCGGGGAACAGCGACGCGCCCGTGTCGTCGAGCGCCGCGGTGCCGCTGACCGCGACGATGTCGCCGTGGCGCGCCGCGCGCGAGTACGACGCCAGCTGCTCGAAGGGGCTGCCGCTTCTCAGTCGGTGCATGCCCAGACGATAATCGACGCTTCCATTATTGTGGACGCCACGTACAGAGTTTGCACTCGGAGGATGGACTATGGAGCAAGGCGCCGCAGCGATCCTGATGTACGCGGACACGATCCGCTCGGCCGACATGCGGAACGCGATCCCGCATGCGGTCCACGATCCGTTCCTGTACATCGAGCGCGGCCAGGAGCGCTTCACGGTCGTGCGGTCGCTGGAGATCGCGCGCATGTCGGAGGTCCCCGGCATGCAGGCGCTGGCGCCCGAGGAGTTCGGCTTCGACGAGCTGGTCGCCTCCGGGATCGCGCCGGAGGAGGCGACGCTGGAGGTCGCGCTGCGCGCCTGCGAGCGGCTCGGGGTGCGCCGCGCGGTCGTGCCGCCGGCCTTCCCGCTGCAGCTGGCCGACCGGCTGCGCGCCGGCGGCGTGGAGCTCGAGGCCGACGGCCCGCTCTTCGAGGCGCGGCGGCGGGTCAAGAGCGCGCCGCAGCTGGACGGCATCCGGCGCGCGCAGACCGCGGCCGAGGCGGGGGTCGCCGCGGTCGCCGCCGCGCTGCACGCGGCCGACGTCGTCGACGGCGGCCTGGTCCTCGACGGCGAGCCGCTGACCTGCGAGCGGCTCAAGCACGCCGTCCAGCTGGCGTACCTGCGCAACGGCTGCGGCGGGGACGACAACATCGTCGCCCACGGCGCGCAGACCTGCATCGGCCACCACTCGGGCTCCGGCCAGGTGCGGGAGGGCGAGCCGGTCACGGTCGACCTCTGCCCGCGGGACTCCGGGTCGGGGTGCTACACGGACATCACGCGGACCTTCGTCAAGGGCGAGATCGACGACGAGCTGGCGCTGTATCACCGCATCGTCAAGGAGTCGATCGACGCCGTGCACGCGGCGATCCGCCCGGGGCTGGCGGTGCGCGAGCTGCACCGGATCTCCTGCGAGCCGATCGAGGCCGCGGGCCGGCCGACGCGGCTGACCAAGAAGCCGGGCGAGGTGCTGATGGAGGGGTTCTTCCACAGCCTCGGCCACGGCGTCGGGCTGGAGATCCACGAGTCGCCGCACCTCGACCAGACCGAGGACGTGCTCGTGGCCGGCGACGTCATCGCCGTCGAGCCGGGGTGCTACCGCCAGGGCTTCGGCGGCGTGCGGCTGGAGGACCTGGTGCTGGTCACCGAGGACGGCGGCGAGCTGCTCACCGACTACCCCTACAGCTTGAGCCCGGAGCCGGTCGCGCGCGGGGCGGTCGCGTGAGCGCGGGCGCCTACGTCGACGCGGCGCGCGAGCGCTTCGTCGAGGACTGGCGAGCGCTGTGCCGCATCCCGTCGGTCTCCGGGTCGGGCGCGCCGATCGCGGCCGCCGCGGACTGGATCGAGGAACGGCTGACGCCGTTGTTCGACGAGGTGCGCCGGATCGAGATCCCCGACCAAGGGCCGCTGCTCGTCGCCACGCTCCGCGGCACCGGGGATCAGCGCCTGCTGTTGTACACGCACTACGACGTGCAGCCCGCGGGCGACGAGACGGCCTGGAGCTCGCCGCCGTTCGCGGCGGAGCTGCGCGACGGCGCGGTGTGGGCGCGCGGCGCCTGCGACGACAAGGCCGACGTCACCGCGCGGATCCATGCGCTCGAGGCGTGGCGGTCGACGTTCGACGGCCCGCCGCCGTTCACCATCGTCCTGCTCGCCGACCCGGCGGAGGAGATCGGCAGCCCGGGGCTCGCCGAGGCGTTCGCGGCGCACGCCGGCGAGCTGCGCGGCGACGCGTGCCTGTGGGAGAGCTTCCTGCGCGACGCCGACGGGCGGCCGGGGATCGGCTTCGGTTGTCGTGGCAACCTCGAGGTCCGGCTCGACCTCCGGCTGCTGGCCGGCGACCAGCACACGGCGTTCGCGTCGGTGGTGCGGTCGGCACCGCTGGAGCTGATGCGCGCGGTGGCGTCGCTGACCGATGGCAACGGGAAGATCGTCGTCGAGGGCTTCGGCGAGGGCGTGCGGGTCCCGACCGCCGAGCAGGCCGCCGCGGCGGCGGAGATCCCGCTCCCGCGGGCGGCGGTCACGCGCGCGGGCGTCGATCCGTTCTGGAGCGCGGACGAGGCCGACCTGCGGCGTCGTCTCGTCTTCGAGCCCTCGCTGTCGGTCGCCCAGATGCTGGTCGGCGCCGACGGCGTCGGCGCGGTGCCGGCCGAGGCGAGCGTCACGCTGCGCTTCAGCCTGGTCCCCGACCAGGAGCCCGAGCGCGCGCTGGCCGCCGTTCGCGCGCACCTCGTCGCCCAGGGCTTCGGCGATGTCGAGGTGACGCCGGGCCGCGCGATCCTGCCCGCCGCGGCGCCGCTGGACACACCGTTCGCGCAGGCGACGATCGCCGCGGCGCGAGACGTCTTCGGCGAGCCGGTCGTCTACCCGGTGCTGATCGGCGCCGGCCCGGGGCGGATCGTCCTCGACCTCCTCGGCGCGCCGGTCGTCTCGCCGGCCGGGACGCTGCGGCCCGACGGCAACATGCACGGGCCGGACGAGCACGGATCGGTGGAGGACTACCTCGACCACGTGCGGTTCACCGCGCGGTTGTTCGAGCGGTTGCGCGACACCGGCCTGTAAGACAGAAACCTCGACCTTCGGCTACTGGGAATCCGGAGCGATACCGGAGAGGATCGCCCACAGCCGCTCCGGATAGTGCCGGACGGCCTCCCGGAGGTGTAAGCCATGACGAGGTCCTGGCCGGGTTCGCTCCTGCTCCGAGCGCGCCACAAGATGCTCCTGGCGTTCGCGGCGGCCGTCGTGGTGCTCGCCGTGCTGCCGGCAGCCGGTCTCGCCGCGTGCGCGAACCCGGTCGCGTGCGAGAACGAGAAGCCCGGCAGCGCCCCGAGCACGTGGCAGGTCGTCGGCGGCGGCGATCCCGCGATCCAGGGCTATGCGACGTCGATGAGCGTGAACAAGGGCCAGAGCGTCCAGTTCAAGATCAAGACGACCGCCTCCGGCTACCGGATCGACATCTTCCGCCTGGGCTACTACCAGGGCAACGGCGCGCGGCTGATCCAGGGCGGCATGCGGCCGAGCGCGTCGCTCCCGCAGAACCAGCCCTCGTGCCTGACGACCGCGTCGACGGGGTTGATCGACTGCGGCAACTGGGCCGTCTCGGCGTCCTGGACGGTGCCCGCCGACGCCGTCTCGGGCGTGTACGTCGCGCGCCTGCAGCGCGACGGCGCGAGCACCGCGAGCCAGATCCCGTTCGTCGTGCGCGACGACGCGGGCGCCTCGCAGATGCTGATCAAGACCTCCGACGCCACCTGGCAGGCGTACAACGCCTACGGCGGCAACAGCCTCTACTCGTGCACCACGCCGTGCCCGCCGGGCAACCCGAAGGCGTACAAGGGCGCGTTCTCGGTCTCCTACAACCGCCCGTTCGACGGCTCGTTCGCACAGGACAGCGGCTTCTCCTACCTGTTCTACGCCGAGTATCAGATGATCCGCTTCGTCGAGCGCAACGGCTACGACGTGAGCTACACGAGCCAGGCCGACGTCGCCGCCAACGCGGCGACCCTGCGCACGCACAAGCTGCTGATCTCGAGCGCGCACGACGAGTACTGGTCGGGGCCGGAGCGCGACAACGTCGAGGCCGCCCGCAACGCGGGCGTGAGCCAGGCCTTCTTCAGCGGCAACGAGGTGTTCTGGCGGACCCGCTGGAGCGCGAGCAGCGCCGGCGGCACGTCGACGCCGTACCGGACGCTCACCGCCTACAAGGACACGCATTTCGACGCCGCGATGGACCCCGTCGAGTGGACGGGCACCTGGCGCGACCCGCGCTTCGCCGCGTCGCCTCAGGGCGGGCGCCCCGAGAACTCGCTGACGGGGCAGCTGTTCATCGTCAACGCCGGCACGAGCGACATCAAGGTTCCCGCGGCGTACAAGGACCTGCGGCTGTGGCGCTTCACGGCGGTCGCGAACCTCAGCTCCGGTCAGACGCGCACGCTCGCCCCCGGCGGCCAGACGCTCGGCTACGAGTGGGACGTCGACGCCGACAACGGGTTCCGCCCACCCGGCTCGTTCAGGGTCTCCGAGACCACCGTCAGCGGCATCGAGTCCTTCACCGACTACGGCAGCACGACGCAGACGCCCAGCACGCAGACGCACAACATGACGCTCTACAAGACGCCGAGCGGCGCGCTCGTGTTCGGCGCCGGCACCGTGCAGTGGGCGTGGGGGCTCGACACGACCAACGCGTGGAGCGCGGCCGGCCCGCCGGCCGGCGCGTCGCCCGACCCGGTGATGCAGCAGGCGACGGTGAACCTCTTCGCCGACATGGGCCTGCAACCGACGACGCTGATGAGCGGCCTCGTCGCCTCGCCGGCGTCCAGCGATCAGACGGCGCCGTCCTCGACGATCGGCTCGCCGGCACCCCAGGCGAACGTCGCCGACGGCGCGCGGGTCACGATCTCCGGCACCGCCTCTGACAGCGGCGGCACGGTCGCCGGCATCGAGGTCTCGACCGACGGCGGCGACACCTGGCACCCGGCGACGGGCAGGACGTCGTGGAGCTACAGCTGGATCGCGCACGGCACCCCGTCCACCACGATCCTCTCGCGCGCCGTCGACGACAGCGGAAATCTCGAGACGCCCGGCCCCGGGGCGACCGTCAACATCACCTGCCCCTGCGGGCTGTTCGGGACCAACGTCACGCCTGACATCGTCGATCAGGGCGACACCGTCGCGAGCGAGATCGGCGTCCGCTTCAAGTCCGACCTCGACGGCACGATCACGGGCATCCGCTTCTACAAGGCCGCGCAGAACACGGGCAGCCACGTCGGCAACCTGTGGACGGCGAGCGGCTCGCTGCTCGCGGGCGGGACGTTCACCAACGAGACCGCCTCCGGCTGGCAGACGCTGACCTTCGCGGCACCGGTGAACATCACGGCCGGCACGACCTACGTCGCCTCCTACTACGCGCCGCGCGGCCACTACTCGGCGTCGGAGGGCTACTTCTTCCAGCCCACCCCGACCGGCTGGAACCCGCTCGACGCGCCGCCGCTGCACGCGCTGAGCGCGAACGCGGGCGGCTCCAACGGCGTCTACAAGTACTCGACCTCGACGACCTTCCCGACGTCCACGTACGACGCGGAGAACTACGCCGTCGACGTCGTGTTCACGCCGAAGGTCCCGCCCGGACCGGTCGGCCTGGTGACGGCCACGGCCGGGCCCGGCTCGGCCACCGTCAGCTTCCTCGCGCCCGTCTCGGGCGGCGCACCGTCGCGCTACGTCGTCACGCCGTACATCGGCTCGGCGCCGCAGACGGCGGTCTCGTTCGAGGGCAGCCCGCCGCCGACGTCGGTCGTCGTCAACGGGCTCGATCCGCAGACCAGCTACACGTTCAAGGTCCAGGCTGTCAACGCGAGCGGCTCGGGCGCGCTGTCCGGCGCCTCGAACGCGGTGACGCCGACCGCGCCGACCGCGCCGGGGACCCCGACAGGCGTGAGCGCGTCGGCGTCCAACGCGCAGGCCACGGTCCGCTGGACCGCGCCGGGCGACGGCGGGCGCACGATCACGAAGTACACCGTCACGCCGTACCTCGGCGGCGTCGCGCAGACCGCCACGACGGTCACCGGCTCGCCCGCGCCGGCGACGGCGCTCGTGACCGGCCTGACCAACGGCGCCTCCTACACGTTCACCGTGAAGGCGGCGAACTCGATCGGCGACGGCGGCGAATCCGCGGCCTCGGCCGCGGTGACGCCGAGCCAGGCTCCGGCCTTGGTGCAGCGCGTGTCCGGCCGCGCCTCGGCGTCGACCCTGCGGTTGACGCCGGCGTCGCCGATCGTCGCCGGCAACCGCCTCGTCGTGCTGGCCGGCGCCTGGAGCCAGGGCCGGGCGACGATCTCGGGCGTCACCGACGCGGCCGGGAACACGTACACGCGCGCGACCAGCGTCACCGCGTCCGACGACACGCAGCTGAGCGTGTGGACGGCGCCGATCACGGCCGGCGCCGGGACCCGGCCCGTGATCACGATCACCGCGACCGGCACCGCCGACATCGGCGGCGCCGCGCTCGAGTACACGGGCCTCTCCTCCGCCGCCGGCAGCGCGTCGATCGACGCGGTCAAGACCGCCACGGGCACGGCGGGCTCGTCCGGATTCGTGACCTCGGGCGCGACGGCGGCCACCACCGGCGCCAACCAGCTGGCGATGGGCTTCTACGTCGACTCCGGCTGGAGCCGCACGCTGACCGCCGATCCCAGCTTCACCGAACGCGTCAACGTCTCGCCGGCGTCGGACATGGAGTTCGTCGTCGAGGACGCGGTCGCCGACACCGGCACGACGCCGGCCGCGCACGTCTCGACCGCTGCGAACACGCCGTGGCTGATGGCCACGGTGGTGTTCAAGAACGGCGCGCCGACGCCGCCCGCGCTCTCGGTCAGCCCCGCGAGCCTGTCGTTCCGCGGCACCGTCGGCTCGTCGAGCCCGGCGGCGAAGACGCTCGCCGTCACCAACAGCGGCGGCGGGACGCTCAACTGGACCGCGTCCGAGTCCGCCCCGTGGCTGAGCGTGGCGCCCGCGTCCGGCACCAACGACGGCACGGTGACGGTCACGCCCGCCATCGCGGGCCTGCCGGCCGGGACGTACACGACGGACATCAGCATCACGGCGACCGGCGCGAGCGGCTCGCCGGTGACGGTCCCCGTGACCTTCACCGTCGATCCGATCCTGCCGCCCGTGCTGAGCGTGACGCCGGCCAGCCTGGCGTTCAGCGCCGCCGAGGGCGGCGCCGCGCCCGCCGCCAAGACGCTCACCGTCGCCAACACCGGCGGCGGGACGATGGGCTGGACGGCCTCCGCCGACGCGTCGTGGCTCTCCGTCACGCCGTCCTCGGGGACCGACGGCGGCACGCTGACGGCGACGCCGTCGATCTCCGGCCTGGCGGCCGGCACGTACCCCGCGACCGTCACCGTGACGGCGGCGGGCGCCGGCGGCTCGCCGGCCGCGATCCCGGTCACGCGGACGATCAGCCCGCCGCCGCCGCCCGTGCTCGCGCTGTCTCCGGCGACGCTGTCGTTCTCGGCCACGCAGGGCGGGGCGAGCCCCGCGGCCAAGACCGTGGCCGTCACGAACACGGGCACCGGCAGTCTCGGCGTGAGCGCGTCCGACGACGTCGCGTGGCTGTCCGTCACGCCCGCGACCGCGACCGCGCCGGCCACGCTGACCGTG
Source organism: Baekduia sp. (assembly GCA_036500525.1). Classification (GTDB taxonomy): domain Bacteria; phylum Actinomycetota; class Thermoleophilia; order Solirubrobacterales; family Solirubrobacteraceae; genus Baekduia. The sequence continues at coordinate 638 of DASYBY010000292.1, read as the reverse complement.
ACGCCGAACGTCAGCGGGCTGGCGGCCGGCACCTACACCGCGACGGTGACCGTCACGGCGACGACCGCCGGCGCGACCGGCTCGCCCAAGACGGTCGCCGTCACGCTGGTGGTCGCGCCGCCCGCGCTCGTCGGGGCCTGGGGCTTCGACGAGGCGTCGGGGACGGCGGTCGCCGACGCCTCCGGCAGCGGCAACGCCGGGACGGTCAGCGGGGGCGCGACCCGCAGCACGGCCGGCAAGTTCGGCGGCGCGCTGAGCTTCGACGGCGTCAACGACCTGGTCACGATCCCCGACAGCGCCTCGCTCGACCTCACGACGGCCGTCACGATGGAGGCGTGGGTGCGCCCGACCGCGGTCGGCAGCCTGTGGAGGACGGTGATGCTCAAGGAGCAGTCGGGCGGCCTGATCTACGCGCTGTACGCCGGCGACGGGACGGGGAAGCCGGACGCGAACGTGTTCACGAGCGACGACATGGGGCTCAGCGGCTCCACCGGCACGCCGTTGAACGCGTGGACGCACCTCGCGGCCACGTACGACGGCGCCACGCTGCGGCTCTACGTCAACGGCGTGCAGTCGGCGTCGCGGGCGCTGACCGGGGCGATCCGGACGTCGACCGGCGCGCTGCGCATCGGCGGCAA
>DASYBY010000291.1:0-1852 GCA_036500525.1 Baekduia sp. | reverse complement strand
GGATGCGCCCGTCGCGCTCCCAGCGGCGCAGCGTGTCGACGCTCACCCCGAGAGCCGAGGCGGCGACGCCGATGCGGACGAGGTTCTCCATTGGCGTACGTTACTCCGGCATGGCGCGGGATCGGGAAGGATCGCGCCCCGCCGGTGTCTCCCCAGGCATGAAGACGGTGAGTTGACCAGGGTGACGACGTCTGCGGCCATCGCGGATACAGTCGAGTCGATGCCCAACGAGGGCCGGGCTCGCCCGCTCGATCCCCAACGCCTCGGCGATCACGTCGATCGGCTCTACCGGGCCGCGGTCGCGCTGTGCGGCAACCCGCACGACGCCGAGGACCTCGTCCAGGAGACCTACGCCCGGGTCCTGGCCCGCCCGCGCTTCCTGCGCCACGACGACGACCTCGGCTACCTGCTCCGCGTGCTGCGCAACACCTTCATCAACCGCCTGCGCGCCCAGGGCCGGCGGCCGGCGCCGGTCGAGCTCGACGACGACCGCGACGCCGTGGCCCGCGCGACCGACCCGCGCCACCCCGAGGCGGCGCTGGAGGCCAGCGAGCTGCTCGCCGCCATCGCGCGCCTGCCCGGCGACCAGCGCGACGCCGTCGTCGCCGTGGACGTCGTCGGACTCTCCTACCGTGAGGCGGCCGATGCGCTGAAGACCAAGGAGGCCACGATCACGACCCGCGTCTACCGTGGCCGCGCGCGCCTGGCCCGCGCGCTGCAGGCGACACCCGATCCCGACGCCTCGCTGAGGATGCCATGACCGACCGACCCACCCCCGACCAGGACCCCGCGGCCGACGCCGTCGGCCGGCGCATCCGCGAGGCCGCGCTGGCGATCGACGCGCCGCCGGCGCTGCGCGAGCGGGTCGCCGAGCAGCGCCGCGAGGCCGCGGCCGCCGCGACGGCCCGCCGCGCCCGGTGGACCGGCTGGCGGCTGCCCACCGTGGCGGTCGGCGCCGTGGCGGCGCTGGCGCTCGTGCTCGTGGTCTCCGGCGTGCTCGGAGGCGGCGGCACCGGCACGACCGGGCCGTCGTTCGACGACGCGGCCAAGCTCGCGCTCGCGCGGCCGACCGCGCCGGCGCCCGCCGAGGACCCGAACCACGAGCGGCTCGTCGACGTCAAGGTCGGCGACGTGCAGTTCCCCAACTACACCTACGACTGGCCGAAGTGGAAGACGGTCGGGACGCGCCGCGACACCGTCAACGGGCGCGCGATGGTGACGGTCAGCTACCACGGCCCGAAGGGGACGGTCGGCTACACGATCGTCGCCGGCAAGCCGCTGGGCGAGCCCGGCGACGCGCGGCAGATCACGGTCGGCGGCCGGCGCCTGGCGGTCTTGCGCCGGGACGGCACGACCTACGTCATGTGGCGCCGCGGCGGCCACACGTGCGTGCTGGCCAGCCGGGCCACCGATGTGCAGCCCGACCTCGTGCGGTTCGCCACCTGGGCGTGACCGCGGCGAGCGGTGCTACGCGCCGATGACCTTGTCGATGGCCGAGAGGACGCGCGGAGCCTGAAACGGCTTGGCGATGAAGTCCTTGGCGCCGGCCTTGACGGCCTCCAGCACCTTGGACTCCTGGGCCAGCGCCGAGCACATGACGACCTTGGCGTTCGGGTCGAACGCCACGATCTCGCGCAGGGCGGTGAGGCCGTCCTTCTCGGGCATCGTGATGTCGAGCGTCATGACGTCGGGGCGGAGCTCCTGGTACCGCTGGAGCGCCTCGTTGCCGTTGACCCCTTCGCCCACGACCTCGTGGCCCCCGTTCTGGAGTACGTCGATCACCATGCGGCGCATGAACGCCGCGTCGTCAACCACGAGAATGCGTGCCATCTTCTCGTGGTGGTCGGCTGCT
>DASYBY010000290.1:0-1794 GCA_036500525.1 Baekduia sp. | reverse complement strand
GTGGTTGCGCATCTCCTCGCGGTTCCAGCCGGCGCCGACGCCGAACTCGAAGCGCCCGCCGGAGAGGTGGTCGATGCTGGCGACCTCCTTGGCGGTGATGATCGGGTCGCGCTCGATGACCAGGCAGATGCCGCTGCCGATGCGCAGCCGCGAGGTCGCCGCCGCCGCGGCGGTGAGGGCGACGAAGAGGTCGTAGCAGTGCCAGTACTTGCGCGGCAGCTCGGGCAGCATCGGATGCGGGGTCTCGCGCGAGGCCGGGATGTGCGTGTGCTCGGCGAAGAACAGCGACTCCTGGCCGTGCTCCTCGACCAGCTTCGCCAGCGGCCCGGGGCCGATGCCGTCGTGGGTGGGGAAGTAGCCGATGCCAAGCTCCATGGGCGTCAGGCTACTCAGGCGACGGCCGGCACCAGCGCGCGGCCGATCAGCTCGACGGCGTCGAGGTCGCGGTGCACGAGGTGCTGGAGGAAGACGCGCTCAACCCCGGCGTTCTCGTAGGCCTTGAGGCGCTCGGCGACCTGCTCGACCGTGCCGGCCAGCCACGTGTCGGCGTTGGCCGCCAGGTCGACCGGCGCGCCCTGCCACGCCGCCAGCGCCTGGGCGCGGCGGGCGACCTCGGCCTCGTCTGAGCCGATCACCGCGGTGGTCATCACCGAGAACGGGATCGGCTCGCGCCCCGCGGCCTCGCACGCGGCGACGATCGCCCCGCGGCGCTCGACGATCTCGTCGAGCGTGGGCATCACGGTGTTGTACTCGTCGGCGAAGCGCGCGGCCAGGCGCGCGGCGCGCGGGCCGGCCAGCCCGCCCATGATCAGCGGCGGGTGCGGGCGCTGCACCGGCTTGGGGTGCGCGTCGAGGTTCTCCAACGTGTAGTGCTTGCCCGCGAAGCTGAACGGCCCGGTGCCCCAGTGGCCGTCGTGGACGATCTCCAGCTGCTCGGCGAGCACGTCCATGCGCTCGCCCATCGAGAGGAACGGGAAGCCGTTGGCGGTGTGCTCGATCTCCGACCAGCCGGTGCCGAGCCCCAGCTCGATCCGCCCGCCCGAGACGTGGTCGGCGGTCGTGACCATGCGGGCGAGCACCGACGGATGCCGGAAGCTCGCGGGGGAGACCATCGTGCCGAGGCGCAGCGTCGTCGTGCGGGCGGCCAGGGCGTTGATGGTCGCCCACGCGTCCAGCGCGCCGCGCTCGTTGGCGCCGCTGACCGAGAGGTAGTGGTCGGAGCGGAACAGCGCCTCGATGCCCGAGCGCTCGCACGCCTCGGCCAGGCCGACCCAGTCCTCCCAGGTCACGTCCTCCTGGCCCTCGATCATGAGCGCGACGCGCATGGTCTAGACGCGCGTCGCGGCGGCCAGGACCTCGCCGGCGGTGGCGACGGCCTCGAGGTCGTGCACCTCGGGCATGTTGACGATGATCCCGTCCAGCCCGGCGTCGAGGTGGGCGACGATCTGCTCGCCGACCGAGTCGCGGTCGCCGAAGAGGACGATCGCGTCGAAGCGGTCGCCCATGCCCTTGCGGAACGGCTCGACCTTCTTGGCGGCCGCTTCGTGCGTGTCGGCGATGACCAGCGTGGCGAGCTTGGTCTTGGTGATCTCGGCCGGGTCGCGGCCCAGGTCGGCGCAGTGGCCCTCGAGCACGCCCACGAGGTGGCGGATATGCGCGGGATCGCCGAACACGTTGGAGGCGTCGGCGTACTGAGCGACCATGCGCAGCGTCTTGCGCTCGCCGCTGCCGCCGATGAGGATCGGGATGTCGCCGCGGATCGGCTTCGGGTTGTTGTAGGCCTGCTCGATGTGG
>DASYBY010000289.1:0-1852 GCA_036500525.1 Baekduia sp. | reverse complement strand
AGCCAGGTGCTCCCGTCGCTCGGCGAGACCGACGTGGTACTGCACACGCTCGGCGACCTGTTCCCCGGCGTGCACGCCACCGACACCCGCGACCCCGCCGCCGTCGTCAAGGGCGACCAGCGGATGGTGCGGGTGATGCAGCAGGCGGTCCGGGACCGGCAGCGCGTACCGCGCGGCGACATCGTCGTCGACGCGGACGGCGTCGGCATCCCACTGCGCCGCGCGGCGATCCTCCGCGCCCGCGACCGCGCCCGCGCCACCCGCAGGCCGCACAACGTCGCCCGCAAGCTCTTTGTCACCGACCTGCTGAACGAGCTCGCCCGCGCCGAAGCGCGCACGCTCGACCGTCCCTTCGACGACGAGGATCTGCCCTTCGCCCGCGACCGGCTGTGGGCGGAGGCGGGGGTCGTCAGCGCTCTGGACGGCCTGTGGCCGCTGCTCACCCCGGAAAGGCTGCTCGCCGACCTGCTGGGGTCGCCGCAAGCGATCCGCTCCGCCGCCGGTTCCCTTCTTGATCATTCAGAACGGAATCGGCTGACCCGCTCCGGCCACCCGGCGCGCTGGACGGTGGCGGACGTCCCGCTGCTCGACGAGGCCGCCGAGCTGCTCGGCGTCGACGACTCGGCGCAGAAGGCCGCCCGCCGCGAGCTTGAGCGCGCCCAGCGCCTCGAGGCGAAGTACGCGGCCGAGGTCCTCGACATCACCGGCATCGCCGACCTCGGCATGGTCGACGCGGAGACGCTCGCGGCCTGGAACCGCGACAACGGCCCGGCGCTGTCCACGGCCGAGCGCGCCGAGGCCGACCGCTCCTGGGCCTACGGCCACGTGATCATCGACGAGGCGCAGGAGCTGTCGCCGATGGCGTGGCGGATGGTGCTGCGCCGCAACCCGGCCCGGTCGATGACCGTGGTCGGCGACGTCGCGCAGACCGGCTCGCCCGCCGGCGCGACCTCATGGAGGGACATGCTCAGCCCGCTCGTCGGCAGCCGCTGGCGCGAGGAGCGGCTCACGGTCAACTACCGCACGCCGTCGGAGATCATGGTGGTCGCGGCCGACGTGCTCGCCTCGGTCTCCCCGGATGAGCGGCCGCCGGACTCGGTCCGCTCCGAAGGCGTCGGCCCGGCCGCGGTGCACGTCGCCACGAGCGGGCTGGTCGGCGGCGTGACCGCCCGGGCCCGCGCCGAGCTCGCCGGTCTCGGCGGTCCCGACGGCGGCCGTCTGGCGATCATCGCCCCCGACGCCCTGCTCCCGGCCCTCGCCGCGGCGGTCCCCGAGGCGGTCCCCGGCGACAAGCCGGAGTCGCTCGACGCGGCGGCCGCCCTGCTGACGGTCTCCCAGGCCAAGGGCCTTGAGTTCGACCGGGTAATCGTCGCGGACCCGTCCGGCCTCCTAAGCCAGTCGGAAAACGGCGGGCACGACCTCTACGTGGCGATCACCCGCGCGACGCACCGCCTGACGGTCATCTACGACGGTGACCTGCCCGCCTCGTTGCGCTCCCTCGAGGCCTGAGGTTCCCTGGATGCGGCAAATCCTGCGGCTTATCGACGAGCGCATGCGCTCAGGCAGCCAGCCCGGCCACCGGTCCGACCCGTACCGGATCGCCCTGTCGATCGAGGGCGGCGGCATGCGCGGCACGGTTTCCGCCGGGATGGCGCTGGAGCTGCACGAGCTCGGCATGCTTCCCGCCATCGACGCGGTCTACGGTTCGTCGGCCGGGGCGATCACCGGCGCGTGGCTGCTCAGCTCGACGCCGGAAGGCCTGCGCGGCTGGGCGGACCCCGAGTACGCGCGCACGCTGATCCGCTGGTCGGCGCTGCTGCGCGGCCGCCCGGTCGTCGACGTGCGCACGCTG
>DASYBY010000288.1:0-14387 GCA_036500525.1 Baekduia sp. | reverse complement strand
CAGCGCGCGGGCGTGCGTGGTCTCGGCCTCGTAGTCGGGGACGAACCGGCCGCGGCCGTCGTGGAAGACCTCGATCGCCAGCGCGGTGCCGGTCGTCAGGTCGAGCGTGATGTCGGGCGGCAGCAGGCCGCCGTCCTCGGCCGTCGCGATCAGGCGCCCGGCGCCGTCGGGCTCCAGGAGGAGGACCTGGTCGGCGCGCGCGAGGTCGCGGATCGCGCGGCACAGCGCGGGCCGCGTCGCCAGCGGATCCTCGATGTGCGACAGGTTCTGCGACAGCTCGGCGACGGCCGCGAGGTTGGCGGCCTGGACGGCCATGCGCTCCTCGGCGCGCCGGCGCTGGACGAACTGCCCGATCTGCGTGGCGATGTCGGCGATCAGCTCGAGCGTCGCGGTGTCGTGCGTCCGCTCGAGGCGGCAGCCCAGCTCGAGGACGCCGACCGTCTCGCCGCGGTTGACGATCGGCACGGCGGCCAGCGTGCGCAGGCCGGCGCTCGCCGCGGCGACCATGCGCCGCGGGTCGGCCGAGCGCTCCGGATCGACGTCCACGCGCTCCAGCCACATCGCGGTGCCGGTGTCCCACACGGTGGCCAGGAGACCGCCGCCGCCGTACGGCTCGGGCGTGTCGCCGAGCTCCAGGTACGGTCCGACGACCAGGTCGGCCCACTGCCACGTCTGGACGCACGCCAGCGCGCCCGCGCCGGGGTCGGCCAGCCAGACGGAGCCGACGGCCCACCCGAGCTGCTCGCCGATGCCGCGCAGCGCGCCGGCGAGGCCACCGTCGAGCGTGCGGGCGCCGGCGAGCGCGTCGCTGGCGGCGTGCAGCGCCGCCAGCCGCTGCTCGACCTGCGCGCGGTGGACCGTCGAGGCGGCGAGCCCGCCGACGAGCTCCAGGGTGCGCTCGTCGCGCTCGCCGAAGGCGTGGGCGCGGCTGGAGAAGACCTTCAGGACGCCGACCACGTCGCTGCCGTGGCGCAGCGGCACGCAGATCATCGAGCGCAGCCCGATGCGCCCGCAGGCCACGGCGTCGACCCGCGGGTCGGTGGCGCTGTCGGCGCAGTGCAGCGTCAGGCCGGAGTCGAGCGCCGCGCCGGCGAGGCTGCCGGAGCGCGGGATGCGCAGGCCGAGGTGCGGCGTCGCGGTGCCGAAGACCGCGCGGTAGACCATGGCGTCGCCGTCGGGCAGCTCGACGACCGCGCCGTCGGCGCCGACGATCTCGCCGGCCTGCTGCGCGATGAGGTCCATCGTTCCGTGCAGCTCGCCCGCCCCGGCGGCGATCGTCGAGTGGGCCGCCACGACGCGGGCCATCCGCTCGGTCTCGTCGCGCGCGAGCTGCTCGTCCTCCTTGCGCGCGGTGATGTCGCGCATGATCGCCGTCGTCTGGCCGCCGTCCTGGGCCAGCGACAGCTCGAGGTCGAAGACGCGCCCGTCCTTCGTGAGGCCCGACTGCTCCTCGGTCGCGCCGCCGCCGGCCACCGGCGAGCACCGGGTCGCCGCGGCGAGCTGGGCGCGGTAGGCGGCGTGGCGGCGCTTGGGCACGAGCATCGTCACCGGGCGGCCGAGGACCTCTCCGGCGCCCCAGCCGAAGAGCCGCTCGGCGGCGGGGTTGAACACCATGATCGCGCCGTGCTCGTCGGCGGTGACGATCGCGTCGTGCGCCGAGTCGGTGACCGAGCGCGCGAGCGCCTCGCTGCTGCGCAGCCGCTCCTCGGCGCTGCGGCGGCCGAGGTCGAGCAGGTCGAGCCCGCGGCCGAGGCGCAGCACCAGCCCGGCCATGATCGTGAGGATCAGGAAGGCGAACAGCCAGTCGCCGATCCGCTCGGCCAGCAGGCCGTGGTGCACGGCCTCCAGGCGGAGCCCGTCGAGCACCAGCGGCAGCGCGACGGCGAACGGGAGCAGGCGGCGCGCGATCATCCCGCCCGGTCCCGGGGAGACGAGCAGGCGCACCATGCTGCGCTGGGGGCGGGCGAGCAGGACGGCCACGCCGGCCAGGACGAGCGCGCCGGCGGTGGTGGACGAGAGACGCAGCGCGCCGTGCAGGCCAGCGAAGGACGTGATGCCGCTCAGGTAGCCCGTCAGCGAGACGAGCCCGGCCAGCAGCGGCAGGCCGACGACGCCGTTGACGAGGCGGCCGTCGATCGCCCGGCGCCGGTCGATCTCCAGCGCGCCGGCGACCAGCAGGATGCCGACGCAGGCCGCCGGGGTCGAGCGGCCGGGATGCGCCCCGCCGGCCGGGTCGGCGACGAGCAGCTGGTCGATCCCGAAGTCGGCGCCCACGATCCACTGCAGCGCGGTCGCGGCGACCAGGGCGGCCGCGGCCCAGCCGGCGGCGCGGGCGCCGCGCGCGACCCAGCGGCGCGACGGCACCGCCGCGTGCGCGGCCAGGGCCACGCCGAGCAGCAGCAGCGCCAGCGCCGTGTCGGCCTTCATCGCGACCGAGGTCGGCGCCGGGCGCGTGATGACCGTGATGCCCGCGGCCCAGGCGGCCAGCGTGGCGGCGCCGATGACGGCGACCGCCAGCGCGCACATCAGGGCGATGCGCCGGGCGGCATGGACGAGGCTGTCGTGGTTCCAGGAGGACACGGAGGGAGGGACTCCATCTCCCCCGTCGGCTCCCGCGCCGAATCGGTGCACTCCCGCGGACGTTCGTCGGACACCCGTCCCCGACTTCTGGGGTCCCGCCATCGGGGGAGCCCCGACCCGCGACCACCCGCACCCCGTGACCGGCGCTCGTCGCCGAGCGACATCCTCGTCCGCTCGGCGACGACCGCCGGCCCCCGGGGTCCTGCGGGCGCTACCGCGCCATGGCGACCGGGAACGGGCGGAAGCCCGGATGCCGGCCGGAGTCCACGACGAGCATGTCCACGCGGCACGAGGCGCGCCAGCGCAGCTCACGGGCCAGCGAGGTCCATCCCGCCGGCACCACGATCAGCTCAGCGTCATGCTCGCTGGCGACCGCGCACAGGGCTGCGACCAGACCGCATCGGCGGACGTGGCCGTTCACCGTCAGGCCGGCAGCACTGAGTGCTCCCTGGACATCCGCCAGCACGGTGTCCACCTCGGCCCGACGACCCAGCGTCCGTGCCAGCTCCTGTGCGCGGGCGCCCGGCGGCTCCCATGCCGCCACGACATGAACCGTGCCGCCGCGCCCTTCGGCCACGGCACCGGCGTACCAGGCTGCTGCCTCTGCGGCGGGCGAGCCGTCGGCAGGTACGACGATGTTCGTGGTCATGTTCAGGCTCTCTGGCAAGGGTTCTCGGCTCCGTGCACCCTCTGGGCGTTCGTCCGGAGCGAACGACGTTCATGCACCGGTTGCGCAGGACGCCGGAGTGGATTACGGTCGCCGACTTCATGGGGTCCAGCGAACGACGGCGTGTAGCGATCCTCGGCGGCGGGGCGGGTGGTCTGACGGCGGCCTTCGAGCTGACGGCCACCCCGGAGCTGCGCGAGCGCTACGAGGTGACGGTGCACCAGCTCGGCTGGCGCTGCGGCGGCAAGGGCGCCAGCGGGCGGCGGTTGGAGTCCGACGCCCTGCGCATCGAGGAGCACGGGCTCCACGTCTGGTTCGGCTTCTACGAGAACGCCTTCGACGTGATCCGCCGCGTCTACGAGGCCTGCGACCGGCCCGACGGCGCGCCGCTGCGCACCTGGCGCGAGGCGTTCCACCCGTGCGACGAGGTGGTGCTGCTCGACCACAGCGAGCACGACGAGTGGATCCCCCGCCACTTCCACTTCCCGCCCAACGACGGCACTCCGGGCCTGCCGACCACGCCGCCGACGCTGCACCGCGTCATGCACGACGCGATCGACACACTGAGGCTGGTCGAGCCGCCCGACCACGCGACGGTGCGCCTCCGGGTCCTCGACAAGTTCTTCGACGGGTTCCTGCTCGCCCTCGAGAAGATCCTCGGCGACGACGGCGACGACGGTCCGATCGCCGAGTTGTTCGAGGACTTCCTGAAGTACGCGGGGCCGCTGCTGCACCTCGGCGAGGACCCGCGCCACCACCACGAGCCGCTGGTCTGCCGCTTCCTGCGCCTGCTGGTCGACGCCATCTGGGCGATCACCGACGGCGACCGCTACGCCATGACCTTCGACCTGGCCGCGACGGTCTTCCGCGGCATCCTCGTCGACGGCCTCGACCACGAGTCCAAGGGCGGCTTCGGGCAGGTCAACGGCGAGGAGTTCACCGCCTGGCTGCGGCGCCACGACGCGCGGCCCAAGACCCTGGCCGAGTCGCCGATCCTCCGCGCGTTCTACCAGCTGTGCTTCGCCTACGAGGGCGGCGATCGCGCCCGGCCGTGCCTGGCCGCCGGCAAGGCGCTGCAGGCGATGCTGCGGATGTGCGTCGGCTACCGCGGCTCGTTGATGTGGAAGATGCAGGCGGGCATGGGCGACGCGATCTTCGCGCCGATGTACGAGGCGCTGCGGGCGCGCGGCGTGCGCTTTCAGTTCTTCCACGAGGTGACCGACATCGGGCTGTCGGAAGACGGGCAGCTCGTCGAGCGCCTGAGCATCCGCCGCCAGGCGCAGACGGTGGGCGACGAGTACGAGCCGCTGATCCCCGACGCGGGCGGCCTGCTGAGCTGGCCGCACGAGCCGCGCTGGGACCAGCTGGTCGACGGCGAGGCGCTGCAGGCCGCGGGCGTCGCGTTCGAGGCGTGCGAGTCCGCGCCGGACGCGGAGCTGCTGGAGCTGCGCGTCGGCGAGGACTTCGACGACGTCGTGCTCAACCTGTCGATCGGCTCGCTGGAGCCCGTCAGCGGCGACCTGCGGGCCAAGCAGCCGCGCTTCGCCGCGATGCTCGACCACGCGATGACCGTGCCGACGCAGGCGCTGCAGGTGTGGATGACGGCCGACCGCGAGCAGCTCGGGTTCCGGCCCGACGGCATGGTCTCCGGCGCCTACGTCGAGCCGCTGGACACGCTGTGCGACATGAGCCACCTCCTGCCGCGCGAGGGCTGGCCGCCGGCGACCGAGGTGAAGTCCATCTCGTACTTCTGCGGGACGATGACCGACGTTCCCGGCGAGACCCAGGAGCACGCCACCGAGCGCGCCCGCGAGGCCGGCCTGGTGCACCTGCGCGAGAACGCGACGGTGATCTGGCCGGGCGCCCGCACGCCCGCCGGCGGCTACGACTTCGGCCTGCTCTACGACCCCGAGGACCGCGTCGGCGAGGAGCGCGTCGCGGCCCAGTACTGGCGGGCCAACATCTTCGGCAGCGAGCGCTACGTGCTCACGCCCCCGGGCTCGATCGCGTTCCGGCTGCGCCCGAGCGAGTCGGGCGCGAGCAACCTCGCGCTGGCCGGCGACTGGACGCGCAACGGCATCTGCGGCGGCAGCGTCGAGGCGGCGGTGACGTCGGGCAAGCTCGCCTCGCAGTTCCTGAGCGGCTTCCCCGAGGTCGTCCCGGGCACCGAAGGCTGGCTGGAATCCGACTGAGAGATGGTTGATGCGGAATCGAGCGTGGTCGTGATCGTGCGTCGGGCGGATGCTGGGCGCCGCACGACGTCGCAGCCGATCCTGGTCGGATCGGTAAGACGTCGGGTGGCGATCCAGCGCCAGCCGGCGCGCGAGCACGCGCCGCGCGAATTCCCCATCAACCATCTGACAAGGAGCATGACCCCGTGACGCAGCGACCGCCGTACGTCGAGTTCGGAGGGCTGGCCGTCGCGCCTGGCCCCCTGCAGTGCGACGACACCACGTTGTACGTCTTCGGCCTGCAGGCCGACCACGCGAAGCTCGAGGCGCTCTGCGAGCGCGTCTTCAAGGACCCGACCGACGGCGCCGTCGACTACCGGCCGCTGGGCGACAGCGTGATCCTCACCTTCGGCGTCGTCGGCGCGATCCGCCCGACGCTGGAGCCGTGGCACTCGATGGGCGCGGTGCGCGAGCCGCAGGTCGGCTTCTGGATCCCCGTCGCGCGCGTCAAGGAGGACGGCGACCGGCTCGTCGGCCAGGACTTCGGGATGTTCTGCGCGGCCATGATGTTGGACAACCCGATCTCCTTGTTGTCGGGCCGCGAGGACTACGGCTACCCCAAGACCATGGGCTGGTCGACGATGCCCGCGACGCCGGCCGACCTCACCACGCCGTTCGGGCTGGAGGTCTTCGGCATGAACTTCGGCGTCGGCGAGCAGCCCGAGCGCCGGCCGCTGATGGAGCTCACGCCGGTCGGCGACGAGATCTCCGAGGTCGACCTCGCCATCGGAGACATCCTGTCGGCGGGCAAGTGGATCAAGGAGCTGCTGTTCGAGCAGCCGCACGTCGACCTCGGCCTGCACTTCGGCTTCGAGTTCGCCAAGGCCTTGCACGACCACACGGTCAACCAGGTCTTCCTCAAGCAGATCCGCGGCACCGAGGACGGGCGACTGGCCGACGTGCAGCAGGTCGTCGTCGCACCGGCGGTGACCAAGAACATCAGCATGGCCCAGCTGCGCCATGACTATGACTTGAAGATCCAGCACCTCGACAGCCACCCGCTCTACGACGAGCTGGGCATCCAGGACCAGCGCGTGACGCTCGCCGGCCGCATGCACTTCGACTTCCTCATCGAGGCCGGCCAGGTGCGCTGGCAGGCGCCGGGGACCTGAGGAGACCCCCGGCCGCGCGAGCGAGCCCCTGGGCGAGTTCGCGCAGCGAAACGAGCCCTCTGGGCGAGGCTTCGCCTAGCGCTCGACGGTGATGCGCCACCGGCCGGAGCCCGACGGCCCCGGCTGGTAGGCGCAGAACACGCCGGTGCGCACGGAGCTCTCCAGGTGGTGGCCGAGGCGCGCGTCGTGCTCGGCGATCGCCTTGACCGCGCCGCGGATGGCCCGTGTGACGTTGACGCGGGCGCGCTCGGAGGCGCTGGAGGCCTTGCGGTCGCGGCCGCCGAGGCCGACCGCGCGGGCCAGCTCGGCGCCGATGAAGTCCAGCTCCTCGCGCAGGCGCGCAACGCGCTCGACGTCGTGGAAGCGCTCGGCCTCGTCGATCTCCTCGCGCAGCTCGCTGACGCGCTCGCGGTAGGCGGCCTTGGCCGCGGGGTCGAGCATCTCCCCCGCGTCGCCGCCGTCGGTCAGCACGGTCTCGTCGCGGTCGGCGGTGGCGGCCGCCCCGCGCGCTCCCGCGTCGATCGGGCCGCTGACGAGGTCGATCGCGTGGACCTCGACGTCGGGGCGCTCCAGCAGCGTGGCGAGGTACTGCAGGCCCTTGCGGTCCTTGAGGCGCACGGTCGAGCCGGCGCCGGTGACCGTCCAGATCTCGCCTTCGAGGCGCAGCGTGGCGCTCGGGCCCGCGGGCTCCGCGGCCGCGGCCGGCTCGGCGGGCGCCGCGGGCGCGGCCTCGGCCGGCGGCGACGGCGGTGCGGGCGTCCCGCGGCCGACGGCCCCGGAGCCACCGGCGGGCATGGCCGGCAGCGCGCTGAGCGCCCGCTCATAGCCGAGCAGGCCGTTGGCGCGGCGGGCGAGCGTCGCGGAGCCCAGGCGCTGCGCGGCGGCCGCGGCGCGCTCCAGCAGCGCCCGGCCGCGCTCGCGGTCGTCCGGGCCGTCGCGCTGCAGGAGCAGGCGCGCGGTGGCCAGCTCGGTCCGCGCCGCCCAGATCGGCGCGCGCAGCGCGGCGTTGAGGTCGGCCGCGCGGGCCAGGTGCTCTTCGGCGTCGGCGTAGGCGCCGATGACGCCGGCCACCGCGCCGAGGTGGTGGTCGACGGTCCCCCACGCGCTGATGCCGCTGTAGACGACCTGGCCCGCCCACGGCAGGAGCAACCCGTACAACACGGTCGCGGCCTCGCGGTGCTGCAGGTGCGCGGCGACCTCCGCGTAGATCGCCAGGCCCGGCAGCCACGTGACGTCGGGCGGCAGCTCGGCGAACTGCGAGGAGTTCTCGTGGGTGAGCAGCCGGCGGGCCTCGTCGTCGAGGTCGCCCTCGCAGCAGGCCAGCGCGAGCACCGCCCGGAACGCCGGGATGCCGGGGTTGTCGGAGACGACCTGGGCGATGAGCGGCTGTAGCTCGGCGAGCCGGCCCTGCTCGTAGCGGACGTTGGTCAGCTGGCTGGTGAAGAACGACAGCGCGTCGGGCTGGGCGCTCATCGTCGCGATCTGCAGCGCCTCGTGGGCGTGCTGCTCGGCCTCGGCCAGGCGGCCGGCGATGATCTCCAGGTTGGCCTGGTCGTAGGTCGCCAGCCAGCGCATCGTCGGCTGCCCGAGGCGCTCGGCCAGCGCCGCCTCGTGCGCGACGTCACGCGACGCGTCGGCCGGCCGCGCGGCCTCGACGTACGCCGCGGCGCGCCAGTGCACCGCGTGGAACTCGGCGACCGGATCGCCGGTGCGCCGCGCGGACGCGACGTTCTCGTCGCTGTTGGCCAGCCGCTCGGCGAGCGTCTCGGGCATCCACAGCGTCACGAAGCGCAGGCTCAGCACGCGGCTGAGCGCGGCGGGGTCGTCGAGGCGGCGGGCGACGGCGACCGCCTCGTCGCTCAGTTCGATGCGCCGCGCGCGATCGGCGGGCGAGAACGCCAGCTCGGCGGCCAGCGTCGCCAGCAGCACGGCGCGGTCGGCGCCGTCGTCGGGGCCGACCGCGTCCAGCGCGTCCTCGAGCGCGTGCAGGCGCTCGTCGTCGACGACGCCCGACGCGCTGACGAAGCCGCGGCTGTTGGCGAGCACCGAGCGCACGAGCCGCGGCCCGTCCCGCAGGCGGCGGGCCAGCGCGGCGGCCGCCAGCAGCGTGTCGCGGAAGTCGGGGTCGCCCGCCTGGCGCTGGGCGTCGCCGAGGCCGACGAGCAGCTCGAAGCGCGTGAGGTCGTCGGCGCCGTCGAGCTGCTCGTGCAGCTCCAGGCCCTGGCGGTACCAGCGCACGCCGTCGTCGGGCGCCAGCTGGGCGACCGCGTGGGCGCCGGCCAGCAGCGTGTAGCGCAGCGCGCGCGGGAGGTCGGACGGCTCGGCGTTGAGCCAGTGGCGCGCCAGCTCGGCGACGCGGGGATGCGGACCCTCGCCCGCGCCGTCGCCGTGGAGCTCCTCCAGCGCGGTCGCCGCACGCCAGTGCAGGCGGGCGCGGCGCCCCGGGCCGAGGCCCTCGTAGAGCGTCGTGACGATCAGGCCGTGGGCGAAGGCGTAGCGGTCGCCCGGATGGCGCGGGGCGATGACCAGCGCGGCGTCGGCCGCGCGGTCGATCGCGGCGACGACCTCGTCGACCCCGCCGCCGTCGACGAGCATCCGGCCGATCAGGTCGAGGTCGAACTCCTGGCCGATCACCGCGGCGGCGGCCAGCGGCTCGCGCACCGCGTCGCCGAGGCGCTGCAGGCGGCGGTCCAGCACGTCCTTGACGCTGCCGGGTACCGGCTCGGCGAGCAGGTCGGCGCCGTGGTGGCGCAGGATCTCGGTGACGAAGAACGCGTTGCCCGACGTGCGGACCTGCAGCGCGTGGGCGGCGTCGAGGCTCGCGCTGTCGAGCTCGTGGCCGGTCGCGTCGCGGGCCAGCTCGGCGACGGCCTGCGGCTGCAGGCCCTCCAGCTCCAGGCGCGTGACGTCGGGCTCGCGGCGCAGGTCGGCCAGCAGCTTGGCCAGCGGATGCTCGTCGTCGAGCTCGGTCGTGCGGAAGGTGGCGATGATCGTCAGGCGCAGCCGCAGGTCGGCCGACGCGAGGTGGCGGAGCAGCAGCAGCGTCGGGGTGTCGGCCCACTGGATGTCGTCGAGGAAGAGGACGACGGGCCGCTGGGACTGCTCGGCGTTCAGCAGGCCCGCGACGGCGCTGAAGAGCAGGTAGCGCTCCGTGTCGCCGTCGGCGACCTGCGGCGCGGGCGCGTCGGGCAGCCGGCGCTCGAACGCGCCGATCAGGCGGCGCAGCTCGCCGCCGTGCTCGGCGACGTGGCGCTCCATGACCGCGTCGGCCGCGTGCTCGACGAGGTGCGAGAGCGCCTCGACGAACGGCTGGTAGGGCATCCGCAGGTCCTCGTCGCAGCGGCCCTGCAGCACGGTGGCGCCGCGCGCGTGCGCGCCGACCGCCACCTCGCGCGCCAGGCGCGACTTGCCGATGCCCGGCTCGCCGCCGAGCAAGACGATCTGGCGGCCGCCGTGGGCGGCGCGCGACAGCAGCGGCTCGAGCTGGGCCAGCTCGGGCGCGCGCCCGACGAACGCCTCGGGGCGCGCGACCTCCAGCCGCGCCGGCAGCGGCACGGCGGGCTCGGGCAGCGGCTGCCAGCGGATCTCCGCAGCGGCGTCCGGACCGCCGAGGCGGCGCGGATCGCCGATGTCCAGCGCGGCGTCGCGCAGGCGCTCCCAGAGGCCGACGTCGACGAGGATCTGCCCGGCGCCGGCCAGCGAGCAGAGGCGGTCGTCGTGCCCGGGCTCGACCGCGGCGGCGATCCGCAGCACGCCGGGGACCGCGGCCGTCCGGTTGTCGGCCTCGATCCGCTGCTGGAGCTCGACGGCGCAGGCCGCGGCGGCATGGGCGTCGGCGAACGCGACGCGCAGGACGTCGCCGTCCACCCGCGCCTCGACGGCGCCCTCGGCCGCCACCACGATCGTCTGCAGCAGCGCGAGCTGGCGCCCGCGCGCCTCCGCACCGCCCGCGAGGGCGGCGGAGAGCTGGATCGTGGTGTGCTGTGCGGGGTGTTCTGGGTCTCCCATGCCCCGGCTCCGTGACGGGCCGTCCGACGCCCGCATCATGACGGAGCCGGGGATCATGGGAGAGCTGCGGCCTGGAATGTCCGGAGGAGGCGTCCATCCCTGGTCCGTCCCTGAACTCCGGAGCGCACCATCCCCCGGCGCTCCGGTGCCGCATGTTTCTGTCGTCCCTACGGCCCCAGGGCGTGACGTCGCGGCGAACGGCGTTCAGCGGCCGTGAACGTCCAGTGCGCACGCGGGTGAACAGCGCGGGCCGCTAGGGTGAGGCGCATGCCCCTGGTTCCGATGGTGGTCGAGCGCACCGCGCGCGGCGAGCGCGAGTACGACATCTACTCGCGCCTGCTCAACGAGCGGATCATCTTCCTCGGCTCCGCCGTCGACGACCAGGTCGCCAACCTGATCGTGGCCCAGCTCCTGCACCTGGAGTCGGCGGACCCCGACAAGGACATCTCGATCTACATCAACTCGCCCGGCGGCTCGATCTACGCCGGCCTGGCGATCTACGACACGATGCGGTTCATCAAGCCCGACGTGTCGACGATCTGCGTCGGGATCGCGATGTCGATGGGCTCGCTGCTGCTCATGGGCGGCGCGCACGGCAAGCGCTTCTCGCTGCCCAACAGCCGGATCCTGATCCACCAGCCGTCGTCGGGCTTCGAGGGCCAGTCGTCGGACATCGAGATCCACATGAACGAGATCCTCAAGACGCGCGCGCGCATCGACGAGATCTACGCGAAGCACACCGGGCAGCCGCTCGAGAAGGTCCATGACGACATGGAGCGCGACCGCTTCTTCAAGCCCGACGAGGCCGTGGAGTACGGCCTCATCGACAAGGTCATCTACAAGCACTAGCCGCCGGACCCGCGCGACGCCCTACGGCGTCGCGCAGCTCGCCGGGCGCGGGTGCGCCTTGAGCAGCTTCTCGAACTCGACCGGGCGCGCGGTCATCACGCCGTCCACGCACCAGTCGATGAGCTTGGTCCAGGTCGCCGGCGACTCGCCGTCGTCGCTGAGCCAGGTGTGCCACGCGTAGCCGTCCTGGTGGGCGTGGGCGACGTTGGCCGCCGTGGTGATGTCGAGCGTCGTGCCGTTGAGCACGTAGGTGATCGGCAGCTGGAAGGCCACGACGTTCGGCCCCGGCGACTTGCCGCCCAGCAGCCAGTTCGCGGTCCCGTCGATCCCCGGCGCCAGCGGCACCTGCGGGGCGATCTCGTGGAAGCGGTCGACGGCCTTCTGCTGGAAGGACACCACGATGATGTCCTTGCGCTGGTTGTGCTTCAACAGCCGGCCGAGCACGTCGGCGTTCTTGAGGTACTCCTCGACCTTCTCGGCCTTCGTGCGCCCCTTGATCTCGATGTTGATCGGGGTCTTCGGGAAGGCCTTGAGCACGGCCTTCAGCGTCGGGACGCGGAAGTCGGCGGCGCTGAAGTCCTTGGGCGGCGCCTGCTTGCCGGTCGCCACGCCGCGCCAGGTGTAGGCCTTGGCCTTGCGATCGTGCGCGTAGGCGTCGTCGTCGGAGGCGTGGAACCAGTAGGCGCCGTCGAGCTTCTCGACCTGCTTGAGCGTGTGCGACTCGATGGTGCCCTTGCCGCTGGTCGTGCGGTCCAGCGTCGTGTCGTGCATGACGACGACCTGGTCGTCCTTGGTCACCCCGACGTCCAGCTCCAACATGTCGGCGCCCGCCTTCAGCGAGGAGCGGAACGCGTACATCGTGTTGGACGGGAACTCGTCCTCGCCACCTTGGTGAGCGATGTTGAGTGGCTGCTTCTCCAGCCAGGGGTTGGTCGCGGCGCCGGCGGCGGGGGCCGCGACGGCGAGGGCGAGCAGGGACAGGGCCGTGGGGAGTGCGCGAGACATCGCGGGCCAGTCTGTCACTTCCGCGCGGTCAGGCGATCGCGTGCTCGATGGCCCCCAGCGCCTCGATCTCGATCCGCACGCGGTCGCCCGACTGCAGGAACCGCGGCGGATCCATGGCCTGGCCGACGCCCGAGGGCGTCCCGGTGAGGATCAGGTCGCCCGGCTCCAGCGTGATGGCCTCGCGCAGGAACGCGACGATCGCGGGCACGTCGAAGATCAGGTCCGAGGTCGACGAGTCCTGGCGCAGCTCGCCGTTGACCCAGGTGCGCAGCTGCAGCTGGTGCGGGTCGTCGATCTCGTCGGCCGTCGTGATCCACGGGCCATACGGGCACGAGTTGTCGAAGCCCTTGGCGCGCGTCCACTGCGACTCGCGCTTCTGGAGGTCGCGCGCGCTGACGTCGTCAGCGACCGCGTAGCCCGCGACCTCGCCGCCGGCGCCCATGACGACGGCCAGCTCGCCCTCGTAGTCCAGGCGGCGCACGACCGCCGGGCACGGGACGTCGTCGCCGGGCGCCGCCGCGCTGGTCGGCAGCTTCATGAAGACGATCGGCGCCTCGGGCAGGTCCTTGCCGGTCTCCTTCGCGTGCAGGGCGTAGTTGAGGCCGATGCCGAAGATGGCGCGCGGGCGCTGCACGGGTGCGAGCAGGTGGACGTCGGCGAGCGCGTGCTGCACGCCGGCGGCCGGCGTGCGGTCGCCGGAGGCCAGGCGGTCGAGGACCGTGGAGCCGTCGTCGAAGGCGACGATCGCGTCGCCGCGCACCTCGCCGGCCAGGGGCGCGTCGGCGCCGGGGAGCAGGAACGTCGCGAGCTTCATGGTCCGCGACCCTAGCGATCAGGCGGCGGCGCGCAGTCCCGCCGGGCGCGCCGCCGCCCGCGGGCGCGACTGCCAGATCGTGCGGCCGAGGAGCTGCTGCAGCGCCTCGGGCCGCTCGTGCTGCGGGTGGTGGCCCATGCCCGGCCAGATCTCGACGGTCGCCTGCGGGAACGCGCGGCGGACGCCGGCGGCGTGCGCCACGGGGACGAGCGCGTCGCGGTCGCCCCAGAGCGCGGAGACCGGTCCCTCGAAGGCCATCGTGCGGCGGCGGAACCCGTCACGCGCGCGCCCGGCCTCGGCGACCGCCTCGACGGCCATCCGCGCGCCGCGCCCGGCGTGCAGCGCGCTGTGGCGCAGCCGGTCGACCAGGTCGCGCGACGGGAGACGGCGGTGCGCGACCAGCGTCGAGTAGGCCGCGGTGACTACGAGCGGGTTGAGCAGCCCGAGCGGCAGCGCCGCCTGGGTCACCGCGCCGATGCCGGGCAGCGAGACGATCTCGGCCAGCCGCAGCGGGCCGAAGCCCGCGGGCGCCAGCAGCGCGAGAGCGTCGACGGCGGGCGAGCGCTCGGCCAGCGCCGCGGCGACCGCGCCGCCCAGCGAGTGGCCGACGACCGTCGCGTGCGCGACGTCCAGCGCCGCGAGCGCCTCGGCGACATCCGACGCGTAGGCGTCGATCCGCGCGCGCCTCGGCAGCGACGAGCCGCCGAAGCCGGGCAGGTCGAAGGCGAGGCACGGATGCGACGAGCGCTCCATCGTCTGCGCCCAGCCCGCGGCGTCGTCGAGCAGGCCGTGCAGCAGGACCATCGGCCGGCCGCGCCCCGCCGTGCGGCGTACCCGGAGGTGGCGGCCGTCGGCCAGCGGTGCGTCGAAGAGCTCGGGTGCGGACATGGTCGCACCCTCATCATCGGCTGCTCAGCCGACGACCTACAGCGCGGCGGTCACGCCGCCGCGCCCGGTGGCGGAGCTACGGGGTGCGGGCCGCGCGGCGCTGCCGGCGACGCTGAGCCGCGGCGGCCCGGCGACGATCGGCCGGGCTGGCCGTCATCTCGGTCTCCTCGCGGTGCTTCGCCCACTTGTCGCGCTCGGCGTCGGTCATCGTCCGGATCGTCAGATCTCCCGTC
>DASYBY010000287.1:0-11552 GCA_036500525.1 Baekduia sp. | reverse complement strand
CTGATGCGCGACGACGTCGACACCGACCAGATCATCCCCAAGCAGTTCCTCAAGCGGGTGGAGCGCACCGGCTTCGGCGAGTTCCTGTTCTACGACTGGGCCAAGGAGCCGGGCTGGGACCTGCCGGTCAACCAGGTCCTCGTGACCGGGCGCAACTTCGGCTGCGGGTCGAGCCGCGAGCACGCGCCATGGGCGCTGGAGGACTACGGCTTCCGGGTCGTCATCGCGTCGAGCTTCGCCGACATCTTCAAGTCCAACTGCACCAAGATCGGCATGCTCCCGGTCGCGCTCACGCCGGAGGAGTGCTCGGCGATCGCCGAGGCCGGCTCCTGCCAGGTCGACCTGACCGCCCAGGAGGTCCGCTGGGAGGGCGCCGGCGGGCTGCAGGTCGCGAGCTTCGAGATCGACCCCGACATCAAGCACCGGCTCCTGAAGGGCCTGGACGACATCGCGCTGACCCTGGAGCAGGGCGCGTCGATCGACACCTACGAGCGCGACCGCCAGCGCTCCGGCCCGGTCACGACCGCGTTGGTGGCCTAGCCGCACCACCAGTTCCGCCCCCTCCACGCGTTGGTGCCTCACGGTCAGCCGTTCTGATCGACTGAGGCAGAACGGGTGGGGCGGGGCGGTTCCTATACCGTCCCGCCCCGCATGGCCACTCGTATCGTCACCCTCCCCGGCGACGAATCGCCCGGCCATTTTCTGACGACAAGGTCTGGCCTTTCATGAGCATTCGCGTAGTGACCCTTCCGGGCGACGGCATCGGACCCGAGATCCTGGCTCCCGCCGTCGACCTGCTCAAGCGCTTCGTGCCCGACGTCGAGATCGAGGAGCACCTCTTCGGAGGCGCCTCCATCGACGCCCACGGCACCGCCCTCACCGACGACGTCCTCGCCGCCTGCCAGGCCGCCGACGCCGTCCTGCTCGCCGCCGTCGGCGGTCCCAAGTGGGACACGACCGACCCCGCCAAGCCGCGCCCCGAGCAGGGCCTGCTCGGCCTGCGCAAGGGCCTCGGGCTCTACGCCAACCTCCGTCCGGTCAAGCCGCTGCCGGCGCTGTATGACGCCAGCCCGCTTCGCCGCGACATCATCGAGGGCACCGACCTGCTCGTCGTCCGCGAGCTCACCGGCGGCATCTACTTCGGCGAGAAGACCCGCACCGACACGAGCGCGTCCGACCTCTGCGAGTACAGCGTCGAGGAGATCGAGCGGATCGCCCGCACCGCCTTCGAGGCCGCGCGCCTCACCGAGCGCAAGAAGGTCACGAGCGTCGACAAGGCCAACGTCCTGGAGACGAGCCGCCTGTGGCGCGAGACCGTCGTCCGCGTCCACGGCGCGGAGTACACCGACGTCGCGCTCGACCACGTGCTGGTCGACAACGCCGCGATGCAGCTGGTCTCCAACCCGCGCAGCTTCGACGTGATCGTCACCGAGAACCTCTTCGGCGACATCCTCAGCGACGAGGCCGCGATGCTCACGGGCTCGATCGGGATGCTCCCCAGCGCCAGCCTCGGGGACACCGCCGCGCCAGGCCCGCGCCCCGGGCTCTTCGAGCCCGTCCACGGCTCGGCGCCCGACATCGCGGGAACGGGCAGCGCCAACCCGCTGGCGATGTTCCTCTCGCTCGCCTTGCTCTTCCGGCATGGCCTGACTTTGGAATCAGAGGCCGCCGCTCTAGAATCAGCCGTGGGTCGCGCGCTCGACGATGGGCTGCGCACCCGGGACCTCGGTGGTACGGCGAGCACCGCCGAGGCGACCGAGGCCGTGCTCGCCGCACTGGGTTAGGCAGAAGGAGACAGCGTGGAGACAGCGGACCTCATCTGGATGAACGGCGAGTTCGTCGCGTGGGAGGACGCGAAGATCCACGTGCTCACCCACGGCTTGCACTACGGCACGGGCGTCTTCGAGGGCATCCGCTGCTACGACACCGAGTCCAAGGGGCCCGCGGTCTTCCGTCACGCGGAGCACGTCGACCGGCTGTTCCAGTCGTCGTCGCTGTACTACATGGACATCCCGTTCACGCGCGAGCAGCTGCGCGAGGCGACGCTGGAGCTCATCGGCCGCAACGGCATGCGCTCCTGCTACATCCGCCCGCTGGTCTACCGCGGCTACGGGACGATGGGGCTGTTCCCGCTCGACGCGCCGGTCGACATCGCGATCGCCACGTGGGAGTGGGGCGCCTACCTCGGCGAGGAGGGCAAGCGCAACGGCGTCCGCGCCCGCGTGTCCTCCTGGCGGCGCATCAGCAGCGACTCGCTGATCCCGCACGCCAAGGCCAGCGGCCAGTACCTCAACTCGATCCTCGCCAAGATCGAGTCGCACAAGTCCGGCTACGAGGAGGCCATCCTCCTCGACGAGCGCGGCTTCGTCTGCGAGGGCACCGGCGAGAACCTCTTCGTCGTGCGCGACGGCGTGATCCTGACGCCGCCGCAGACCGCCTCGATCCTCGACGGCATCAGCCGCAAGTCGGTCATCGAGATCGCGCGCGACCTGGGCTACGAGGTCGTCGAGCGCGACATCGCGCGCGGCGAGCTGTACCTGGCCGACGAGATCTTCTGCACCGGCACCGCGGCGGAGATGTCGCCGATCCGCGAGGTCGACGACCACAAGATCGGCACCGGCAAGCCGGGCGAGATCACCCGCTCGGTCCAGAAGGTGTTCGAGGACGCCCTGCACGGGCGCTCCGATCAGTACGCGCACTGGCTGGACCCGGTGCCGGCGCACCACTTCTCGACGACGCCCGCACAGGTCTGACCGTGCTCGTGATCGGCGTGGCGCAGCGAATTCCGGAGCGGTGCGCGGCTTAGTCGCTGCGCATCGCTGCCTGCCGGAATCCGTTCGTCACCCCGATCACGAGAGAAGACCCGTATGACCGATCCGAAGACCATCGAGACCTACGACGCCACCCTGCGCGACGGCATGCAGGGCGAGGGCATGTCGCTCACCGCGGCCGAGAAGGTCCGCGTCGTCCACAAGCTCGACGAGCTGGGCATCGACCTCATCGAGGCCGGCTTCCCGGCGTCGAACCCCAAGGAGCTCGAGCTCTTCTCGCTGCTGGAGCAGGAGCCGCTGGAGCACGCGCAGATCGTCGCGTTCGGCATGACCCGCCGGCGCGGTGTGGCCGCGGCCGACGACCCCGCGCTGCGGACGCTGGCCGAGTGCTTCGCCCCGGTCTGCACGATCGTCGGCAAGACCTGGCGGCTGCACCTGGAGAAGGTCGTGCGCGTCTCGCCCGAGGAGAACCTCGAGCTGATCGCCGACTCGGTGGCCTTCCTGGTCGCCGCCGGCAAGCGCACCATCTACGACTCCGAGCACTTCTTCGACGCCTTCCGCGACGACCCCGACTACAGCCTGCGCTGCGTCCGCGCCGCGGCCGAGGCCGGCGCCGACCGCGTCGTGTTGTGCGACACCAACGGCTCGTCGCTGCCGCAGGACATCGCGGCCGCCGTGCGCGCCGTCCGCGAGGCGCTGCCGGACGTCGCCCTGGGCATCCACTGCCACAACGACCTGGAGTGCGGCGTGGCCAACACGCTGGCCGCGGTCGCCGAGGGCGTCACGCAGGTGCAGGGCACGATGAACGGCATCGGCGAGCGCACCGGCAACGCCAACCTGGTGTCGATCGTCGCCAACCTGGAGCTGCGCCTGGGCCACACGGTCCTCGGGCCGGAGCGGCTCACGCGGCTGACCGAGACCTCGCACTTCGTCGACGAGCTGCTCAACCTCAACCCGGATCCGCGCCAGGCGTGGGTCGGGCGCAGCGCCTTCGCGCACAAGGGCGGCCTGCACGTCGCCGGCATCCGCGCCGACGCCACGACGTTCGAGCACTCCGCTCCCGAGGTCGTCGGCAACGCGCGCGAGCTGCTCGTCTCCGAGCTGGCCGGCAAGCAGACCGTGCTGGAGAAGGCCCAGGACGCCGGGCTCGACCTGGACGACGCCGGCGCCGCGCGCGTCATCGAGCGCGTCAAGCAGCTCGAGCACCGCGGCTTCCAGTACGAGGCGGCCGACGGCTCCTTCGAGCTGCTGCTGCGCCAGGAGGCCGGCGAGTACGAGCCGCTCTTCCGCCTGGAGTCGTGGCGCGTGATCGTCGAGCAGCGCGCCGACGGCAAGGTCGACACCGAGGCCACCATCAAGATCTGGGTCGACGGCGAGCGCTACGTCACGACCGCCGAGGGCAACGGTCCGGTCAACGCGCTCGACGGAGCGCTGCGCGCGGCGATCGTGCAGGTCCACCCGCACCTGGCCGCGGTGCAGCTGGTGAACTTCAAGGTCCGCATCCTCGACGAGGCCCACGGCACCGACGCCGTGACGCGCGTGTTCATCGACGCGTCCGACGGCACCGGCTTCTGGGGCTCGACCGGCGTGCACGAGAACGTCATCGCCGCGTCGTGGCAGGCGCTCGTCGACTCCCTGGAGTTCGCCGAGCAGCGCCGGCCGGCCGACGCGAAGGTGCGCAGCCGGTGAGCGACGCCACCGAGACCGACCTGATCCCGATGGCCCAGCCGGTCATCGGGAAGGCCGAGGAGGACGCGGTCCTCGCGGTCCTGCGCTCGGGCCACCTGTCGCTGGGGCCGCGCGTGCCGGAGTTCGAGGAGCGCTTCGCCGCGTTCGTCGGCGCTCCGCACGCGTCGGCGGTCTCGTCGGGGACGACCGCGCTGCACCTCGCGCTGCGCGCGGTCGGCGTCAGCGACGGCAGCGAGGTCGTCACGACGCCGTTCTCGTTCGTCGCGACGTCCAACGCGGCGGTCTACGAGCGCGCGCGGCCGGTCTTCGCCGACATCGACCCGGTGACGCTGAACCTCGACCCGCAGGCCGCGGCGGCCGCGATCACCGGCCAGACCTCCGCGGTCGTGCCGGTGCACATCTTCGGCTACCCGGCCGACCTGCCGGCCTTCGAGGCGCTCGGCGTCCCGCTGGTCGAGGACGCCGCGCAGGGCCTCGGCGGGCGCCACGCCGACGGCGCCGCCATCGGCGGCCGCGGCCATCCGGCGATCTTCGGGTTCTACGCCAACAAGCAGCTGGCGACGGGCGAGGGCGGGATGATCACGCTCGGCGACGCGGACATGAAGGTCCGCATCGACTCCGAGCGCAACCAGGGCCGCGCGCCGAACATGGACTGGCTCGACCACGACCGGTTGGGCTTCAACTACCGCCTGAGCGACATCGCGTGCGCGATCGGCCTCGCCCAGCTCGACCGGCTGCAGGACATGCTCGACGCCCGCGCGCGGGTGGCCGGCTGGTACCGCGCGGCGCTCGCCGACCTGGCGCGCGAGCGCGGGGTGGCCCTGCCGTGCGAGGACCACGACGGCGACACGCGCGGCTGGTTCGTCTTCGTCGTGCAGGTGCCCCGCGACGGGCCGCCGCGCGACGACGTCATCCGCGCGCTGCGCGAGCGCGGCGTCTCCAGCAAGCCGTACCTGCCCGCGATCCACCTGATGTCCTACTACCGCGAGACCTTCGGCTACCGCGAGGGCCAGTTCCCGGTGGCCGAGGACGTCGCGGCGCGCTCCCTGGCGCTGCCGTTCTTCCCGGCGATGACGCAGGGCCAGGTCACGCGGGTCGCGGCTGCGCTGACGGACGTCCTGGGCTGAGCCCGGGTCCATAGACTCCGCGCGACATGTCGCGCTTCGCAGAGCCTCAGGATCCGGCCTTCCGGGAGATGAACACGTCGCTGGGCTTCGACCAGCGGCTGTGGCCTCACGACATCGCGCAGTCGCGCGCGCACGCCCGGATGCTCGCGGCGCAGGACATCATCGGCGACGACGACCGCGACGCGATCCTCGCGGGGCTCGACGCCGTCGAGGCCGAGCTGCGCGCCGGGACCTTCCCGTTCGAGCCCGACGACGAGGACATCCACATGGCAGTCGAGCGCCGCCTCACGGCGCTCGCCGGGCGGTCCGGCGGCAAGCTCCACACGGCGCGCTCGCGCAACGACCAGGTCGTCACCGACGTCGCGCTCTTCACGCGCGACGCGGCGCGCTCGGCCCAGGAGCAGTTGTCGGTGTACATGGAGACGCTGATCGCGGCGGCCGAGCGCCACCTCGACTGGGCGCTGCCCGGCTACACCCACCTGCAGCGCGCGCAGCCGGTCTACCTGTCGCACCATCTCCTCGCGTGGTTCTGGATGGCCGCGCGCGATCGCGACCGCTTCGCCGCCGTCGAGGCCGCGTGCTCCGTGATGCCGCTCGGCGCCGGCGCGCTGGCCGGCGTGAACTTCGACACCGACCGCGGGATGGTCGCCCGCGAGCTCGGGTTCGCCAGCGTCTCGCCCAACTCGATCGACGCGGTGGCCAACCGCGACTTCATCCTGGACTACCTCGCGGCCGCCGCCACGTGCGCGACGCACCTCTCGCGCCTCGGCGCCGAGATCGTCCTGTGGTCTTCCTCGGAGTTCGGGTTCCTCGTGCTGCCTGACGCGTGGTCGTCGGGCTCGTCGATCATGCCCCAGAAGAAGAACCCCGACGCGGGCGAGCTGCTGCGCGGCAAGGCCCCGCGGATCGTCGGCCACCTGCAGGCCCTGCACGGCGTGATGCACGCCCTGCCGTTGACCTACAACAAGGATCTGCAGGAGGACAAGGAGCACCTGTTCGACTCGGTCGACACGCTCCGCCTCTGCCTGGCCGCCGCGACCGGCATGATCGCCGGCGCCCGCTTCGACCGCGAGCGCATGAGCGCCGCGGCCTCCGACGAGCTGATCGCCGCGACCGACCTCGCCGACCTCCTGGTCAAGCAGGGCACGCCGTTTCGCGAGTCGCATGGCGTGATCGCCGGCCTCGTGCGCGAGTCGGTGGAGTCGGGCCGCTCGCTGGCCGACGTCGCGATCCCCGCGCTGGGCGAGGACGCCCGCGCGGTGCTCGCGCAGTCCTCGTGGCTGGAGTCCAAGGCGTCGGAGGGCGGGACGGCCCTGGCCCGCGTCCGCGAGCAGCTCGAGCAGGCCCGCGCGCGGTTGTGAGCCTGCCGGCGGCCTTCTACGACCGTCCGGTCCTCGACGTCGCCCAGGATCTCGTGGGCTGCGTCGTCGAGCACGAGGGCACCGCCGGCGTGATCGTCGAGACCGAGGCCTACCACCACACCGAGGCGGCGGCCCACTCCTACGTGGGCCTCACGCCGCGCACCTCGGTGCTCTACGGGGCGCCGGGCATGGCCTACATCTACCGCTCCTACGGGATCCACGCGCTGCTCAACGCGGTCTGCGAGGGGCCGGAGGTGGGGGCGGCCGTCCTGATCCGCGCGCTGGAGCCGATCGAGGGGATCGGGCTGATGCGCGAGCGCCGCGGGGTGGCGCGCGACGTCGACCTCGCCAACGGCCCCGGCAAGCTGACCCAGGCGTTGGCCATCGACCTCGAGCTTCACGGCTCCAGCTTGATCGAGGGTCCGATCCTCCTCCATCCCCGCGAGGGCGGCTGGGCCGCGCCGGCGCTGATCGCCGGCCCGCGCGTGGGGATCACGAAGGCCGTCGAGCTGCCGTGGCGCTTCAGCGCGGCCGGCAGCCGCTACGTCTCGCGCCCGTGGCCGGCCGGCCTGCGCGAGTCGCTCGCGCCGGTGCGGCGCGCCGCGGGCTGAGGCTCAGCCCGCGCCCGTGCCGCCGGTGGCGGCGCCGGTCCCGCCGGTGCCGCCGCCGTCACCCGCGCCCGCGGGCGGCGGCGTGGCGGGCGGCGTGACCGGGGTGTTCGGGTCGGGCGTCGCCGGGGTGACGGGGGTGTCCGGCGTCGGCGTGGGGGTCGGCGTCGGCGTCGGCGTCGGGGTGGGGGTCGGGTTCGGCGTGTCCGTGCCGGTGCCGGCGCCCGGCGTCGTCGGCGCCTGCGTGCCCGGGGTGGTGCCGCCGGTCGAGCCGCCGGTCGTGCCGGCGCCCTCCGGTGCGGCGCCCTCGCGCGGCACGGGCGCGGTGCCCGACGGGGTCGACTCGGTGCTCGACGGCGTCGACGACGTGATCGGCGGCAGGCCCTTCTTGGCCCGCGCCTTGTTGTTGCGCGCGTCGATGATCTTGTTGGCGGCGACCACGAAGTCGTGCCAGATCAGCGTCGGGAACGTGCCGCCGGTGACCGAGCTGCCCTGGAAGTCGGTGAGCATCGGCTTCAGCGTGTTCGGGTAGCCGACCCAGACCGCGATCGTCCAGCGGTCGGTGAAGCCCACGAACCACGCGTCGCCGGAGTTCTCCGTCGTGCCGGTCTTGCCCGCGGCGAACCCGCCGTACTGGGCACGGGTGGCGGTGCCGAACTTCACCGGCCCGGTGAGCAGCTGCGTCTCCTCGTCGGCGAGCTTCGCCGACAGGACGCGCTTGGTCTTGAGCTTGTTCTTCTTGTAGGTCTTGAGCTTGTCGCCGCTGACGCGCTTGATCTCGTGGATGCCGACCGGGCCGTCGTCGGAGGTGCCCATCGTGCCGCTGATCCGCCGGCCGTGGGCGGCGAAGGTCTCGTAGGCGTGCGCCATGTCCAGCGGCGTCACGCCCTCGTGCAGACCGCCGAGCGTCATCGCGAGGTTGGACGACACCGGCGTCCGGATGCCCATGCGCTGGGCCAGCTTGGCGACCTTCTTGGTCCCGACCTTGATGCCCAGCGCCGCGAAGACCGAGTTGTCGGAGAACGCGAGCGCGTTGGCGATCGTCGACTCGCCGGCGTACTCGTTGTCGAAGTTGTTGACGACGAACGTCTCGCTGCTGCCCTTGACCTTGAAGTAGCGCTTGCGCGACGGGAAGACCGTGCCCGGCCCGATACCCTCCTTCAGCGCCTGGGCCAGGATGAAGGGCTTGATCGACGAGCCCGGCTGGCGCTGGCCCTGCGTCGCGAGGTTGAACGGCGTCGTGTTGTAGTTGCGGCCGCCGACCATCGCGCGGACCTCGCCCGTGCTGTTGTCGATCGCCACCACCGACGCCGTCGGGCCGCCGGGGTAGGACAAGTAGGTGTTGACCGCGTGCTGGGCGGCCTCCTGGAGGTCCATGTCCAGCGTCGTGCGCACGCGCAGGTTGCCCTCGAACGCCTTCTGCGGCCCGACCTGGTCGACCAGGCTCTGCCGCACCCAGGACACGAAGTACTCCGAGCCGGGGCGGGTGTCGAGGTGCGGCGGCGAGGGCTTGGGGATCAGCGTCTCGGTCAGCGCGTCCCGGTACTGGTCGGGCTGCAGGCGCTTCTGGTCGAGCATGTTCTTCAGGACCAGGTTGCGGCGCTTGCGGGCCGCGACGGGGTGCGCGACCGGGTCATACGCGCTCGGCGAGGCGATGATCGCCGCCAGTAGCGCGGACTCGGCCGGCGTGAGCTGCTCGGCGCACATCGGGTGCCCCGCCGTTCCGCAGCCCTTGTGGCTGGGGTCGGAGCTGAAGTAGGTGCGCGCCGCGGCCTCGATCCCGTACGCGCCGTTGCCGAAGTACACCGAGTTGAGGTACTCCGTGAGGATCCGGTCCTTGGACCACTTGCGCGTCAGGTGGTAGGCGAGCGCCGCCTCCTTGAGCTTCTCGAAGACCGTCCGCTTGGACTGGGCCTGCAGTGCGTTCTTGATGAACTGCTGGGCGATCGTCGAGCCGCCCTGGGCCTGCTTGCCCTGGACGACGTCCTGGAAGAACGCGCGCGCGGTGCCGCGGAGGTCGACGCCCGAGTTCTCGTAGAACCGGCGGTCCTCGATCGCGATCACGGCGTACTTCGCGTAGCCGCCGATCTGGTCGCTGCTGACGATGATCCGGCCCTGGTTGGAGGTCAGCGTCGCCAGCCGCTTGCCGTTGATGTCGGTCAGGACCGAGTTCTTGCGCTTGGCGACCTGCGGCAGCTGCTCGAGCCCCGGCAGGTCGGAGGCGACGGCCATCATCATCCCGAAGAGCGTCGAGATCCCGGCCAGGATCACGAGCGGGAGCAGGATCGCCAGCAACCGCAGCTTCTTGAGCTTCGGCTTGGTCCGCGGGGCCGGGACGGCCACGTCGGGGACGGGTGCGAGATGCGGTCCGGTCGGGTCGCTCATACGGCGTTGCGCCCGGGCGGTGGGCCTCGGGGCGGAGGGTCCCAGGGCGGCGGCAAGTGCCCCGGAGACAGTCCCGGACTCTAGCATTGGCCGCTCATGGCCCCCGCCTCAGAGACCGCCGTCGCGCTGCTGCGCAATGCCCATCAGTCGCTCCCGGACGGAGGCCTGGCCCAGAAGCTCCAGGTCGCCGAGCGGGAGGGCCGCCCCCTGCGGGTGAAGCTCGGGCTCGACCCGACCGCCCCCGACATCCATCTCGGCCACACGGTCGTCCTGCAGAAGCTGCGGGAGTTCCAGGACCTCGGCCACCGGGTGGTGCTCATCGTCGGCGACTACACCGCGCGCGTAGGGGATCCCAGCGGACGCTCCTCGACCCGCCCCGTCCTCAGCGGCGAGGAGATCGACGCCAACGCCGAGACCTACCGCCAGCAGGCCTTCACCGTGCTGCGCGACGACCCCGACCTGCTGGAGGTCCGGCGCAACGGAGAATGGCTCGACATGCCGGCCGAGGAGCTCTTCCGCCTCGCGCGCGTGGCGACGGTGGCCCAGATCCTCGAGCGCGACGACTTCGCCAAGCGCTTCGCCGGCCGGGAGCCGATCTCGGTGCTGGAGATGCTCTACCCGCTGCTGCAGGGCTACGACTCCGTCGCGATCCGCTCCGACGTCGAGCTCGGCGGGACCGACCAGACCTTCAACCTGCTGCTGGGCCGCGACGTCCAGCGCGCCTACGGCCAGCCGGAGCAGGTGATCCTCACGATGCCGATCCTCGTGGGGCTCGACGGCAAGGAGAAGATGTCGAAGTCGCTCGGCAACCACGTGGGCGTCGCCGAGAGGCCCGACGAGCAGTTCGGCAAGACCATGCAGCTGCCCGACGAGGCCATGGAGGGCTGGTTCGAGCTGCTGGCGGTCCCGCGCCCGCCTGAGGGGTCGGGGCCGAGGGACACCAAGCGCGCGCTCGCGCGAGGGATCGTGGCCCGCTTCCATGGGGAAGAGGCCGCGGCGGCGGCCGAGCAGCGCTTCGATCGGGTCTTCGTCGCGCACGAGGCGCCCGAGGAGATTGACGAGTACGCGTTCGGGGCCGACAACGGGGCGGTGCATCTCCCGGGGCTGATCGCCGAGGCCTTCGGCCGCTCGCGGTCCGAGGCACGGCGACTGCTGGCCCAGGGCGGGGTCAAGCTCGACGGTGAGGCGCTGGGGGAGGGCGACCTGGACGTCGCGCCGCAGCGCCTCGACGGCCACGTCCTGCAGGTCGGCAAGCGGCACTTCCGCCGGCTGCGCCTGGAGCGCTGATCGATGTCCAGGTTCGAACCAGGCTCGTTGACGGTTTGGTCACCCCGATGGACGGCCCAACGGGCACCATCGGGCCACGGCAACCTGGACCAGGTGGCGCTTGCATTTGGCTCTGGGGGCCGGATACCCTTTCTTTTCAAGGGATTAGCCCAGTCGGAGGCCCCTGCCGGAGTGCCGGTGGGATGACCGCGCGACGCGCCGGAACAGACTGTGCGTATACTTGCTCTCAGCGGGGCAGGGAAGCACCGGGTCACACCGGACTCCACGCCCCGCGTCGAGGAGTGCTAAACTTCTCGACCCGCTCCTAAGAACTTCGGTTCGAGG
>DASYBY010000286.1:0-2376 GCA_036500525.1 Baekduia sp. | reverse complement strand
ATCGACTTCGAGGCGGGAGCCGTCGCGCAGAAGGGCGGGTATCCGGCATTGGGCTGAGGGTCGGATGCGCCGCCCGGACGCGGATCGGGCCGCGTTCGCGGGTTACGCGAGGCCTTCGAACCGCAGCACGTCCTGGCCGTCGGCGCGCAGCGCGGCGATGTCGTCGGGCGCGACGTCGGCGAACAGCTCCAGCAGCGGCTCGGCGGTGCGGCGCTTGCGCGTCCAGGTGCCGACGGCGCGTCCGTCGACGGTCGCGACGGCGCGGACCATGCCGCCACCGGGATGAACGCGCTCGCCATGCTCCAGCGCGACCGCGAAGGCACGACTCTTCCACCCCAGGATGTAGGGGTCGAACGCGCCGAGGAGGCGGGGCGGGATGCGGGCGGCGTCGCCCGCAGCGGCGGCGTCGGCGATGGCGGTCGCGACCAAGGACACCATGTCGCCCTCGATGGCGAGCTCGCCGGCGATGGCGTCGAGGCCGGCGCGGGCGTCGCGGCGGGGGAGGCCTGACCAGGTGGCGAGGTCGGCGGCGGTCGCAGGGCCGTGGGCGGTGAGGTAGCGGCGGGCCAGCTCGGCCAGCGCTCGGTCGCGCTGCTCGCCCTCCAGCGCGGTCGGCGGTATGGCGCCGAGCCAGTCGCGGGCCAGCGCGAAGGCCTCGGTGCCGTCGGGGCGGACCGGGCCGAGGACCGCGACGCCGCGCAGGACGCAGAGCATCAGGAGGTGCGGCGTCGCCTGGCCCTCGGTGCGGATGCCCGCGGCGGCGATGCGCTCGGCCAGCTCCGGCCGGGTCAGCGGGCCGTCGTCGGTCAGCGCGCGCTCGACGATCGCGACCGCGCGGTCGGCCGCGTCGGGCGCGACGCGCTCCTGGGAGAGTCGCCGCGCGCTGGTCGCGGCGCGCGTCGGCGCGATCAGGCCGAGCAGCCAGCCGAAGTCGTCGGCGGCGACCAGGTGCAGCGTGCCGCGCAGCAGCCAGCCGACGACCAGCGACCGGTCGGCCAGCGCACCGTCTACGCCGGCCGCCGTGCATCCCGCCGTCCGGGCGCGCACCGCCAGCCGCGCCGCCCGCAGATCCTGGGCCTGGATCGCCAGCAGATGCTCGACGGTCGCGACCGGCCCACCATCCCGCACCGCCCCGGCGCCGAGTCGCTGCGCGGTCGCGCGGCGGTGCCGGAGGTCGTCGGCGGCGCCCTCAGGCAAACGGCGGGGCGACGACGTCGGCCTCGACGTGGTCGGGGCCGACGAGGACGCGGTCGCCGGGGGAGACGGAGCGGCGCAGGATCGCGAGGGCGATCGCTCCGGCGCGGGGTGAGACGACGGCGCTGCCGACCGTCCCGACCTCGCGCGCGTCGTCGCCGATGCTCGTCACCACGGCGCCCTCGGCCACGGGCGCGGCGAGCTTCAGCCCGCGCAGGTGGCGGTTCGGCTTGCCCTTCCAGTGCAGGCGCGCGACGGTCTCCTGGCCGACGTAGCAGCCCTTGGTGAAGCTCACTGCGCGGTCGACGATCCCGGCCTCCTCGGGCATGACGGAGTCGTCGAGGTCGATCCCGAAGCGCGGGCGGCCCGCCTCGACGCGCACGATCTCCGCGACGGCCTCGGGCACCTCGACCGCGCCGGCGCCCAGCAGCGCGTCGCGCACCGCGGCGGCGCGGTCGGCCTCGGGCAGCACGTCCAGCCCGGCGGCGGTGCGGACGACCTCGCCGGCGACGTCGTGCTCCTCCGGCCCGGGGATCGGCAGCCCGGCGGCGCGCGCCACGTCGTCGGCGCGCGGGCCGACGAGCGACAGCAGCGCCAGCTCCAGCGTCCGCTTGTGCAGCTCGGCCTGCCAGCCGATCAGCCCGCGGCGGACCTGGTCGAACAGCGCCTGCAGCGCGACCCGCTCGGTGATCAGCAGCAGGCCGTCGCCGGTGTCGAGGACGCGCAGGTCCCCGAGCATGCGGCCCTTGTTGGTCAACAACGTCGCGTAGCGGCCGTGCCCGGGCTCGAGCGTCGCGATGTCGTTGCTCACCTGGCCGTCGAGGAACTTCGCGGCCTCGTCGCCGGTGAGCAGGAGCTTGCCCATGGCGGAGCGATCGACCAGGCCGGCACCGTGCGTGCAGGCCTCGTAAGCGGGGGAGAGGGCGTCGACGGTAGCCATCCGTTCGAGCATACGACGGCGAAGTCGGTATGTTCTTGAATCAAAGTTTCGTCAAGGCTAAATTGGAAGTACATGACGCTCGAAGTCTCGCCCGCGGTCCAGGACTACGCCAAGGCCATCTACTCGCTGGAGCAGCGCTGCGACGGCGGTGCCGTCAGCACCAACGCGCTCGCCGAGCGGCTCGGCGTCTCGGCGGCCTCGGCGTCCTCGATGGTCAAGCGCCTCGACGGCCTCGGGCTGGT
>DASYBY010000285.1:0-10847 GCA_036500525.1 Baekduia sp. | reverse complement strand
GTGTGGAACCGCTCACCGGAGAAGGCGCGGCCGCTGGCCGAGCACGGGGCGACCGTCGCAGCGGACGGCGCGACCGCCCTGGCGGGCGCCGACGTGGTGGTCACGATGCTCACCGACGGCGTCGCGGTCGAGGACGTCATGGGCGACGCCGCGCCGTCGGCGACCCCGGGCACCGTGTGGTGGCAGGCGTCGACGGTCGGCCTCCAGGGGACCGAGGGCCTGGCCGCGCTCGCCGAGGAGCATCAGCTGACGTTCGTCGACGCCCCGGTCGTCGGCACGCGGCAGCCGGCCGAGGCCGGCGAGCTGACCGTGCTGGCCTCCGGCCCGCCCGGCGCGCTCGCGCTGCTGGAGCCGCTCTTCGACGCCGTCGGGACCAAGACGATCGCTCTCGGCGAGGCCGGCGCGGGCAGCCGCTTCAAGCTCGTCATGAACCACTGGGTGCTCGGCGTGACCGACGCGATCGCCGAGACGCTCGTGCTGGCCGAGGGGCTCGACGTCGAGCCGTCGCTCTTCCTCGACGCGATCGCCGGCGGCCCGCTCGACATCGCCTACGCGCACCTCAAGGGGCCGGGGATGATCGCGGGCGACCTGCCGGTCGCCTTCCCGCTGAAGCACGCGCTCAAGGACGCCGACCTGATCCTGGAGGCGGTCGAGCGCTACGAGCTCGACCTCGGGCTCGCGCCGGCGCTCCGCGCGCGCTTCGCGCTCGCCGCCGAGGCCGGCCACGCCGACGACGACATGGGCATGGTCATCGAGGCGTCGCGCCCACCGCGGGGCTGAGGCCTACCGCCGCGCGTGGCAGGAGATCTTCAGGAAGCTGCAGTGGTCCACGCGCCCGATGATCGAGCTGCGCGGCACCGGTCCCCAGAAGCGGCTGTCGTCGGACTCGCCGCGGTTGTCGCCCATGACGAACACCATCCCGGCCGGGACCGTGATCGGGTGCGCGAACGTGCAGGACTCGGCGTCGGCGCGCGTGCACGCGGCGAAGCGCGCGTAGGGCTCGTCGAGCCGCACGCCGTTGCGCACGACGTGGCCGTCGACCACCGCGACCTGATCGCCCGGCACCGCCACGACCCGCTTGACGAACGTGTCGGCCGACGGGCCGCCGCTCGGCGCGCCGCACGGAGCCTCCAGGTCGCGCGCGACCGTGCCGCACGTGTTGTCGGCGCTGCCCTCCGGCGGGTGGAAGACGATGATGTCGCCCGCCACCGGCAGCTTGCCGCCGGCGTAGGCGTGCTCGTTGGCGATGAAGTGCGAGCCGACCGGGAACGTCGGCACCATCGACTGCGACGGCACGTGGTACGGCTTGCGGCCCAGCGCGTGGGGCAGTGCGACGGTCAGGAGCACGGCGATCCCCGTCACCACGGCGAGGCCGGCCAGCGCGAGCCGCCAGCGGCGCGAGCGCGAGCGCGCCGGCCGATTGCGCCGGAAGACGGTGGGGGAGGAGGCCAGGGAGGCGATCTGCCCGTGCTTCCCCGTCGGCCCCCGTCCCGAACGTCACGCCCCGAAGGGCCTGGGTACCGCTAGGCCGGGGCCTTCTCCGCGGTGATCATCAGGTTGTAGAACATGGCCGGCGGCAGGCGCGGCTCGAGCAGGACGCGGTCGACGTGCTGCAGCCCGACGTAGCCCCGGAAGGCGTACATCTTCCACGCCCACGGCACGGTCTCGGGGTCGGCGGTGGCCTCCAGCGCGCGGTTGGCCCAGCCGAACCAGTTGGCCAGCAGCTCCTCGCCGCGGACGCGCACGTCGGCGAACCCCGCGGCGCGCGGGCCGCCGGCGATCTGCTCGGGCGTGAAGGCGTGGACGTCGACCATCGACTCCAGCTGGTGGTTGACCGCGCCGCCGTCCTGGTGGCCCTCCTGCGCCGGGCGGGCGCGCATGAGCTTGCGCCACGCGGGCGCGGCACGGCCCGCGGCGCGCTTGGGCACGCTGGCGATGCGGTCGCCGTAGTGCGACGGCTCGCCGGCGAAGACCGCGATCCCGCCCGGTCGCAGCACGCGGTGGATCTCGCGCCACGCCTGGTCGAGGTCGGGCAGGTGGTGCAGCACGGCGTGGCCGAGCACGAGGTCGAAGGACTCGTCCTCGAACGGGAGCGCCTCGGCGTCGGCGATCCGGGCGTCGATGTCCAGGCCCAGGCGCTGCGCGTTGGAGGCCAGCGTCTCGACCATGCCGGGCGAGATGTCGGTGCACGTCGCGTCGGTGATCACGCCGGCCTGGAGCAGGTTCAGCGAGAAGTAGCCGGTGCCGGCGCCGAGCTCCAGGCTGCGGTCGAACGAGCGCAGCCGGCCGTCGAGCGCCTTGCGGAGCTTGCCCAGGACCTGCGTACGGCCGATCTCGCCGAAGTCGATCCCCCACTTGGCGTCGTAGTCGGCGGCCGCGCCGTCGTGGTACCGGGTGTTGACGTCGCGGATCTCCTCCGCGGTGGCAGGGGCGGGGCTCATGAGGCGCGGCATGGTACCGGGCGGCGGTCGACTGAACGATCGCGGCCCGGGCGTGCTCCTCCGCCGCGCGGCCCCGTGTACCGTGCCCGCCTCTCCCATGCCCGATCCGTCCGAGCCCCAGGTGTACCTCCAGCGCGACCAGCCCCCGGGCGTCCCGCCGCTCGCGCTGACCGGCGAGCGCACGCTGCCCGACGTGCCGGAGGAGAACTACTGGTACCAGCGCCACCTCGTGGTCTACGAGTGGATCCGCGACCGCCTGGCGGGGCAGCGGATCATCGACATGGCCTGCGGCGAGGGCTACGGCACCGCGGTGCTGGCCCAGCGCGCGGCGGCCGCCGTCGGCGTCGACGCCAACCCCGAGGCCCACGAGCACGCGCGCCTGCGCTACACCGGGCCGAACATCCGCTTCGTGCGCGACCTGGTCGAGACGTTCGACGAGCCCGCCGACGCCGTCGTCTTCCTCCAGACGATCGAGCACGTCCAGAATCCCGACGAGGTGCTGGAGCGCTTCAAGGGGCTGGTCGCCGACAGCGCGTCGCCGTGCGTGATCGTCTCGACGCCCAACCTGCTGACGCTCGCGCCCGAGGGCGCCGAGAAGTCCGAGAACCCGTGGCACGTCAAGGAGTACCGGCCCGAGGAGTTCCGTGCCCTGTGCACCGCGCACTTCTCCCAAGTTGAGGTGTACGGGTTGTTCCACGCGCGCAAGCTCGCGATCCACGAGGTCGCGCTGAAGAAGCTGCGCTGGGACGACGTGCACGCGCGGCTGGGGATCACCAAGCGCTTCTACGACTGGTTCACGCCGGCGATCAACGTCAAGGACTTCATCTTGACCGCGGACCGGCCGCTGGAGGGCGCGCTGGACTTCGTGGCCGTCTGCCGGCCGTGAGCGGCGCGCACGCCGACGGTCGCCTGGCGATCGTCCTCCACACGCACATGCCCTACGTCGAGGGCTTCGGCACGTGGCCGTTCGGCGAGGAGTGGCTGTTCGAGGCGGCGGCGACGGTCTACGTCCCGCTCCTGGAGCTGCTCGACGCGCGCGCGGGCGGCGGCATCACGCTGTCGGTCACGCCCGTCCTGGCCGACCAACTGGAGGCGCCGGGCGTCCACGAGCGGCTGCTCGCGTTCCTGCGCCACCTGCGGGTCACGACGCACGAGCTGGACGCCGCCGGCTGCCGCAGCGGCGGCGAGCCGGCGCTGGGCGCCGAGGTCGAGCGCGCCGGCGGCGACTACGCGCGCGCGGCCGACCGGCTCGACGCGCTCGGCCCCGGCAGGCTCGGCGCGGGCCTGTTGCGCCACGCCGCGTGGACGAGCGCCGCGACGCACGCGGTCCTGCCGCTGGTCGCCACCGACGCCGGGGTCCGCCTGCAGCTGCGCGCCGGGATCGAGGCGCACCGCGCCCGCGCCGGGCGCTGGGGCGGCGGCCTGTGGCTGCCCGAGTGCGCGCACGCGCCGTGGCTGCACCCGCTGCTGGAGGAGGCCGGGGTCCACGCCACGTGCGTCGACCTGACCGACGTCTTGGCCGATCCGCTGCGCCCGCTGCGGACCACCGACGGGCCGCTGCTGGTCCCGCTGGATCGCCAGACGATCGAGTTGGTGTGGAGCGACGGCGCCTATCCGGCGGCCGGCGCCTACCGCGACTCGCACCGCAAGACCGTTCACCACCATCATCCGTGGGCCAACGACGGGGCGGTCTACGACCGTGACCGGGCGCGCGAGCAGGCGGCGGCCGACGCCCGCGACTTCGTGGCGCGCGTGCAGCGCCGGGTCGCCGGCGGCGGGCTCTCGGTCTGTGCGCTGGACACCGAGCTGCTCGGCCACCACTGGTACGAGGGGCTCGACTGGCTGGCGGCCGTGCTCGACGAGGCGGCGCGCGTCGGCCTGGAGATCGTCGCGCTCGACGAGGCGGTTTCCGCGGTCTCGCCGGTCGACGCGCCCTACGACCTGCCGTCCACGAGCTGGGGCCAGCCGCGCACGCTGTGGACCTGGGACGGACCGCAGGTCGCCGACCTCGCCTTCGCCGCCCGCGACGCCGAGCTCCGCACGGTGGCCGCGGCCGAGCAGGGCACCGCCGGGCCGCGCGCCGTCCGCGAGCTGCTGGCGCTGCAGTCCAGCGACTGGGCCTTCCTGGCCACCCGCGACATCTCGGGGCCGTACCCGAGAGAGCGGGCGGCGGCGCACCTCGCGGCGCTCGACGCGGCGCTCGCGGGCGGGGACGCCACGGACCCGACCGTGCGCCATCTCGCGCCGCACGCGGATCCCGCGATGTTGTTGGTGCCCTAGGGCCTACGCCCAGCGCAGCGTCTGCGGGGCGTCGCGCATCCGCAGCACGCGCGCCGGGGCGCCGGCGACGACGGCGTCGGCCGGGATGTCCTTGGTGACCACGGTGTTGGTGCCGATCACGCAGTTGTCGCCGACCGTCGCGCCGCGCAGGAAGCACGCGCCGTAGCCGACCCACACGTTGTGACCGACGCGCACGTCGCGCTTGTAGATCCCCTGGTCGCGGATCGGCCGGTCGACCTCGACGACGCCGTGGTCGAAGTCGATCAACATGACGCGGTCGGCGACGATGCACTCGCGCCCGACCGACACGTGCTGGAACGCCGAGATCGTGCACTCCTGGCCCATCACGGTCTTGGCCCCGATCGAGCACTCGCCCTCGTGCACGCGGATCTTGCAGCCGTCGCCCAGCCACGACCAGCGCCCGAGCCGCAGCACCGCGCCCTTGCCGATCTCCAGCGTGACACCGGGGCAGATGAACGCCGGGCCGTCGAGCTGCAGCCGCCCGCGCAGGCGCAGCTTCCACCAGGCCAGCCGCACCATCAGCCGCGCGTAGCGGCGGTTGAGCATCCCGTGCTGCCGGGCGAAGCGCAGCAGCGCCAGCAGCCCGCCCGAGCGGGGCGGCGGATCGCCGCGGTAGTGGAGCGGCTCGATGCCCGTGGGCACGGGCGGAGACAGGACCGGTTCCACGCCCGCGGAGGCTAGCGCTCAGCCTGTCCGGACGGCGGGCCGGGAACTCGATCTGCCCCTCCGGCGAATCAACGACGATGGCACCGATGCTCCAGGCCGACCACGATGCGCCGGCGCAGCCGACCGATGCGACGATCCTCGCGGCGTCGGTCGCGGACCCGCAGGCGTTCACGGCCCTGTTCGAGCGGCACTTCGCGCGGATCCACCGGTGGCTGCACCGCCGCGTCGGCGCGCCGCTGGCCGAGGACCTCGCGGCGGAGACGTTCACGCGCGCCTTCGACCGGCGCGACCGCTTCGACGGCGCGTACGCCGACGCGCGCCCGTGGCTGTTCGGCATCGCCTCCCACTTGGTGCACGACCACCAGCGCGCCGAGCTGCGCCGCCTGCGCGCGCTGGCCCGCGTGCGGCGCTGGGAGCCCGGCGGCGACGACCTCACCGCCGGCGCGGTCGCCCGCGTCGATGCCGCCGCGGCCGGCCCCGCCGTCGCCGCGGCGCTGGCCGGCCTGCGCGCGGAGGAGCGCGACGTGCTCCTCCTCGTCGCCTGGGCCGACCTCGAGTACGAGGAGGTCGCCCGCGCGACCGGCGTCCCGATCGGCACGGTGCGCTCGCGGCTGCATCGTGCCCGCACCCACCTGCGCGCCGCGCTCGACCTCCCGGAGGGGACCGCATGACCGACGAGCTGCAGATCCTGCGCGGCTGGGCGCCGCCCGAGGCGGGGCCGGACGAGGGCGCGGCGGCGGACCGGGCGCGGGCGCGGCTCGCGCAGCACATGACGGCGGCGCCCCGGCGCGCTCACCCGCGCTGGTGGCTCCTCGCCGCGCCCCCGGCCCTCATCGCCGCCGCCGCGGTCGCCGTCGCGCTCGTCCTCTCGCTCGGCTCCGGCGTCCAGGAGGGCCGCATCGCCCCGGCGCCCGCGACCGCCGCGCAGGCGCTCGAGCAGGCCGCGCGCAGCGCCGAGCGCCAGCCGGTCGGCGAGGTCTTCCCGCGCCCCGGCCAGTTCTTCTACACCAGCACCCGCGCGACGTACCTCAACTGCCTGATCCGGGCCGGCGGCGGCGCCTGCGCGCTGTCGACCCAGCATCGCCAGGCGTGGGTCAGCGCGACGCGCCGGGGGCAGAGCCGGACGACCGTGCTCGGCCATCGCTGGCCGTCGCCCCGGGAGCGGCAGAAGTGGGTGCGCCTCGGCAGCCCGCGCCTGGCGACCATGCCGGCCGGGACGTTCGCCCTCGCGCCCGACCACGGCGCGTATCTCGGCAACGAGCGCCTGAGCTCCACGCAGCTGCGGCGCTTCGACCAGACCGGCCCGGCGCTCTACCGCCGGCTGCGCGACGGCGTCAAGCATGGCCAGGGGACGTCGCGCTCCGGAGAGGTGTTCACCGAGATCGGCGACGCGCTGCGCGAGCAGCCCGCGCCGCCGAAGCTCCGCGCCGCGCTCTACCGCGCGCTCAAGCTCGTGCCGGGCGTGCGCTACCTCGGCCGCGTGCGCGATCCGCTCGGGCGGCCCGCGCTGGCCGTCGCGCGCACGGAGGGCGGGACGCGCCGCGAGCTGCTGTTCGACCCCGCGACGGCCGCGATGCTGGCCGAGCGCGAGGTCGTCGTGGGACCCGACGCGCGGCGTGGGTTCGATGCGCCCGAGGGGACGGTCATCGCCGACGCGGTCTACGAGCAGCGGGGCGTGGTGGACCGGATCGGCCAGACGCCGTAGGCCCGGCATCCCTCACCCCGGCAGCGCCTCGGCGAACCGCGCCAGCGCGTCCGGGTCGCGCCACACCGGGCCGTGGCCGAAGACCATCACCTTGGGTCGCAGCTCCGCCACCCGCCGGACCGAGGCGCGGTTGCGCGGGATGTCGAGCGTGAAGGCGGCCGGCGGCTCGTGCAGTCCCGGGCGCCCGGTGATCGGATGGCGGCCGAAGAGGACGTCGCCCGCGACGAGCGTGCGGTCGTCCTCGCGCCAGTAGGAGAGGTGGCCGGGGGAGTGGCCCGGCGTGGCGAGCGCGACGAAGCCGGCGTCGAGCTCGTCGCCCTCGTCCAGCTCGCGCGCGGCGTCGACCGCCGGCCCGGCCCAGTGGCGCCGCTGCCAGCGGGTGATGACGTTGTCGCGCCCGAGCGCGCTGTTGTCGTCGGTGCGCAGGATCGCGGCCTCGCCCGCGGGCGCCCAGAACGGGACGTCCAGCGCGGCGACCAGCGCCGCGCTCGATCCCTGGTGGTCGCTGTGGCCGTGGGTCACGGCGTGCGCGGTGACGGTGCGGCCTTCGACGGCGGCGAGGATCCGGCCGGCGGCGTGGCGGGTCGCGGCGTCGACGATCACCGAGC
The DNA here is from genome assembly GCA_036500525.1 of Baekduia sp. Taxonomy (GTDB): domain Bacteria; phylum Actinomycetota; class Thermoleophilia; order Solirubrobacterales; family Solirubrobacteraceae; genus Baekduia. The sequence continues at coordinate 3,126 of DASYBY010000285.1, read as the reverse complement.
CGACGAGGTGGACGTTGAACGCGTCGCGGGGACGGCCGGCGACGGCGTGGAGGTCGGGGGCGAGCTGGTGCATCGGCATCGACCATACGGTGGCGTATGGCGCGCGCTCTGTCAATACGGTGGCGTATGGTGAAGCCTCATGACGCCCGAGCAGAACCTCGATCGCGAGCGCTGGGAGCGCGCGGCGCTGGACGCGCTGGAGCGCGGCGGCCTGGCCGCGGTCGCCGTCGAGCCGCTGGCCCGCGAGCTCGGCGTGACCAAGGGCAGCTTCTACTGGCACTTCAAGAACCGCCCCGAGCTGATCGCCGCGACCGTCGCGCGCTGGGAGCGGCTGCACGTCGACGGCCCGCTGCAGGCCGTGGCCACGATCGCCGACCCGCGCGAGCGGCTGCTGGAGCTGCTCGGCAAGGCGGGCGCCAAGCCGCCGTCGATCTTCATCCGGCTGCTCGACGCGGTCGACGAGCCGGTGGTCCGCGCGGCCGTCGCGCGCGCCGCCGAGGCGCGCGTCGCCTTCCTGGCCCAGGCCTTCGGCGAGCTCGGGCTGACTCCCGCCAAGGCCCGCCGCCAGGCGCTGCTGGCCTACAGCACGTACGTCGGCCGGGCGCATCTGGCGCGCGACGCGCCGGAGGTCCTGGGCGACCAGGCGGCCCTCTCCCGGCACATCGCCGAGCAGCTCGTCGGCTGAGTTCGGCATCATGCGGCGCTCATGACGCAGGCCGCACCGACCCTCGCCCAGCGCCTCCTCGACGGCGATCGCCGCGCCCTCGCGCGGGCCATCACCCTCGTCGAGAGCGACGATCCCGCCGGCTGGGAGCTGGTCCGCGAGGTCTATCCGCACACGGGCAACGCCGCGATCGTCGGGCTCACCGGCGCGCCCGGCGCCGGCAAGTCGACGCTCATCGGCGCGCTGACCAAGCTGCGCCGCGAGCAGGACCGCACGGTCGCCGTGCTGTCGATCGACCCGTCCTCGCCCTTCACCCACGGCGCGCTGCTCGGCGACCGCATCCGGCTGACCGACCACTTCCTCGATCCCGGCGTCTTCATCCGCTCGATGGCCAACCGCGGCGCGCTCGGCGGGCTCAGCGAGGCGGCGCTGCAGGCCGCGCTGCTCATGGACGCGGCGGGCAAGGACGACGTCCTGCTGGAGACCGTCGGCGTCGGCCAGGCGGAGGTCGACATCATCGACCACGCCGACACCATCGTGTTGGTGTTGATGCCCGGCTCCGGCGACTCCATCCAGGCGCTGAAGGCCGGCGTCATGGAGATCCCCGACATCATCGTCGTCAACAAGGCCGACCACCCGCTGACCGAGACGATGGTCCGCGAGATCCGCGGCGTGCTCTCGCTCGCCCCTCAGCGGGGCTGGCGCGTGCCGATCATCAAGACCGAGGCCCACAAGGGCGCCGGCGTCGAGCAGCTGGTCGAGAAGCTCGACGAGCACCGCGCCTACATCGAGGAGGAGGGCACGCTGTCGCTGCGGCGCCAGCGCAACCTCCGCAGCGAGGTCATCGGCATCTGCACCTACCGCCTGCGCCGCCGCCTCGAAGAGCAGATCGACGCCGACGAGACCTTCGCCGGCCTGCTCGAAGAGGTCGTCGGCCGCCGCGTCGATCCCGCCACGGCGGCGACGCGCATCCTCGAGCGGCTCGACGCCGCCGCCGCGGCGCGCCCGGAGTAGCTCAGCGGCGGAGGCCCGCGACGGCGGCCGCGACCACCGCGTCCTCCCAGGCCATCCCGGTGGACTTGAAGAAGCGCGGGCGTGACGGGTCCGGCGGGCGCGGCGCGTCGGACAGCACGGTGAGGTCGTCGGGGCCGATGGCGCCCTCGGCAATGGCGAGGATGATGTCGCCGGCCTCGCGCAGCGCGGTGGGGCGGGACTCGACGAGGACGGTCGCGCGTCCGACGAGCGCCGCGTCGACCTCGCGCGCGTCGCGCTCGTGGGAGCCCACCGCGACGACCGTCGCGTGATCGGCGACCAGCGCGCCGTCGAAGAGCGGCGTCCGCGCCGTCGTGCAGCAGCAGATGACGTCGGCGGCGGCGACGAGCGCACCGACGTCTGCGGCGTCCCGGCCGACCACATCAACATGGTCGATCGTCGGCAGCACCGCCCGGACGGCCGCGACGTGCGCGAGGCCCTGCGGCCCGCGCCCGAAGACCAGCAGCCGCCGCGCGCCCGGCGCCACGAGCCGCCGGACCGCCAGCGCGCTGACCGCCGCCGTGCGCAGGTTGGTCAGCGCGATGCCGTCGATGACCGCGGCGGGCGCGAGCGTCACCGGATCGAAGACGACGCAGACGCCCTGGATCCGCGGAGCGCCACCGACCGTGACGAGCTTGACCGCCGCGGTCCCGCCAGCGGCCGACGGCATCACCAGCAGCTCGCCGCCACCGTCCAGCGCCATGACGCCGCGGGGCGGGTCGGCCTCCGGGTCGAGCCCGGTGCGCAGCGCGTGCTCGAGGGCGTCGACGGCGCCGGCAGGATCGAGCGCCGCGGCCACGGCGCCGGCGTCGAGGAAGGGGAGCGAGGCGGTCATCGGCGCGCAAGTCTGCCGCGTGGATCGGCGGTCCCGCCGTCACGCCCCGGCCAGCGCCCACACGCTGGCCGCGAGCGTCAACGCGCCCAGCACGGCGCCCGCCCGCGGCGCGAAGCGCAGGCCCCAGGCGCACAGCGCGGCGATGACCGGCAGCGCCGGCACGAGCTGGCGGGCCGGGTACCACGCGCCGTCGATGCTCGGCGCCAGGAAGACCGCGACCAGGACGATCGATCCCGCCACCAGCGCGAGGAACCCCGCGGCGACCTCGACGTCGACCTGGTCGAAGACCGCGGCGGCCAGCTGATCGCGGCGCGACCGCCACAGCAGCCAGAGCGCGACGAAGGCCAGCGCGGTGAACGGCGCCCACAGGAGGAGCCCGGCGTCGGGATCGCCCCACAGCGTCGCGAGCCGCGGGAGACGACCCGCGTAGTCGCCGACCGTCGAGGCTCCCGTAGCGCCGCCGCGGGCCACGTCGTGCGGCGTCAGCCCACCGAACAGCCGGTCGTTGACCGTGATGTAGACGACCGCCGAGGTCAGCGCGACCTCCAGCGCGATGAACCCCGACATCCCGCGCTGGCGGCGCCGCAGCCAGCGC
>DASYBY010000284.1:0-22127 GCA_036500525.1 Baekduia sp. | reverse complement strand
GGCGCCCGCCTCGGTCGGCGCGTGCAACCCGCTCAACGTCGCGACCACCGACGGCGGCTACAACCTCGACGACGACGGCACCTGCATCTCGGCGGACACGCCGGCGGTCGGCAGCCACAGTGGTATCGCCGCGTACGGCTCCTCCACCTACGGCGCGATGCTCGACGCCTACCTCGGCGGGCTGGGCAACCACGGCGGTCCGACGTCGACGATCCCGCTGCTCAACAGCCCGTACCCGTCGAGCACCCTGACCAACCCGGCCTTCGCCGTCGTGCCGCCGAGCTTCGACCTGCCCTTCGCGGTCGACGGCGAGACCGCCGCGTGCGCGGTGTCCGACCAGCGCGGTCTCTTCCCCGCGGCGGGGCTGAACTGCGACATCGGCTCCTACCTGCTGCAGGCGACGAGCACGGCGCTCGCCGCGTCGGCCCCGGCGGTCGCGCAGAACGGCACGATCACCTACACGGCGACGGTCGCCCCCGCGCCGGACGGGGGAACGGTGTCGTTCGACGACGGCGCCGGCCACCCGGCCAGCGTCCACTGCGCCGCGCAGGGCCTCTCCGCCGGGACGGCGACCTGCACGGTCCCCTATGCGGCCGTCGGGACGTACCCGGTCACCGCGACCTACTCGGGCGACGGCACGATGAACAACTACGAGTCGTCCGCGAGCACGGGCAGGACGGTGACCGTCACCGCGCCCGTCCCGCCCCCGGCCGCCGCGGTCGCCCCGGTCGCCCCGCCCGTCGCGCCGGCGTCCGACCGCACGCCGCCGATGACGACGCTGCAGCGCGTCACCTCGACCAAGCAGCCGATCACCCTGCGCGGCGTCGCGCGCGACGACGGCACGGTGAGCATCGTCCGCGTGTCGGTGGCCCTGCACGTCGGCCGGCTCTGCCGCTTTCTCGCGGCCGACCACACGCTGACCAAGGCCCGCAGTTGCGACCGGACCTCCTACCTCGACGCCAAGGGGACGAGCGCCTGGAGCCTGAAGCTCCCGAAGCTGCCGGCCGGTCGCTACACGGTCTGGACGCGCGGCATCGACGCCGCGGGCAACATCGAGCGCAAGCGGCGCTCCCGGAACGTGCTCGTCGTGCGCATCCCGGTGCAGAAGCAGGCCGCCGCGAAGAAGCCCAGTACGGCGCGCTCCGCGGCGACGCCCGTGCGGGTCGCCGTGCTCGCCTCCTGAGTCAGCGGGCGATCGCGTCCGCGACCTGCTCGGGGAACTCCATCGGGATGAAGGTGCGCCCGCCCGGGACGGGGGTCAGCGTCGCGTTGGGGAAGGCCGCGGCCAGGCGGCGCGCGAAGGTGATGGTGAAGCACGTGTCGGCGTCGCCCCAGACCAGGTCGACCGGTTTGGTGAAGGCGCCGAAGCGGGTGGCGACGTCGAGCAGCTCGGCCGGGCGCATCGCGCTCATCAGCTTGGCGGCGTCGCGGCGGATCGCGCGGTTGTCGAACGCGGGCTCGATCCAGCTGCGGGTGACGGCCGGATCGGGGCGGCGGGCGAACGTCAGCCCGTAGCCGCGCCGGCTGTGCCGGATGGTGGTGGACTTGAGCAGCGCGGTCAGCGGCTTGATCAGCGCGGCGTGGCGGCCGATCGTGATGAGCCCCGCGAACTCGGGCGGCGGGAAGAGGTCGAGCCCGTCGCAGTTGGTGAGGACCAGCCGGCCGATCCGGCGGTGGTCGGCGTCGATGGTGAACTGGCACAGCGCGCCGCCGGTGTCGCTGCCGACCAGCGTGACGTCGGTCAGGTCGAGGGCGGCGAGGAAGGTGATGATGATGCTCGCGATGCCGCGCGGGCTGAGGTCGGCGTCTGGGTGCATCGGGATCCGGTGCGCGCCGAGCGGCCAGGTGGGCGCGTAGCTGCGGATGCCGCGTGCGGCGAGCACGCCGGCGGTGGCGGTCCAGAGCTGGTGGTCGACGAGCAGGCCATGCACGAACACGACCGGCGGCGCCGCGCTGCCGGCCGGGCCGGCGGCGCGGTAGGCGATCGTGCCCTGCGGGAGCGCGATGCGGCGGTCGGCGTGCGTGTTCGCGGTCGCGGGCATGGTGGTCAGGCGGCGGGGGCTTCCGACGGGTCGAGCCGCTGCAGCGCCGCCGCGCGGAACGCCGACGGCCACGGCGTCGCCTTCCGCGTGCGGCGATCGAGGTGCGCGGCCGTCATCTCGCAGGTCGCGGTCGTCTCGCCGGTGACGGCGTCGCGCATCTCGTGGAGGAAGCGGGCGGAGCGCTCGCGGAGCTCGACCATCCGGGTGGTGATCTCGACGAGGTCGCCGGGGAACATCTCGCGCCGGTAGGACAGGTTCTGCTGCACGCCGGCCACGCCGCAGCCCGAGTCGCGCACGTAGCCCGGCGTGATCCCCAGCCGGGCGAAGAAGCTCCAGTTGGCCTCGTCGAACTTGCTGACGTACCACATGATGTTCATGTGGCCGACGTGGTCGCACTGCCACGGGTAGACGACGCCGCGGTAGTTGGTCTCATCGGTCATGCGGCGGCTCCCGGCTGCCCGACGAACACGCCGCTGGCGGTCATCACCAGCCGCTCGTCGGCGTGGAAGCTGGCGTTGGCGAAGGCGACGCGCCTGCCGGCGCGCCGCACCTCGGCCGCCCCGGTGAGCCACGCGCCCGGGTGCGCCGATCCGGTGAAGTCGGTGGTGAGCGACACGGTGACGATCGGCGGCGTGTCGGGGGCCTCGCGATGGATCGTGTGGCCCAGCACCGTGTCGGCGAGGGCGGTGAGCAGCCCGGCGTGGACGAACCCACGGGCGTTCGTGTGGCGCTCGTCGAGCCAGAGCCCGAGGACGAGCGGCCCGTCGGCGGCCTCGTAGACCGGGCCGATGAGGTCGAGGTACGGGCTGGAGCGCTGGTAGGGGACGAACCCGTCGGGCGCGCGGCTCATGGCTTCAGCCCCGCGAAGAGCGCGGTGACGCCGAGGCGCCAGCGGCGGTCGACCGACGCCGCCGACGACCCGAGCCGCCGCGCGTTCTCGGCCGCCGCCAACCCCTCCAGCAGGCCGAAGAAGACGAGCGCGATGTCGGTCGGATCGCCCGCGACGGCGCCCGCGTCGACCGCGGCCTGCACGCGCTCGACGAAGAGCTTGCGGACCTTGACGCCGGCCTTGTCCTCGGCCGTCGTGGGATCGAAGTCGGCGAACGGCCGCGAGAACATGACCTGGGCCAGCACGGGGTTGGCGACCACGAACGCGCGGTAGCCGTCGGCGACGCGCGCGAGGGCCTCCAGCGGATCGTCGGTCGGCGGCAGCGCGGTGAGCGCATCGCCGAGCATGCCGAACCCGCGGAAGAAGACCTCGCGGATCAGCCCGGCCTTGTCGCCGAACACCTCGTAGACGGCGGGCACCGAGGCCTCGGCGCGCCGGGCGACGTTCCGCGTGGTCAACCCCGCCACGCCCTCCTCGGCGAGCACGGCGAGCGCCGTGACCACTCCTCGCTCATGCAGCTCGTCGGTGCGTTGCTTGACCCGGGGCACGGGCCGAAGGTAGCAGACGGATCGTTGATACGGAACAACGTAACGGAACGGCGATCCACTACGATCGCCCGCCATGGAGCAGACGCGGACCTACACCTGGACCGACCCTCGGCAGCAGAACGAGGCGGGCCGTGCCATGGCGGGCCTCGAGTTCCTGCGCCTCCTGCGTGCCGGCGGGCTCGGCCGCGCGCCGATGATGGAGACGCTCGACTTCACGCTCGTCGCCGCCGACGAGGGCCACGTCGAGTTCGCCTGCACGGCCGGCGAGTTCCTGTACAACCCGATCGGCGTCGTGGCCGGCGGCGTCGCCGCGACGCTGCTGGACGCCGCGGCCGGCTGCGCGATCCACACCACGCTGCCCGCCGGCATCGGCTACACGACCGTGGATCTGTCGGTGCACTACCTCCGGCCGATCACCACCGACCTCGGGACGATCCGGGCCATCGGCACGGTCCTCAACCGCGGTCGCCGCACGGCCCTCGGCCAGGCCGAGGTGCGCGACGGCGCCGGCCGGCTCCTCGCGCACGCCACCAGCTCGTGCATGCTGTTCCCGATCGACGGGTGATCGCCTGTCGAGAACGCCCCGTCGGCTCCGCTCACCAGGTGAAGGGCCACGACCGGCGGCCCACGACGCAGGAGGCGACGATGCCCAAGTACCTGATCCTCAAGAACTACCGTGGCGGCCCCGAGCCGCATCACCCGTTCCCCCCGATGGACCAGTGGGCGCCCGAGGACGTCGAGGCGCACATGGCCTTCCAGCACCACGTCCGTGAGTTGTTGCAGGAGAACGGCGAGTACGTCGGCGCGTCGGCGCTGACCCCGGCGCGCACCTGGGTGCGGTACGGCGGCCCGGACGCGGCGCCCGTCACCACCGACGGCCCGCACCCGGAGACCAGCGATCTGATCGCGGGGTGGTTCATGATCGACGTCGAGTCCCACGAGCGCGCGGTGGAGATCGCGGCCTACGTCTCCTCCGAGCCCGGTCCCGGCGGCGAGCCAATGTACGAATGGCTCGACCTCCGGGAGATCATGTGGGAGCCGCCGCGGACCGCCGACCCGGCGTGATCGACGAGCCGGCGCTGCGCGCCCTCGTCCCGCGGGTGCTCGCGGGCCTCGTCCGCCGGGGCGAGGACTTCGACGCGGCCGAGGACGCGCTCCAGGAGGCGTTGTTTGAGGCCTTGCGGGCCTGGCCCGAGCACCCGCCGCGCGACGCGCGCGCGTGGCTGACGACGGTCGCGACGCGCCGGCTCGTCGACGCCCGCCGCAGCGAGGCCGCCCGGCTCCGCCGCGAGGAGGCCGAGCAGGCCGCCGAGCCGCCGCCGGTCGCGGGCGCCACCGGCACCGACATCGGCGACGACACGCTGTTCCTGCTCTTCTGCTGCTGCCATCCCGGCCTCGCGCCGGCCTCGCAGGTGGCGCTGACCCTGCGCGCGGTCGGCGGCCTCACCACGCGGGAGATCGCCGACGCGTTCTACGTCCCCGAGGCGACGATGGCGCAGCGGATCAGCCGGGCCAAGCGGACGCTGGACGGCCGCCGCCTCGACCAGCCGGGCGACCTCGCCGTCGTGCTGCGCGTGTTGTACCTCATCTACACGGCGGGCCACGCCGGCCGGGTGGATCTCGCGCGCGAGGCGATCCGACTCGCCCGTCAGCTCACGCTCGCGACCGAGGAGCCCGAGGCGCGCGGGCTGCTCGCGCTGATGCTCCTCAACCACGCCCGGCGGGCGGCGCGCTTCGACGCCGAGGGGCGCATCGTCACGCTCGACCGGCAGGACCGCGGCCGCTGGGACACCCGCGAGATCGCCGAGGGCGTCCGCGTCCTGCAGTCGGCGCTGGCCGTCGAGCGCCCCGGCCGCTACCAGGCCGAGGCCGCGATCGCCGCGCTGCACGACGACGCGGCGACCGCCGGGGAGACCGACTGGCCGCAGATCCTCAGCTGGTACGACGACCTCGTCGCGTTGAGCGACGACCCGGTGCGCCAGGACCCCGCCGCGGTGCTCGGCCGCGCGGTCGCGGTCGGCCACGTCCTCGGCGCCGCGGCCGGCCTGAGCGAGACCGATGGGCTGCGCGAGGTGTTCGGCGAGCGTCACCGTTGGCATGCCGTGCGCGGTCACCTGCACGAGCTGGACGGCGACCTGCCGGCCGCCGCGACCGCCTACGCCGAGGCCGCCCACCGGGCCACCGACGTCGCCGAGCGCGACCACCTCGTCCGCCAGGCCGCCCGCGCGCGGGCCGCGGCGCGGCCCCGCTAGCCCGTCGCAGCCCGCAGCGCCGCGGCCGTCGCCTCGTCCGCGGGCAGGAACGCCTCGAGCGTGAGCTCGGCCAGCGTGACGTCGATCGTCGTGGCGAAGTGCGCCAGGGTGGTGAGGAGCTGGAGCTCGCCCCCGGCGGTCCGCAGCCGCAGCGGGACGGCGGCGCCGGCGTCGGTCGGTCCGTCGTCGCCCACGCGGGGACCGACGAACGGCTCCAGCTCGTCGGCCAGCGCCGCGAGCCGCGGGAGGTCGTTGCGCCGCGCCTTGCGGCGCAGGCCGTCGAGGACGTGACGGCCCCACTGATCGAAGTTGATGATGTCGGGGCGCAGGCCGTCGGGGTGGAGCAGGAGCCGGGCGAGGTTGACGGGCGGGCGCAACAACGCAGCGTCGACGCCGGCGATCAGGTGGTCGAACGCGCCGTTGGCCGAGATCAGCGTGCCGTCGCGGTCGGTCAGCGCGGCGGGGTAGGGGAGGTGGCCGGTGAGGACGTGCTCGAGCGCGGCGCGGACCGGCCCGAGCCGTGCGTCGTCGAGCGGCGCGTCGGCGTAGGCGGGCGCGTGGCCGCCGGCCAGCAGGATGGCGTTGCGCTCGCGCAGCGGGATCTCCAGCGCCTCGGCGAGGCGGATCGTCAGCGACCGTCCCGGCCGCGAGCGCCCCGACTCGACGAAGCTCAGGTGCCGCTGGGTCGTGTCGGCGCGCAGCGCGAGGTCGAGCTGGCTGTAGCCGCGGCGGCGGCGCCAGGCCCGCAGCGCGTCGGCGGCGGGGCTCGTGGCGGTCTGCGGGGTGGCGGCCATGGAGCCATTGGTAGCGCACGCCGGGGCACCGGGCGATTCCCCGCCGGGAATTGCCGGGCGGCCGATCCCCGTCCATCGTGTCGGCCATGGACCCCAAGACGCTGGCCGACACGTACATCTCGATGTGGAACGAGCCCGACGCCGACCGGCGCCGCGCCGCCATCCACGCGCTCTGGCACCCCGACGCCGAGCACGTCCTCGACCCGCCGGACGAGCTCCGCACGACCGCGGCCCGCGTCGGCTTCCCCCACCCGACGCTCACCGTCCGCGGCCACGCCGAGCTGGAGTTCCGCGTGACCCGCGCCTACGACGAGTTCGTCGGCCCGGGCACGATGCGCTTCGCGATCATCGGCGAGCCCCGCCGCGTCGGCGACGCGCTGATGCTCTCGTGGCAGGGCATCCCGGCCGACGGCTCCGCTCCGGGCGCCGGCGGGACCGACATCCTGCTCCTCGCCGCCGACGGCCGGATCCTGCGCGACTACCAGTTCATCGCGCGCTGACCGCTAGAACACGATCGTCGTGTTCCCGAACGGCAGCACGCGGTCCTCGCAGTGCCAGCGCACCGCGCGCGCCAGGACGCTGCACTCGATGTCGGCGCCCGCCCGGATCATCGCGGAGACGTCGTCGGCGTGGGTCACGCGGGTGACGTCCTGCTCGATGATCGGGCCGGCGTCGAGCTCCTCGGTGACGTAGTGCGCCGTGGCGCCGATGAGCTTGACGCCGCGCTCGCGCGCGCGCTCGTAGGGGCCCGCGCCCGCGAAGGCCGGCAGGAACGAGTGATGGATGTTGATCACGGGCCCGCCCACGCGCGCGAGGAAGTCGCCCGACAGGATCTGCATGTAGCGCGCCAACACCACCAGGTCCACCTCCGCCGCGGCCAACACCTCCAACAACGCGGCCTCGGCGGCCGGCTTGCCGCCGCGCGGCACCGGGACGTGGTGGTAGGGGATCCCGAGCGCCTCGACGTCGGCGCGCAGGTCCTCGTGGTTGGAGGCCACGACCACGATCTCGGCGTCGAGCTCGTCGCGCTGGGCGCGGTAGAGCAGCTCGCGCAGCGCGTGATCGTGGCGCGACACCAGCACCGCGATCCGCTTGCGCCGCACGCCGTCCCACAGCCGCCAGGTCAGCTCCAGCGCCGGGGCGACCTCCTCGGCCAGCCGCAGCGCGACCGCCTCGCGGTCGGCCTCCGCGAGCGTGAACTCCAACCGCAGGAAGAACTCCCCGCCCGTCGGGTCGGTGGAGTACTGGTCGGAGCGCACGATGTTCGCTCCGGCCTCGTGCAGCAGGCGCGAGAGCGCCGCGACGATCCCGGGACGGTCGGGGCAGCTGACGACCAGCCGCGTCGTCGCGCTCATCGGCGCCGGACCCCGGCCGCGAGCGCCGGGTTGTCCCAGCCGAAGTCGGCGGGGTTGAAGACGGTCCCGGGCGGCACGATCGCGTCGATCCGATCCAGCACGTCGGGGCTCAGCACGCGCGCCATCGCCGGCAGCTGCTCCTCCAGCTGCTCGGGCGTGCGCGGGCCGATGATCGCGCAGCTCACGGCGGGATGGTTGACCACGAAGGCGAGCGCCAGCTCCAGCAGCGGGATCCCCGCCTCGCCCGCGAGCTCGTGCAGCGCGTCGAGCGCCGCGAGCTTGCGCCGGTTGCCGTCGGACTCCAGCTCGAAGAGCTGGGGGAGGCGCTCGGCGCGGCTGGAGCGCGCGACGTCGCGCCCGCGCCGCGTGAGCCATCCGCCGGCCAGCGGGCTCCAGGACAGGACGCCGATCCCGTAGTCCCGGCACACCGGCAGCACGTCGGCCTCGATGCCGCGGTTCAGCAGCGAGTAGGGCGGCTGCTCGGTGGCGTAGCGCTCGCGGCCGCGGCGCTCGGAGATCCACTGGGCCTCGACGAGCGCCTGCGCGGGGTAGGTGGACGTGCCGGCGTAGCGGATCTTGCCCGCCGCGATCAGGTCGCTGAGCGCGCCGAGCGTCTCGTCCTGGTCGGTCTCGTGGTCGTAGCGGTGGATCTGGAAGATGTCGATCCAGTCGGTACCCAGCCGCGCCAGGCTCTCGTCGACGGCGCGGGTCAGCCAGCGCCGGCTGACGCCCTGGCGGTTGACGTCCTCGCCCATCGGGCGGAACGCCTTGGTGGCCAGGATCACGTCGTCGCGCCGGCCGGCGAGCGCCGCGCCGACGATCTCCTCCGACTCGCCCGCGTTGTAGATGTCGGCGGTGTCGACGACGTTGATCCCCGCGTCGAGCGCCGTGTGGACCATGCGGATGCACGCGTCGCGGTCGGGGTTGCCGTTGGCCCCGAACATCATCGCGCCGAGCGCGAAGGGGCTGACGTGGAGCCCGGTGCGCCCGAGCCGACGGAAGGACGTTGCTGTCGCCATGGCGTGATCTATAGCATTTGATATAGGATCTGGCGAAGCAATCGACGCTTCCTCTTGGCCGACGCAAATCGGAAAACATATATGATCAAGAGCACCGGCAACGGGACGCGGAAGGAATCAATGGCAGAGATCGACAGAGCAGTGGTGGCCGAGGCGTCGCCTGACGGAACCGGGATCCCGGTCCGGCGGCACCTCATCGGCGGGCGCTTCGCGCCCAGCCTCGACGGCACGACGTTCACCGCGCTGAACCCGACGACCAACCGCCCCCTGGTGGAGGTCGCCGACGGCAAGGCGGAGGACATCGACGCCGCGGTGATCGCCGCGCGCCTCGCGTTCGACGAAGGCCCGTGGCCCCGGATGAAGGCGACCGAGCGCGCGGCCGTGCTGCGGCAGATCGCCACCACCCTGCGCGCGCACGCCGCCGAGCTGATCGAGCTCGAGGTCCTGGACATCGGCATGCCGATCTCCCAGATGCACGGGCTCGCGGCACGCTCCGCCCAGAACTTCGACTACTACGCCGGGGTCATCACCGAGCTGCACGGGCGGTCGTTCCAGATGGGCGACCAGTTCCTCAACTACACGATCCACAAGCCGGTCGGCGTGGCCGGGCTGATCATGCCGTGGAACGCGCCGCTGATGCTGTCGACGTGGCGCATCGCGCCGGCGCTGGCGGCCGGCAACACGATCGTCCTCAAGCCGGCCGAGTGGTCGCCGCTGACCGCGACGCGCATGGCCGAGCTGCTCGGCGAGGCCGGGCTGCCCGACGGCGTCTTCAACATGGTCCACGGCTTCGGCGAGACCGCGGGCGCCCCGCTGTCCAGCCATCCCGGCGTGGATCTCATCTGCTTCACGGGCGAGTCGTCGACCGGCTCGACGATCATCGCCGCCGGCGCGCCGACGCTGAAGCGCTCGTCGGTCGAGCTGGGCGGCAAGTCTCCGGTCGTCGTCTTCGCCGACGCCGACCCCGAGCTGGCCGTCGACGCGGCGATCGCGCAGATCTTCACCATGAACGGCCAGCGCTGCACGGCCGGCTCGCGGCTGCTCGTCGAGCGCTCGCTCTACGACCACGTCGTGGGCGCGATCGCCGAGCGCGCGCGCAACATCCGCGTCGGCGACCCGTTCGACCCGGCGACCGAGGTCGGCCCGCTGATCCACCCCGAGCATCACGGGCGCGTCCTGGAGTACATCGCGAGCGCCCGCGAGGAGGGCGCCACGATCCTGGCGGGCGGCGACCGCCCCGACGGCCTGGACGAGGGCAACTTCCTGCAGGCCACGGTCATCGGCGACGTCACCGAGACGATGCGCGTCTTCCGCGAGGAGATCTTCGGCCCGGTGCTCGTCGCGACGCCGTTCGACGGCGAGGAGGAGGCCATCCGCCTCGCCAACGCCACCCAGTACGGCCTCGCGGCCTACGTGTGGACGAACGACATCCGCCGCGCGCACCGTGTCGCGCACGCGATCGACACCGGCATGTGCTGGATCAACTCGCAGAACGTGCGGGATCTGCGGACGCCGTTCGGCGGCGTCAAGGCGTCGGGCATCGGCCGCGAGGGTGGCGACTACGCCTTCGAGTTCTACTGCGACATCGAGATCGTCCACGTGGCGCTCGGCACCCATCCGATCCCGCGGCTGGGTCTCGCCGCGAACGACGACCAGGAGGTCTGAGGCGTGTCCCTCAACATCAACGAGCTGCTGGCGACGGGTCCGGCCGACACGGCGTTCGACGTCGTGCGCGCCGCCTACGTCGAGCTGCACGTGACCGACCTGGCCGCCTCGCGCACCTTCTACGTCGACCAGCTCGGCCTGATCGTCAGCGCCGAGGACGACGACGTCATCTACCTCCGCGGCTGGGAGGAGCGCCTGCACCACTCGATCGTCCTGCGCAAGGCCGATCGCGCCGCCGCCGCGCGCCTCGGCTTCCGCGTCCGGTCCGACGCGCAGCTCGACGCCCTGGCGACCGAGCTGGAGCGCCTCGGCGGAACGGTGGAGTGGGTCGACGGCGCGCTGCTGGGCATGGGCCGGGCGCTGCGCGCGCGGGACCCGTTCGGCTTTCCGCTGGAGTTCTTCTTCGACATGGAGCAGTTCCCGTCGCAGCTGCAGCGCTTCGACATCCAGCGCGGCGCGCCGGTGATGCGGTTCGACCACTTCAACCTGCACAGCCCCGCGCCGGAGGAGACGCTGGCCTTCTGGCAGCAGCTCGGGTTCCGCTGCACCGAGTACATCTCCACCGACGCCGAGCCGGCCGACGAGCGCCTGGCCGGCGCGTGGCTGATGCGCAAGCCCGGCGTGCACGACGTGGCGCTGACGCTGGGCCGCGGCCCGCGCCTGCACCACCTCGGCCTGTGGGTCTCCGAGCCCGCGTCGGTCCTGCGGGCCTGCGACCAGCTGGCCGCCGCCGGCGTGAGCGCGACGATCGAGCGCGGCCCCGGCCGCCACGGCGTCTCCAACGCGTTCTTCGTGTACTTGCGCGATCCCGACGGCCACCGCGTCGAGCTGTACTCGTGCGACTACTACACGGGCGACCCCGACCACCGGCCGCTGCGCTGGTCGGTCAGCGATCCGCGGTGTCGCTCGTTCTGGGGCACCAAGGCCCCCGACAGCTGGTACGAGGAGTCCTCCGAGCTGCTGGACCCCGCCACCGGCGCCCTCGTCCCGACCGTGGACGCGAACCTCGACGAGCGCCGCGCGCGCACCCAGGTGATGGCATGAGCAACCAGCTCCACCTCGTCTACAGCCGGCGGCCCGACTCCGTCAGCGACGAGGAGTTCAACCAGTGGTACGACTTCCACCTGTCGGAGATCCTCGCGACCCCCGGCTTCGTCTCGGCGCGCCGCTACGCGCTGATCCCCGACGTCGTCGAGGAGCAGAACCCGATCCAGTTCACGCACCTCTCGCTCTACGAGACCGAGGGCGCGATCGAGGACGTCATGAAGGCGCTCTGGCAGGAGGACAACCAGGGCTCCATGGATCTGCCGGCCTGGTTCAAGGACATCCACTTCGCCTCGTGGAACGCCACCGCGCTCGGCGCGAAGGTGACCGAGGTGGCGGCATGAGCGACTTGTACCTGGTGTTCAGCGAGCGGCCCGCCTCGGTCTCGGCCGAGGACTACGACCGCTGGTACCGCGAGCACCTGAGCGAGAACCTCGGCGCGCCGGGCTTCGACGCCGGCCAGCGGTTCGCGCTGCAGCACATGGTCGCCCAGGACAGGGACTCCTTCCACCACCTCGCGGTCTACGAGACCACCGGGACGATGGAGGAGCTGCGCGCCGGGCTGGACCGCCGCATCACCAGCGGCGAGGTCGTCCTGCCCGACTGGTTCAAGGACATCCGGTTCTCCTCCTGGCGCGCCACGTCGCTCGACGAGCGCGTCGTCGCCGACGAGTAGACGTGATCCTCGTGACCGACATCCATTGCAATTCGTGTATCAAAAGATATAGGATCGCGTGCGTCGAAACAGGTCCCTTCATGTCCGAACGGGGCCAGGGTGAGGAGAGAGATGGCGACCCAACACAGCACCATGGGTGACGCCGCCGCGACGGTCGAGCAGGACGCGGCGGGCGCTCGCCACGAGACCCTGCTGCGCGTCAGCGGGATGGCGAAGGCCTTCGGCCCGACCCAGGCCCTGCGCGACTGCTCGTTCGAGCTGCGCGCCGGCGAGGTCCACGCGCTGGTCGGCGAGAACGGCTCCGGCAAGAGCACGTTGGTGAAGGTGCTGAGCGGCGTGCATGCGCCCGACACCGGCACGATCGAGCTCAACGGCGAGGTCATCGACGCGCTGCCCAGCCCGCGCCACGCGCAGGAGCACGGCATCGTCACGGTCTTCCAGGAGGTGCTGGTCGCCGAGGCGCGCTCCGTCCTGGACAACGTCTGGCTCGGCGCCGACAGCCTCCTGCGCCGCAAGGTCCCCACGGCCGTCAAGCGCGAGCGGGCCGCGGCCGCGCTCGAGCAGCTCGTCGACGGCTCGCTGCGCCTGGACGACATCGTCGAGGACCTCTCGCTCAGCGACCGCCAGAGCTGCTGCCTGGTGCGGGCGCTGCTGCGCAACCCGCGCGTCCTGATCCTCGACGAGGCGACCTCGGCGCTGGACATCGCCACGCGCAACCGCCTCTTCGAAGCCGTCAAGCGGCTGACCGACCAGGGCGTCGGCGTCATCTTCATCACGCACCGCATGGACGAGATCGACGAGATCGCCGACCGCATGACGATCATGCGCTCGGGCGAGACGATGGCCGTCCTGGAGCGCGGCAAGTGGACCGCGCGCGAGGTCGTGCGCCACATGACCGGCGCCGACCAGCTGACCCGCAACGCCCGCGACGAGGCGGATCCGCTCACCGAGCGCCACGGCGCGCCCGTGCTGTCGGTGCGCGACCTCGCGCTCGGCCCGGACCGCAAGCCCATCAACCTGTCCATCGGCGCCGGCGAGCTCGTCGGCGTGGCGGGCCTCGAAGGCCACGGCCAGGCCGACTTCCTCGAAGCCCTGTGGGGCGGCGGGAGCGGGCTGACCACCGGCCTGA
This sequence comes from Baekduia sp., assembly GCA_036500525.1. Taxonomy (GTDB): domain Bacteria; phylum Actinomycetota; class Thermoleophilia; order Solirubrobacterales; family Solirubrobacteraceae; genus Baekduia. The sequence continues at coordinate 8,714 of DASYBY010000284.1, read as the reverse complement.
CCATCCGCCACACCGAGGCCGGCGACGTCGCGATCACCAGCCCCAAGCGCGCGGCGGCCAACGACATCGCCTACGTGCCGCGCGAGCGCGGCCTGGACGCGGTGTTCCGCTGGATGTCGATCCGCGAGAACTTCGCGATCCCGACGCTCGGCAAGGACACCAGGTTCGGCTTCCTGCGCCCGCGCGCCACGCGCAAGCGCCTGGAGAAGTACGTCGAGGAGCTCGGCATCGTCCTGGGCAGCCCCGAGGACGCCATCACGACGCTCTCCGGCGGCAACCAGCAGAAGGTCATCATCGCGCGCTGGCTGGCGTCCGAGCCGCGGATCCTGCTGCTCAACGACCCGACGCGCGGCATCGACGTCAACGCCAAGGCCGACCTCTACCGGCTGCTGACGCGGCTGGCGAGCGAGGGCCTGGCCGTGGTGATGCTGTCGACCGAGCTGGACGAGCACGTCGAGCTGATGGACCGCGTCCTGGTCTTCCGCGAGCACGAGCTGGTCAGCGAGATCACGCGCACCGAGCTGTCGCGCCAGGCCCTGCTGTCGAGCTTCTTCGGCGACGACGACACCCCCAACGACGACGAGGACCAGGCATGAGCACGCCGGCCATTGCCCTGCCGATCGCCGGCGAGCAGCGCCGCTCGCCGTCGCTGAAGCGCTTCGCCCGCGAGTACTCCTTCGCCTTCGCGCTGGTGCTCTCGCTGGCGCTGCTGATCGCCAACGTCATCGCCCAGCCGGACTTCGGCTGGAAGGACCAGCTGGCGACGTTCGCGCCGCTGGCCGTGGCCGCGATGGCCAGCACGCCGTCGATCATCTCCGGCCGCGGCGGCTTCGACCTGACGATCTCGCCGCTGATGACCTTCATCAGCGTGCTGTTCGTGACCTGGCTGATCCCCGCCGGGCTCGGTGGCGCGGTCTCCGTGCCGATCCTCCTGCTCATCGGCGCGGCGATCGGCGCCCTCAACGGCATCCTCATCGTCGGCCTGCGCGTGCCGCCGATGGTCGTGACGCTGTCGACGTACTTCGTGTTCATCGGGTTGGACCTCAAGTTGGTCGACACGCCCAAGACGGTCGACCACAGCTGGACCCAGCACCTGGCCCACGACGTCGGCCCGATCCCGGGCGCGCTGTTCACCATCGCCATGCCGCTGCTGATCTGGTTCGCCCTCGGGCGCCTGCCCTGGCGCAGCGCGCTGTTCGCGGTCGGCAGCAACGACGCCACCGCGTACTCGTCGGGCGTCAACGTCAACCTGGTCCGCGTCGGCGCGTACGCGCTCGGCGGCCTGTTCGCCGCGGTCGGCGCCTTCGCGCTGACCGGGCTGGTCAGCTCGGTCGACTCCAGCCAGGCGTCGGCCTACACCTTGGTCGCCATCGCCGGCGTCGCGCTCGGCGGCACGCCGCTGACCGGCGGGCGCGGCGGCATCCTCGGCTCGCTGCTCGGGGCCTCGGTGATCTACCTCGTCGAGAGCCTGCTCTCGGCGCTGCAGATCAACACCACGTGGCTGCAGATCGTCTACGGCGCGGCGCTGCTGATCGCCGTCGTGGCGAGTGCGCGCCTCACGACCGTCAACGTCAAGGAGGGCAAGTGAGCGCCACCGAAGTCCCCGTCGCGCCCGCCGCCGCCGGCACCCGCGCGGCCCCGACGCCGCTGCGTCGCGTCCTCGCGCTGCAGAAGCGCTACCCGATCCTGCAGCTGGTCGCGCTGATCGCGGTCTTCATCTACGGGTCGTCCACGCTCGACGGGCTCGCGAGCGCGTCGTCGATCCGCTCGATCCTCGTCCTCGCCTCGCTGGCCGGCCTGGCCTCCTGCGGGCAGACGCTGCTGATCCTCATGGGCGGCTTCGACATGTCCGTGTCGGGCTTCATCGTCGCCGGCGCGATCGTCGTGACGACGCTGACCGCCAAGTACAACGTGCCCTTCGGCGTCGGCCTGATCGCCGCCGTCCTGCTGGCCGGGCTCCTGGGCGGCGCGGCCGGGCAGATCTGCCACCGCTACAAGATCCAGCCGCTGATCGTGACGCTGGCGATCGGGTCGATCGCGACCGGGGCCGTGCAGGTCCAGACCGGTGGCGAGCTGGCGGGCAGCGCGCCCGAGTGGCTGTCGCACCTGGCCTCGCCTGCGTCCAAGACGTTCGGGATCGCCGTCCCGCCGCTGGTCGCGATCTGGATCGCCGTCGGCCTCGTCTTCGCGCTGTTCTTGAACCGGACGGTCGCCGGACGGCGCCTGATGGCGACCGGCGCCAACCAGCGCGCGGCCGATCTCGCGCTCGTGCAGACCCGCCGGGTCTGGACCTACGCCTTCGCGTTCAGCGCGATCGCGTCGGTCTTCGTCGGTGTCCTGCTGGCCGGCTTCGCCGGCAGCGTGGACGCCACGCTCGGCAGCCCCTACTTGTTCCAGAGCGTCGCCGCCGTCGTCGTCGGAGGCACCGTCTTCGGCGGGCCCGGCGACTACACGCGCACGATCATCGGAGCGCTGTTCCTGTCGGTGCTGACGACGGTGCTCATCGGCCATGGGGCCGATGCCGCCGACCAGCAGATCCTCTATGGCGTGATCGTGCTCGCCGCGGTGACCGTCTACGGCCGCGACCGGCGGGTCCAGGACCGCATCTGAGGAGCAGAGCGGCGGCCTGTCCTGGCCGCCGGAGAGTCAAGTTCCATCGGCCCCTAGGCGGGGCCGCAATCGAGGAGAGTGTGATGAGTGAGAACTCGGTCTTCGGACCGTTGCGCCCGTGGCTTGCCACAGGCGCCGCCGTTCTGTCCGTCGTGGCGCTCGCCGCGTGTGGGTCGTCGTCGGACAGCAAGTCCGACAGCGGCTCGGCGACGGCTGCCGCGACCACCCCCACCGCGGCCCTGACGGGCAACTGCGGCCAGGTCCCCGACGTGCCGGTGCAGGATCCCGACGGCGTCGTCGCGTCCCTGCCCAAGGAGACCCAGACGCTGTACAGCGGCTACCCCGGTCCTGTGCGCAAGAGCCCGTGGGCGTCGTTCAAGGGCAAAAAGGGCCCCTGGAAGATCGGCCTGTCGAACATCGCGGTCAACAGCGCGTTCGAGACGAACCTGCTCAAGGGCGTCGATGAGGCGTTCGCCAAGGCGAAGGCCGCCGGCCTCGTGACCGGATCGCTGCAGAAGGCGATCATGCCCGACCAGGCGACCCAGACCCCGGCGCAGCAGATCGCCGGCTTCCAGGCGATGGTCCGCAACGGCGTCGACGGCGTGATCATGACGCCGCTGGCCGGCCCGGCGATCGCCCCGGCGATCACCGCCGCGGGCAAGGCGGGCGTGCCGACGATCATCCTCGGCAACACCAACCCCTCCGACTACGCGATCGCCGACAACCCGCTGAACATCGCCGGCGGCACCGCCGCCACCATCAAGGCGATGGGCGGCAAGGGCAACGTCCTGGTCGTCCGCGGCCTCGCCGGCGCGCCGGCCGAGACCTACGGCTACAACCAGATCAAGGCCGAGATCGCCGCCTGCCCGGGCCTGAAGGTCATCGGCACGGTCAACGGCAACTGGAACAACGCGACCGCCAAGACGGCGGTGCAGCAGTTCCTCGCCTCGCACCCCGGTCAGATCGACGGCGTGCTGCAGAACGGCATCATGGGCCAGGGCTCGATCCAGGCCTTCCAGCAGGTCGGCCGCAAGGTGCCGCCGGTCTCGATGGTGGGCGGCCAGGCCGGGGACCTCTCGTACTTCGCCGACCACCTCAAGGACGGCTACAACACGGGCGGCTCCTCCTACAACGGCGTCCAGCAGGCCTACTCCGCGATGCGCGTGCTCCTGAACACGCTCGGCGGCAAGGGCCCGAAGGTCACCGACATCCCGATCCAGGCGACGGTCGTCACCAAGGACAACGTCAAGCAGTTCGCCCCTCCCGGCGCGACGTTGAACACGCTGGGCGATCCGCTCGGCGATCCGAAGGTGTTCTCGCCGCAGTCGTACCTCGACCCCTTCTTCACCAAGACGGGGGCCGTGAGCGACCTGTAGGCCAACGCGGTAGTGGGCGCCGGCCGTGAACAACGGCCGGCGTCCCGCGCCGCGCGCTTGCGCGTCACGAGAACACCATGACGAGCTTCTTCGTGCTCAGCCGGCCGCCCGAGGGCATCGGCGACGAGCAGTACACCGAGTGGTATGACGTGCACCACCGCGAGGTGCTGGAGCTCGAGGGCTTCACCGCGGCCGAGCGCTTCCCGCTCGCCCTGCACCGCAGCAGCGACGGCGCGACGCCGGAGTTCCGCTTCCTGGTGCGCTACACGATCGACGGCGCGATGGACGATGCGCTGGTCGCGCTGCGGGCCGCCGTCGACGGCGGCCACATGACCTTCCCCGACTGGTACGACGGCGTGCAGTCCGCCGGCTTCGTCGGCGGCGAGCCGGTCGACTTCCCAGATCGCTGATGGACGCAGACCGCATCGGCGACGTGCTCGAGGCGGTGCTGGACCGGATCATCCCGGCCGACGAGCTGGGACCGGGCGCCGCGGCGCTGGGTGTGGGCGAGTACGTCCGCCGGGCGCTGGACGGCCCCTACGCTGCGGATCGCCCGGCCTACGCGGCGGCGCTGCAAGCGCTGGAGGCCCGCGACTTCACGGCGCTCGACGGCGCGGGCCGCGATTGCCTCGTCGCCGCGCTGGAGCAGGACGACCCCGCGTTCTTCGCGCTCCTGCGGAGCCATGCGATCGAGGGCCTGCTCGGCGACCCGGCGCACGGCGGCAACCGCGACGGCGCCGGCTGGGCGCTGATCGGCTACCCCGGCCCGCGCCGCGAGCAGAGCGCGGCCGACCAGGCACTGCGATGACCGACGTCGTCCTCGTCGGCCTCGGGGCGGCCAACGCGATCGCGGCCGACCTCCTGACCGCCGCGGGTCTGGACGTCACCGCGCTGGAGGCCGGCCCGCACCGCCGCGCCGAGGAGATGTCGCTCGACGAGGTGCGCAACGACGTGCGCCAGTGGCTGGCCGAGCCCAAGGCGGCGCACGAGCAGCCGGTGTGGCGTGCCGCGCCCGGCGGACCCGAGGGCGCGCCGCCGTTCCCCACGTTGATGGTCAACGCCGTGGGCGGGACGGCCATCCACTACCCGGGGCTGAGCGCGCGCCTGAACCCGTGGAGCTTCTCCGCGCGCACGCGCGCGCGAGAACGCTACGGCGCCGACGCGATCCCGGCGGGCTCGACGCCGGCCGACTGGCCGCTGCGCTACGACGAGCTGGCGCCGTTCTACGACCGCGTCGAGCACGACATCGGCGTCGCGGGCGGCGCGAGCGGGGACCCGTTCGGCGGGCCGCGCACCCGCGGGTACCCGATGGCGCCGCTGCGGCGCACGGGCTGGACGGGGCTGATGGACGCCGCGGCGCGCGAGCGCGGCTGGCATCCCTACCCCGCGCCCGCGGCGATCAACGCCGAGCCGTACAACGGCAACCCGGCCTGCACGTACTGCGGGTTCTGCACGGCGTCGGGCTGCCACCGCGACGCCAAGGGCACGGCCGACGTCACGTCGATCCCGCGCGCGCTGGCGACCGGGCGGCTGCGGATCGTCACCGGCGCGCGCGTCCTGCGCGTCGAGACCGGCGCCGACGGGCGCGCCACCGGCGTCACCTACGTCCGCGACGGCGAGCGCCGCACGCTGGCCGCGCGCGCGGTGCTGATCGGCACGTTCACCTACGAGAACACGCGGCTGCTGCTGCTCTCGCGCTCCGACGCCCACCCGCGCGGGCTGGGCAACGCGCGCGATCAGGTCGGCCGCCACTTCACGCTGCACGTCACGCCGTTCGCCTTCGGCCTGTTCGAGGGGTGCGACCTCGGGCTCTACAGCGGGCCGTGGGCGCAGGCGACGTGCCTGGACGACTTCAACGCCGACAACTTCGACCACGCGGGCCTCGGCTTCCTCGGCGGCGGCCTCTGCACCGCGGCGCACGAGCTCAAGCCGATCCAGATGGCGCTCGCGCCGCGACCGCCGGGCGTGCCGGCGTGGGGGAGCGGCTACAAGGCGTGGCTGGCCCGCGCGGCGCGGTCGGTCGGCTCGGTCAACGGGCAGTTCGAGAGCCTGACCTACGCGTCCAACCGCCTCGACCTCGCGCCCGACGCGACCGACCGCGACGGCGTCCCGGTCGTCCGGATCACCTTCGCGCCCGGCGAGAACGAGCGGCGCGGCCACGACTTCCTGATGGACAAGCTCGCGGAGTGGCTGCGGGCGGCGGGCGCGTCGCAAACGTGGGGACCGCCCACCGAGCCGCACCTCCCGATGGACGGCCGCCACTCCTACGGCGGCACGCGCATGGGCGACGACCCCGCCGGCGCCGTCCTGGACCGCTGGGGCTTCGTCCACGACGCGCCCAACGTCGGCGTGCTGGGCGCGTCGGCGTTCCCCACGCCGGGCGGCGTCAACCCGACGCTCACGGTGCAGGCGCTGGCCTGGCGGACGGCCGCGCACCTGGCGTCGGAGTGGCGTGCGCGGACGTTCAGCTGAGATAGGATTTGCTATATGATGTCCTTGGGTCGTCGAGGCCCAACGTGAACTTCGAAAGGTGACCCCCATGGCAGACGAGACCTTCAACGCCGGCATCAAGATCCGCGAGGAGATGTTCGGCCCCGAGCACGGCCTCGCCAAGGTCGAGGCCGCCGGCGACTTCACCCGGCCGTTCGAGGACCTGGTCACGACCTACTGCTTCGGCGAGGTCTGGGACCGCGCCGGCCTGACCCGCGCGCAGCGCTCGATGATCACGCTGGCCATGCTCATCGCCCTCGGCAAGCCGTGGGAGATCAAGGTCCACACGCAGGGCGCGCTGGCCAACGGCGTCACCGAGGAGCAGATCCGCGAGATCTGCCTGCACGCCGCGCTCTACTGCGGCATCCCCGCCGCCGGCGAGGGCTTCCGTGGCGCCGGTGAGGTCCTCGCCGCGATCGCCGAGGACAAGTAGGCCATGGGCGACGGACCCCGCGTCGGCTTCATCGGGCTCGGCAACATGGGCCGGCCGATGGCGCGCAACCTGCGCCAGGCCGGCTTCGACCTGGTCGTCCATGACGCCGACCCCGACGTCCTCTCGGCGTTCGTCGCCGAGCACGGCGGCACCGCGGCCACCGGCCCGGCCGACTTCGCCGACCGCGAGGTCGTCGTCACGATGCTGCCCAACGACCGCATCGTGCGCACGGTCGTCCTCGACTGGGAGGGCGGCCTCGGCCCGCACCTGGCCGACGGCGCGGTGCTCGTCGACATGAGCTCCTCCAGCCCGGCCGGCGTCCGCGCGGTCGCCGAGGGCCTCGCGCCCTTCGGCGTCGCGGTCGTCGACGCGCCGGTCTCCGGCGGCGTCCCGCGCGCCGAGAGCGGCGAGCTGTCGCTGATGGTGGGTGGGGAGGACGACGCCGTCGCCCGCGCCACCCCGGTCCTCGACGTGCTCGGCGGCCGGACCTTCCGCACCGGCGGGCTCGGCACGGGCGACACGGTCAAGGCCCTCAACAACTTCCTCGCCGCCGCCGGCTACGCCGCGGCCACCGAGGCGCTGCACATCGGTGAGCGCCTCGGCGTGGATCCGGCGACGCTGTTCGAGATCGTCAACACCTCGACCGGCCGCAGCTTCGTCACGGAGATCGTCGTCGGCGGCAACGTCGTCACCGGCGCCTACGCCACCGGATTCCAGCTCGCGCTGCTGGCCAAGGACGTCGGCATCGCCGCCGGCCTGGCCGAGGAGGCCGGGATCGACGCGCCGGCGCTGGCGCTGACCAACGAGCGCTGGCAGGCCGCGGCCGCCGGCGCGGCGCCCGGTGCCGACCACTCCGCCGCCCACCTGCAGTGGTGGCCCGAGGCCGCGCCCGCCGAGGCCTCCGCATGACCGCGGCGACGCTCGCCAACGGGCGCCACGGGCACGGCCCCGACGACGACGGGCGGGTGACGCTCGCCTCCCTGAGCGCCGACCCGTACCCGACCTACGCCGCGCTGCGCGAGCGCGGCGTCGTCTGGGTCGAGTCGGTCAACCGCTGGCTCGTCACCCGCTGGGACGACCTCGACGTCATCGAGCGCGACTCCGAGAACTTCACCGCCCGCGAGCGCGACTCGCTGCAGACGCGCGTGATGGGCCGCACGATGCTGCGCACCGACGGCGCCGAGCATCGCCGCCTGCGCCTCGCCGCGCAGGAGCCGCTGTCGCCGCGCGTCATCGAGCAGCACTGGGTCCCGGTCTTCCGCAAGGTCGCCGACGACCTCATCGACGGCTTCATCGCGCGTGGCTCGGCCGACCTGCTGACCGAGTACGCCAACCCGTTCGCGGCGCGCTGCCTCGGCCAGGTCCTCGGGCTCACCGAGGCCAGCGACGCCGAGCTGCTGTTCTGGTCGCAGGCCCTGATGGACGGCACCGCCAACTACGGCGACGACCCCGACGTCTGGAAGCGGACCGATCGCGCGGTGGCCGAGGTGACCGCCGCGACCACCGCGGCGCTGGAGCGCGTGCGCGCCAACCGCGACGCGTCGCTGATCAGCGCCATGGCCTACGCCTACGCCGACGGCAAGAGCGAGCCGCTCTCCGACGAGGAGATCCATTCCAACGTCAAGCTGATCATCGGCGGCGGGCTCAACGAGCCGCGCGACGGGGTCGGCATCGGCATCTGGGCGTTGCTCACCCATCCGGAGCAGCGCGCGCAGGTCGCCGCCGACCCGGAGCTGTGGCCGCGCGTCACCGAGGAGGCGCTGCGCTGGATCTCGCCGCTGGCGATGTTCCCGCGCGAGGTCGCC
>DASYBY010000283.1:0-6551 GCA_036500525.1 Baekduia sp. | reverse complement strand
CCGGCCAGCGCCGCCCACAGCTCCGAGGAGCAGCGGGAGACCTTGCCGTCACCGCAGTAGGACAAGTGGTACTTGCCCTTGACCGGCTTGCCCAGCTCGGTGCGCAGGTCCTTGTCCATGTACTGGTGCCACCCGGCGTACTGGCCGCCCGGGGGAGCGTCGAAGCGGCTGATGCGCCCCTCCAACTGCTTGCACAACCCGCTGCCGAGGCGGTCGCACAGCCCCGCGTCGGTGATCTTCTTCCAGGCGGTGTCGAGGATGACCGCGCCCGGGTTGTCGATCACGCCGTCGAGGTTCGCGTCGACGCGCGAGCCGCCCGCGTCGTACCAGGACTGCAGCATGCCGGCGACCTGCGTCGCCTGCGCACTCGGGGACTTGCCGCGGGCGAGCATCGCCTTCAGCACCGGCCACAGCTGCGTGATCCGGACGTCCTCGGTCGCGGCCGCGTTGGCCGAGGCCAGCACGTTGGTCAGCGTCGCCTTCGGGTACCGCGCCAGCTCGCTCTTGAGCATGTCGACGCGCTGGATGCCGCCCTCGCTGCCGAACCGGTCGTCGCCGGCCGGGAAGCCGGCCGCCGGCTTGTTGTTCCAGTTGACGAGGTAGCCGCTGGCCGGGTCGATGGCCTGCGGGTGCTTGGACGGGGCCAGCTCGCCCTTCCACTCGTACTTGCCACGGCCGTCGACCGGCAGGTCGTCGTTGACGCCCTTGGGCCGGATCGGCAGCGCGCCCGAGGTGTAGAACGCCGTCTCCGTCGCGCTCGCGTAGAACGAGTTGAAGGTCTGCGGCGTCTTCTCCGCGGCCTTGACGAAGTCCTTGGCGCTGTGCACGCGGCTGTAGGTCATCTGCTGGTTGAACAGCTGATCGACCGTCTCACGCCCGTAGGACGAGCGCTTCTGCGACAGCGCGACGAGCTTGCCCGTCTTCTCGTTCTTGGCGTAGCCGATGACCGGTCCGTGGACCGTCCGGTAGAACGTGACCTTGGTCGACGAGGCGCCCTTGGTGATGGTGCCGGCGTCGATCTTCTCCATCTTCAGGCACTTGCCCTTGTAGGAGTACTTGGTCTTCGACCCGCCGCACAGCGTCTCGGCGTAGGTGTCGATGATGTCGGAGCCGGCCGAGGTCAGCGACCACGCGTAGTCGGTGCCGTGGCCGATGAGCATGTAGCCCGGGTACGGCGCGGACGTCACGCCCTCGACGTTGATCGACGGGCTGGTGAGCTGCATCTCCATCGTCAGCCCGGGGTAGTTGTAGCCGATCTGCGGGCCGCCGACGAACAGCGGCTTGCCGGTGGCCGAGTGCTGCCCCGAGACGATCAGGATGTTGCTCGCCAGCTTGCGCTCGCCGAGCGACGCGGTGCTCGCCTTGGCCGCCTTGGCGCCCGGCAGCTTGACGAAGTCGTTCTTGAACGTCCCGTGCTTGATGCGCACGAGGCCGACCGGCTTGCTGACGCTCGGGTCGGGCTGGGCCGCGAACTTCGCGGTCGTGGTGACCGTGGCCTCGGGATCGTTGCGACCGCGCAGGTCCTCGAAGGCCTCGTCGCCCTTCTTGTCGCCGAGCTTGCTGCGCAGGCTGTCCAGGAACAGGCCGTTGTCGACCTCCTGGCCGCCGCCCGAGCCCAGGAACTGCGACTTGATGGCGTTGAGCGCGTAGATGTCGGTACGGTCGAACTTCGGCTCGGTCGGCTGCGCCACCTGCATGCGGGCGTTGATGCCCACCAGGTAGGTGTCGATGTCGTTGAGCAGCTGCCGGCCCTCGGTGCCCTGGGCCTCGATGGACTTGGTCTGCAGCTTGGTGGCCTCCGCGGAGACCTTGGCCGTCGGCTTGTAGTTGTACAACCCGAGGACGAGGTTGATCGCCTGGACGCCCGGCATGTCGATCAGGCCGGCGACGCCGTTGTAGCGGGCGAGGTTGAGCAGGAGCGACTGGTCGGTCGCGACGGCGTAGCCGGCGCCGAAGATCGCGCCCGCGTCGGTCGGGCTGTAGATGTGCGGGACGCCGTAGTTGTCGCGCTTGATCGTCGCGGTGACCGCGCCGGCGCTCGGCGACATGCCGCTGATCGTCTCGGACGAGACGAACGACGGGTCGTTCTCGGGCAGCAGCGCCGCCGACTTGTAGAAGCCGGTGCCATCGGTGCTCGGCTTGAGCACGTCGTCGGTGACGTTGCGGAACAGCGGCGTCAGCCGGTCGTACATCTTGGCCTGCGTGTCAGCGGGCAGGATGCCGGGCGTGGTCGCCCACGGGACGCCGGGCGCCTCGTTGCCGTGCGGGACGACGTTCAACGTCGTATCAGCAGACGCTGCTGATGGTGCGGCCGCGGCGGCCAGGGTGATTGCCGCGGCAAGGATGGCGCGTCGTGCGTGCACCGGTCCCCTTCCTCTTCTGTGGGGTACGCGGGAACCGGGACAGAGCCCCGCGCAAATAGCGGACGAGACAGTACTTGACGCGGTGTCACGCGGGGGCAGCTCTGCCGATCCGGCGGAATGGGGCGTTCCGCGTGCGCCGCGGCGTCCTACCGGTCCCAGGCCTGCAGCTGTGCCAGCGGGTCGATCGGCGCGCTGTCCTTGCTCGTGCGCCACCCACCGATCCAGATCTCGAAGTGCAGGTGCGGACCGGTCGCGTCGCCCGTGTGGCCGACGCGGCAGAGCTGCTGTCCGGCGGCGACCGCCTGGCCGACCGTCACCGCGAACGTGTCCTGCTGGCAGTGGGCGAAGAAGAAGGCGCGGCCGTCGGCGGCGTTCTCGGTGAGGTAGTAGCCGGCGGCCGAGGCCTGGTAGTCGCGGGCGACGATCGTGCCCGCCAGCGGCGCGACGACGGGCGTGCCCTCGGCGGCGAGGATGTCCTGGCCCTGGTGCGTGTGGCCGGTGCGGCCGGTGCCGAACCGCCCCGCGCCCATGTCGAGCGTGTGCGGACCGACCACGGGAAACGTGCCGTCGTTGACGATCCCGGGATCGGGCGCGGCGGGGATCACGGGCGCGACGGTCGGCGGCGGCGTGAGCGGCGCGGGTGGCGCGGGCCGCGGCGCGGGCTTCGCCTTGACCGTCAGCGGCGCCTTGCCCGAGGCGTGCGCGCGGCGCAGCAGCGTGCCGCCGGCCGGGCCCGAGGCGTGCACGGTCACCGTGTAGCGCCCCGCCTTGACGACGACACCCCGCGGCCACGCCGGATGCAGCAGCGCGCCGGTGCGCACGCGGCCGAGGTCGACGTCGAGCAGCGCGCCGTGTCCGCCGAGCGGCCGGAAGGCCACGCGCGCCAGCACCGACTTCACGCCGCGCTGGTCGAAGCGCACGGCGAGCTTCAGCGCCTGGCCCTCGGTGATCGTGCTCGCGCCGAGGCGGAAGGTCGTCGCGACGGGGTGCGCGGCGCTCGGGCGCCCGTTGGGCTGGCCGAATTCGGCGCCGCCGGCACGGGGTCCCGACGGCGCGTAGGCGGCGCCGACGGAGGCCGAGGCGGCCACGGTGGGCACAGCCACAAGGGCCGCGACCGACAGGATGAGGAGGGAGCGCCTGGACCTGCGCATACCTCAAGGGTCGGCAGGCTGCGTGTCGAACTTCGCAGCGCAAGCCGCCTTGCGCAGGTTCGACCCCGCCCGCCGGGAGCTTTCCTACCGTTCCAGCATGCGGTGCAACATCTCAGCCGCGCCCGCCTTGGCCAGCGGCTCGTTCAGGTTCCCGCACTTGGGCGACTGCACGCACGACGGGCAGCCCGACTCGCAGCGGCACTCGCTGATGAGTCGGTAGGCGTCGCCGACCAGCCGCTCGAAGCCCGTGAACCCCTGCTGCGTGATGCCGACGCCGCCCGGGTGGCCGTCGTAGATGAAGATCGTCGGCCCGCCGGTCTGCGGGTGCAGGTTGGTCGACAGCCCGCCGATGTCCCAGCGGTCGCACATCGCCAGCAGCGGCAGCACCGCGATCTGGGAGTGCTCGGCGGCGTGCAGCGAGCCGAGCAGCAGCTCCAGCGGGAAGTCCTCGGCCAGCAGGCTCGGCCCGAGCTCGTACCAGAGCGCCTGCGTGGTGAACGTCGTCTGCGGCAGGTCCAAGGCCACCAGGTCGATCGCCTCGTGGTCGGGCAGCCGCTTGCGCTGGTAGGCCATCACCGTCTCGGTGACGCTGACGATCCCGTAGCTGAGCACCACGCCCATCGTGTCGCGGCGGTCCAGCAGCCGCTCGATGTGGGTGTCGGTCTCCTTCTTGGGCTGCGTGTACCAGTTCTCCGAGAAGGGCTGCACGAGCGCGCGGCGCCCCTCGACGTCCAGCTCGGCGACCGAGTACGAGCGACCCATGTGCAGGTAGATCGCGCCGTCGTGGACGGTCGAGAACGCGCGCGTCGCCTCGACGGTGCCGAGCACCTCGCCCATGTTGATGTCCACGACCGTGAACGAGTCCGGCGAGCCCGAGCGCAGCGAGACGCGCGAAGCCGGGTAGTCCTCGGGCCGGCGCAGCGTGAAGCGCCCGCCGCGCTCCAGCAGCTCGCCCATCCCCGCGAGGTGCTCGCAGTGCGCGCGCACGCGCGGGCCGAGGAAGACGGCGTCGACGTCGGGGTCGATCGGCCCCTCATGCGCCGCGCAGAGCAGGTGCGGGTCGTGGATCTGCTCGTTCTCGTGGTTGATGATCGCCGCCTCGACGGGGCGGTCGAGGAACTCGTCGGGGTGGCGGCAGAAGAACTGGTCCAGCGCGTCCTCGCCGGCGACGTAGACCGCCAGCCCGCGCCCGCGCCGCCCCGCGCGGCCCCACATCTGCTTCAGCGACGCGACGGTCCCCGGGAACGTCACGACGACCGCGGCGTCCAGCGCGCCGATGTCGATGCCGAGCTCCAGCGCGTCGGTCGTGACGACCGCGAGCAGGTCGCCCGACACGAGCCGGCCCTCCAGCTCGCGGCGCTGCTGCGGCGTGTAGCCCGCGCGGTAGGGCGCGACCCGATCGCGCAGCGCCGGATGCGCGTCGGCCAGCTGGTCGGCGATCAGCTTGGCCACCAGCTCGACGCCCTTGCGCGACTTGACGAAGCAGATCGTCCGCGCGCCCTTGACCACCAGCTCGGTGACCATCTCGGCCGCCTCGCCCAGTGCGCTGCGGCGCGTCTGCAGCGCCTCGTCGGTGACCGGCGGGTTCCACATGGCGATCTGCCGGGCGGCGCCGGGCGAGCCGTCGCGCTGCACGTGGCGGAAGCCGTCCAGCCCGGTCAGCCGCTCGGCCAGCTCGACCGGGTTGGCGATCGTGGCCGAGGCGAGCAGGAAGCGCGGGTCGGTGCCGTAGGCCGCGGCGATCCGGCGTAGGCGGCGCAGCACGTTGGCGACGTGCGAGCCGAAGACGCCGCGGTAGACGTGCGCCTCGTCGACCACCACCGCGGCGAGGTTGGCGAAGAAGTCGCCCCTCGCCGCGTGGTTGGGGAGGATCCCCATGTGCAACATGTCCGGGTTGCTCAGGATGAGGTTCGAGCGCCGCCGGATGGCGCTGCGGTCCTCGCGCTTGGTGTCGCCGTCGTAGATCGACGGGCGCACCTTCGCGCCCAGGCGGAACGAGGCGATCGCCCGCGCCTGGTCCTGCGCGAGCGCCTTGGTCGGGTACAGGTAGAGCGCGCGGGCCTTGGCGTCGGTGCACAGGACGTCGAGCACCGGCAAGTTGAAGCACATGGACTTGCCCGACGCCGTGCCGGTGGTGACGACGACCGGCCCGTCGGCCGCGGCCTCCAGCGCCTCGGCCTGATGCGCGTAGAGCGATTCGATCCCCGCGCCGCGCAACCCGGACAACAACGCCGGATGCAGGTCGTCGGGCAGCGGCGCGAAGGTCGGGGCGCGCGCGCCCTCGAAGGCGGAGCGCACGAGGCGCTCGTCCTCGCGACCCTCGGCCAGGAGGCCGGCCCACGGCTCCTCGGTGCGGGTGATCCCCAAGGCGCGCGGCTAGGCGCCGGCGGGGAGCCGGGCCACCCGCAGCCAGAACTCGCGGAACGCGCGGACGGCGTCGAGGTAGTGCTCGAACGCCGTCGGCTTCGTCACGAAGCTCGAGGCATGCAGGTCGTAGGCGGTCTCGACGTCGCTGCGCAGGCTGGAGGTGGTGAACACCACGACCGGGAGGCGCCGCAGCCGCGGATCGACGTCCTCGCGCAGGGCCTGGAGGACCTCGAACCCGCCCATGCGCGGGAGGTTGAGGTCGAGGACGACGAGGTCGGGCTGGACGGCACCGGTGAACGCGCCCTCGCCGCGGAGGAACGCGAGCGCGTCCTCGCCGTGGCGCACGATGTCCAGCGCGACGTCCGGCTCGCTGTCGGAGAGCGCCTCGCGGAGCAGCTCGACGTCGGACTCGCTGTCTTCGACGACGAGCAGGCGCCGCAGCTCGTCGCTCATCACTCGTCGCCCTCGGCAGGCACGAGCGTGACGACGAAGGTCGCGCCCTCGCCGGGGACCGACTCGACCCGCACGCTGCCGCCGTTGGACTCCACGATCTTCTTCACGATGGCCAGGCCCATGCCGGTGCCAGGGTACTCCTCGGACGTGTGCAGTCGTTGGAACAGGCCGAAGACGCGGTCGTGGAACCGGGGCTCGATCCCGATGCCGTTGTCGG
>DASYBY010000282.1:0-7795 GCA_036500525.1 Baekduia sp. | reverse complement strand
CCACCGCCTGCTCGAGGGCACGAAGTACGGCGGCGTGATCATCGTCGTCGACCTCGACGAGGTGCAGTACCGGTACCTCGCCAACGACACCGTGAGCCGCGACACGAAGGTGCTCACCAACCGGCAGCCCAACAGCCAGGACGGCCGGATGGACGAGTACCTGACCGAGTGCGGCCTGGAGTTCGGCCAGGAGCGCAAGCACGGCGTCCTGACCGGCATCACCAGCTAGCCCCACCGGGAGGCGGGCGGCGCCCGCGCAGGGCGCCGCCCCGTCCCCGGACCCGACCTCGAAGGAGCCCACCCGCATGACCACCGCCACCATCGACGAGCCGCTCGTCTCCGCCCCCGAGAACACCATCCTCTTCATGTGCCGCCGCAGTGACCTGCGGCTGGTCAAGACGCAGCGCTACCCGATCCGCGGCGCGTCCGGCCAGCAGGTCGGCGAGACGCCCGGTGAGGTCGTCGCGTTCCGTGACGGCGCGCTGCGGCTGCCCAAGGAGGGCACCGTCCGGCTGGAGGACGGCCGCGCGGTCGACGTCGCGGAGATCCTCGCGTGGCTCGAGGACCATCGTCTGAACGGCGACACGCAGGGTGGGTTTTGGCGGGTCGACCCGACGGCTCCGGCGATCAGCCGCGCCGAGCTCGACCAGCTCATGGAGATGGTGCTGGAGCTCGACGACGAGAAGCTGCAGCGGTTCGTCGATCAGGAGCGCGCGGGCTGGGGCCGTGAGGACCTCCTGGAGGCGGCCGAGAAGGCGCTCATGAAGGTGCTCGAGGTCAAGACCGCACCGCGGGACTAGAGATGGCGACGGCCGTCCAGTCGCTGATCGACCAGGTGGTGAAGGAGTACAGCTTCGACATCGACGTGACGCAGGCGTTGCGGGAGCTGGACATCCGCCACAAGTCGATGGTGGCGCGGGCGCTGGCGGACCGGCGGACCATCACGATCGGGGAGACGGTCGCGGGGCAGCAGGTCTACCCCGTGACCGCGCTCGAGCTGTACGAGCTCTACGTCGACGGGGTGCCGTACGGGAAGGTGCCGCGGACCTCGGTTGCGGCGGCGCGGCAGGGCCGGCTGACGTGGTCGCCGTCGTGGCAGGGGCTGTTCGTCGCGACGGCCGACGCCGGCGGGGTGGCGGAGGTCGGGCTGATCCCCGTGCCGGACACGACGGGGTTGGAGATCACGGCGTTTGCTGCGGTGCGCGCCGACTCGCTGGAGCAGGCGGGGGTGATCGCGGTCGACGACGAGTTCTCGAACGCGCTGGTCGAGGGGGCGGCGGCGACGTTCTTCGCCCGGGACGCGGAGCAGATCCCGACCGCGGATCGCAACGAGGCGCGGTTCGACGCGGCGTGTGAGGAGCTGCGTCTGCGGATCCGGGCGCGGTTCCGCAAGCCGGGGCCGGCGCAGATCCGTGTGCAGGGCGTCAACGCCTAGGGGTTGATGTGGCGCTCGCCCCGCCGATCCTGCAGGAGGACTTCGCGGCCGGCATGTTCCGGATCGCGCCGCACCTGATCCCGAGCAACGGGGCGTGGCGGCTGCAGAACATGATGTTGGACGAGGACGGGTCGGCCTATGCGCGGCGCGGCGCCTCGTACAAGAGCAACGTGGCGTTCGGGGCGACGGGGCTGCGGATGCTCTGGGACGGCTGGCTCGCGGGCGGGCAGCGGACGGTGTTCGCCAACGCCGCGGACTTCGGGGTGCTCGACGCCGACGACGAGACCCCGGTCAACCTCGGCGGGAGCGGGCTGGCCGGGCCGACGCGGCCGGTAGCGATGGACGGGCTGCTGTTCGTCGGCGACGCGGCCTACGGCGGGTCGCGGAAGGCCGCGGCCTACTCGGCGGGGACGATCGCGGTCACGCAGGGCTCGACGGCGATCGTGGGCACCGGTACGGCGTGGCTGGCGAACGTGGACGCGGGCATGGTCCTCGTGATCGGCGATCGGCTGCACGCGGTCGCGGCGGTCGTCGACAACACGCACATCACGTTGTCGCGGAGCTTCACGGGGGCGACCGCGACGGGGCAGGCGTACAGCTTGACGCCGCTGGCGACGATCCCGGCGCCGTACAACCCGGGTGGCACGTGGGCGGTCGTGGGGAACCGGCTCATCTCGCTGAAGGGCGACCGGGTCGCGATGTCGGCCGAGTTCGACTCGACGACGTGGGATCCGACCGACGAGTGGCTCATGCCCGAGGGAGCGCAGCTGCTCGGCAGCGCGCCGGTGCACGACACGCTGATGGTCTTCTCGACCGCGGGCATGTGGGCGCTGAGCGGCCTCGACCTCGACCTCACGGACGCGGTCGGCAACACGCAGCAGTCGCTGCAGCGTGTGAACTCGGACCTCATCCTGTGGGGGCAGGCCGGGATCGCGACGTGGGACGACGCCCTGGTGGTGCCGGGGACGAGCGGGATCTGGCTGGTGAGCCCCGGCCAGCAGGTGCTGCTGTCGGAGTCGATCACGCCGCTGGTCGCCGACTACCTCGCCAAGGGCTACCGCGTCGGGCAGGCGACGGTGTTCCGCTCGCACTACTTGCTGCCGGTCCTCGACTCCGGCGGGACCCCGGTCGACCTGCTCGTGTGCCGGTTGGACCGGCCGATCGAGGTCCGGCGCTTCGGCCGCGTGTTCCCGTGGACGAACTGGGCGGGCGCTGGCGCCGCGGTCGCCGCGCTCGAGGTGCGCGTCGCGGCCGGTGCGTCGCGGCAGCCAGTGCTGCTCGGCGGCGACCGCACGGCGAGCAGCCGCGTCATCGTCTACCCGCCGTTCCAGCCTGACGGGCCGGGTGTCGACGAGGACGGGTCAGAGGCGGGGGCTCCGGTGGTGTCGGAGTTCGTCTCGCGCGACATGCCGGCGGGCGGCCAGATGCAGAGCCTGAACCTCGTCAAGCGGCTGCGGGCGCGGTACGAGCTGATCGCGCCGACGACGACCGCGGTGTTGATGGCGTGGCACGCGTCGGAGGCGGCGCCGAACGCGGTGACGTGGGGGGGCTTCGTGTGGGGGAGCGCGCGCTGGCAGGACGAGGAGGGGCTGGGATTCTCGCGGCTCGACGAGGATGCGCCGGAAGACCCGGGCGATCATCCCTTCACGTGGCCGGTCGGGAAGCGCCGTCGGTACTTCCGGATCAAGCTCAGCTGCCAGGACGAGTGCCAGCGCTTCGTGCTCCGGGCCGTCGAGGTGACCGTCCGCCCGAGCGGGAGACTCTGAGCCATGTCCGTTCCGGTCGACCCGCATCCCGACTTCATCAACGGCGTCACGGTCGCCGACGGCGACCAGGTCGACGCCCGGTTTAAGGTGCTGTACGACGCGCTCGACCCGGCGCAGTCCGGGCTCAGCAGCGACAACGTGAGTGTGGGCGGGATCGTGACCGCGTCGCTCGCCGACGGCGCGGTCACGTCGGCCAAGATCGCCGACGGCACGATCGGCCTCGCGGACCTCGCGGCCGCGGTGCTCAACAACTTCACGAAGACGGCCGGCGGGGTGGACCGCATGCTCAACTTCGGCCAGAAGACGCTGACCTACTCCGGGCTCTCGGGAATCTTGCGCGGGGTCGTCGCGCACGGGCTCGGCTCGTCGCCGTCGTGCGTGCTCGGCGGGCTGGCGTTCGGCGGCGGCGGCTACTTCGGCTTGCAGTACCTCGGGTGCTCGTTCCTCGACGGGACGAACATCCAGCTCGACGTGCAGGGCGTCAACGGCGTGAACCCCGGGCCGGGGGACACGTGCAGCGTGTTCTGGCTCGCGGCGCGGTGACCCGCCCGGCCTGATGGCGATCGACGACCTCGTGCGGCAGCTGCAGGGCCACTGGCGGTGGGGGACGGGTGACCC
Organism: Baekduia sp.; assembly: GCA_036500525.1. Taxonomy (GTDB): domain Bacteria; phylum Actinomycetota; class Thermoleophilia; order Solirubrobacterales; family Solirubrobacteraceae; genus Baekduia. Next base: position 3,976 of record DASYBY010000282.1, on the reverse strand, counting down.
GGAGGGCGTGGTGGCGGCGCCGGTCGGGGTCGTGTGGCTCCGTGAGGACGGCGGGGCGGGCAGCACGATGTACGTGAAGGAGTCGGGCGGGTCGGGCCCGTCGGGCTGGGTCGCGAAGTAGCGTCCTCGTCCGGGTCCGGCGGGATCATCGCGCCCGATGGCGCCCAAGAAGAAGGCCCCGGGCAGGGGGTTCACGCCGTTCCAGCAGGAGCGGCCCCCGGTCGGCTACTACGACCCGTCGTTCGATGCGGCGCAGGCGGCCGCCGGGCGGGGTCTGGGGGACCTTCAGCAGGACAGCGACACCCAGAACCTGCGCGACACGGTCGACTACGGGCTGGGGATGGACGCGCTCGGGCGGACGCAGGCGCGTGGCCTCGCCGACATCGAGACGCAGCGCGGCCAGATCGGGCAGGGCTACGACCGCAGCATCGCCGACCTCGACACGGCCGGCGCGCGGGGGCAGCAGGATCACGATCAGGCGATCGTCGCGATGCAGCGGCGCTACAGCCAGCTCGGCGACACGCAGCGCCAGCAGCAGGCCCAGCACGGCGTCATGCGCGGCGGGGCGATGCTGCAGGCGGCGGCGAAGCGAACGGCGAACCAGGCGATCGACCAGGCGCCGATCGACCAGCAGCTGCAGCGCCAGCAGCAGGACATCGGCACACAGCGGGCCCGGCTCGGTGAGGACCGCACAAGCCAGCTCGGGCAGCTCGGCACGGCGCAGGGACGGCTGAACGACGACACGACGTTGCAGCAGGGTCAGCTCGGGCTGATGCAGGCGCCGCCGGACGCGAACAACCCGTTCGGGGGCCGGTCGTTCCAGGACCGCACGACGGCGCTCACGCGGGCGCAGCGGGAGAACTCGGCGTTCGGGCTGGACTCGGATGCGTCGCGGGCCTACGAGGCGTCGGGGCAGGGGTGGACGCCGCCGACGGCGCCGTCCAACGAGTTCGTCGACGCGGCGACGGGGCAGCACCGGCAGACGCAGATCCGCGGTAACAACACGGTCGCGATCGACCAGTACGGCAAGGTGCTGTGGAAGCGACCGAGGAGGGCCGCCTGATGGCGTCCAAGAGCAAGAGCAAGCGGTTCGTCAGCGACGCCGCGCTTCAGGCGCTCGTGAAGTTCGGGCCGCAGCTGGACGTGCTCAAGCAGGCGCAGCGGCAGGCGACGAGCCAGTACAGCTCGCAGGTCGCGCAGGCGGACGCGGGACGCATCGGGGTGCAGCAGTCCGTCGATGCTGCGGTGCCGCAGGTCGCGCGGATCTACGACGACGCCGGCCTGGACGCGGCGCGCACGTCGAACACGCTGATCGGGCACGACCTCGCCGGGCTGTCGGGCGTGGCCGACAGCATCAAGGCCGGGGCGGCGGCGGAGGCGGCGGCGATGGGCGGCCGCCTCGGTGTGGCGAAGGCGTCGGCGCTGACCGACCTTGCGGACCGGCGCGTGGCGGCGGCGTCCGGTGCGGTCACAGCGAAGCGGCAGGCGCAGTCGTCGCTGGTCGACAACCTCGCGAAGATCCTCCAGAGCCAGCAGGATCTGACGGGGCAGAAGGGGACGTTCGAGGCGTCGGCGCTGAACGACCTCATCGCCGACGACGCGGACCGGACGCAGAAGACGGCGCTGAACAGCGCCGACAACTCGCAGAGCGAGCGGAACTCGCTGCGGTCAGCGGGCATCGATCCCGACACCGGGGCGCCGATCCCGGGCGGGAAGCTCGACCCGGCGGCGAAGAAGCCGAAGCCGAAGTACGCCTCGACGGACAAGCACATCGAGTACGCGTCGGACATCCACCAGATCGCGAGCATCGCCACGAAGTACAAGGGCAAGGCGTCGCGCGAGCAGATCGTGGAGAGGCTGCAGCTCGGCCGGCCACAGGAGACGCTCTACGTCAATGAGAACGGCGATAAGGTGCCCGAGGCGAACAAGAAGGACAAGGGCGTGCAGAAGGTCACGCGGCCGTCGATCCCGGCCTTCCCCGCCGACATCCGCATGGCCGCCGCGCTCGACGTCGCGTTGGACGGGCACCTCTCGCGCAAGACGCAGAAGGAGCTCCAGCGGCAGCATTTCAAGGTGAAGGACTTGAACTTGCCGACCTACGGGCAGTGGCGCGCGCAGAACCCGCCGGTGTCGAAGAAGACGCGCGTCGCAGTCAAGAACGCCGCCGACACCGTGCAGTCTCTCTTCGGGGGGTAGCTCGGTGCCTAACGTCGATGATCGGGGTCGGCGCACGGCGCCGACCAGGACCCCGAAGCGCCGGCGCCAGCCGACGCCGGCTGTGCCAGCGCTTCCGCAGGTGCTCGCACCGGAGCCGGCGGGGGTGTTCGGGCAGCCGGCGCTCGGGCGTGGGGATGCGCCGATCACGCGGGCGCAGCAGACCGCGGACCGGCACAGGCGGCGCGCCGAGGCGGCGATGCCGACGACGACGGTGCCGGGCGTTCAGCGGGTCCCGGACGTCCCGCTGAACCACCGGCAGCGCCAGTCGGTGATCCGGACGGCGCAGCAGGTCGCGGCCCGCGCGCGCGAGCAGGGGATAGACGTTGAGGACGCGGCGACCAACGGGGATCCGGTCACCCGCGACTTCTTCGCGAAGGCGGCGCAGGCGGTCGCCGATGAGCGCAAGCACGTCAGCGTCAAGGCGGGCTTGGCGCAGATCCGGGCGAACCCGGAGGCGTTCGGGATCAAGCCGCAGCAGCTCGAGGCGCTCCACAAGCTCGCGGCGCGAGACGCGATCCCGGAGGAGGTGCGCACGCAGATCGCCGGCATCGGCGAGCGTTCCGCGGCGGCGAGCCGGAAGTCGGCGACCGCACGCACCGACGCGCACGGGATCGGCGGCCCGTTCATCCCGGCCGTCGTCGACAGCGTCAAGGGCGTTGGTGCGCTGCAGAGCGCCGCGAAGTCGGTGGCGCACCTCGCGGACTCGCAGGCAGCGCAGCTCGCGATCCGCGGTCTGCCGGTCATCGGTGCGGCGGCGAACCTCCCGGTGGTCGGCAAGACCGTCCGGAAGGTGACGACGAACGCGATCAAGGACATGATCAACCTCCCAGCCGAGGCGATCCCGTCGTTGTACGGGCTGGCCGCGCAGGCGACGGAGGGACGGGTGGACGCTGCGGGCGGCCGGCACGCGAGTGCCCGCGACGCGACGCTGAAGGCCGGCGAGATGCTGGCGCAGCCGTACATCGACGTGGCTCAGCATCCGATCAAGTCGTTCGTCGACCATCCGGTGAACACGGCGCTTCTGTTCAGCGGCGCAGAGGGCGCGGTGGGTCGCACGCTCGGGCGCGCCGGCCGCGCCCTCCCGGGCGACCTCGGCGCCGCTGCGTCGACCGCGCGCGCATCGCGGACGGTCCCCGGCACCGCACTTGAGCAGACGCGCGCCTGGTCGCCCGACGTGATCCGCAAGGGCGGCCAGGTCGCGGTCGAGCGGGCACGCCAGGGGCGCGCGAACCGGCTGGGCCGCAAGGCCGCCGCGTCGGCCGGTGACCGTGCCGAGGCTTTGCAGGCGAAGGCGCACCGTGCCCGCGGCACGCAGATGCCGGACCGGGACATCCGGCGACGCGTGGATGAGCGCCTGGACCTCAACGAGACCCTGCGGCGCGAGGACCGCGGGAAGGCGACGGGCGCGGCGAACCGCGCGATCCCGCGCGAGCTCCGCAAGGGCGACGACCCCACGACCGTCCTCGTGGCGCAGAACATCATCAAGCCGAACGACGCGGACCTGCGCGCCTACCGCGACGAGCTCGTGGCGGGGCACCCGACGCTGTCGCACGCGAAGCTCGCGGCGTCGAAGGTGCTGGTGCGGCACATCGACGCCAAGCTGAAGTCGGGCGTGGACTGGGCGCGGGTCCAGCACGCGGCCGCGGGCTATCGGACCGCGACCGCGGCGGGGCAGGCAAAGCTCGGCGACGCCGGGATCCTCGACCCCGCGCAGATCGAGCGCCGCGCGCTGATGCCCTACGCGGTGCGGCACATGGAC
>DASYBY010000281.1:0-2117 GCA_036500525.1 Baekduia sp. | reverse complement strand
GTTGAAGTGGCTCAGCGCCTCGATCAGCGCGGCGGCGGTCTTCTCGTTGCCGCTGGTGTCGGGGCGGATCTGGTCGCCGGTGGAGCGCTTGAGCACGCGCGGGTCGGGGACGACGTACTCGATCTCCTCGCCGTCGTCCTCCCCGCGCGCGGCGGGCAGCTCCAGAATACGGCCCCCACCCACCCCGCCGTCGTCGTCGGCCGGATCCTGCTCGACGTCCTCGGCGGAGACCACGGCCTCGTCGACCGCGGCGTCCAGCGGGTCGTCCACCCCGTCGTCGCCGAGGCCGTCGGGGATGACGACCGGCTCCGGCGGCGGCTTCTTGGCCTTCGGCTTGCGCTTCTTGGTGCGCGTCTCCTCCAGCTCGGCGGCGAGGTCGTCGGGCGTGGGCGCCTCGTCGTCGCCGAAGATGTCGGGGTAGCGCTCCTCGCCGTCCAGCGCGGGCGCCTCGACGTGCGTGGCCTTGACGACCAGGTCCAGGTCGCCGGGCTCGGGGACCTGCACGCGCGGGCGCTTGCCGGTCGCGGAGCCGCCCTTGGTCTTCTCGGAGGCCGCCGCGCGGCGCCCGGCGCTGGTCTCGGCAGCCGAGTCGCGGCGCAGGCCGACGGGCGCGGGCGCCGTGCGCAGTGCACGCGTCGACTCGGCGACGCTCGCGCTGGTCGCCTGCAGCACGCCGGCCACCGACGCTCCGGTGAGCAGCAGCACGCCGGCCAGCAGCAGGAAGAGCGCGAGGATGTGCGTGCCGATCGAGCCGATCAGCGTGCTGGTGATGTAGAAGAGCGCCTCGCCGAGGTAGCCGCCGCGGACGCGCAGGAAGTCCTGGTGCCAGAAGCCGTGGCGGATGCCGTCGGGGCCGAGACCGAGCGTGCCCGCGGCGAGCATCAGCGCGAGCGCGAGGACGAGCAGCAGCCCGCCGGACTTGAACGGCCGGACCGACGGCAGCACGGGCCGCAGCACGATGATCGCGCCCGCAGCGATGACCCCGAGCGGCGCGATGAAGCGCAGCGAGCCGACGGCCAGCGCGAGGCCGTCGATGACGCCGTCGCCCACCTGTCCCCCGTCCCAGCCGAAGTAGAGCGGGAACGCCAGGAACACGCCGCAGGCGACCAGGGCGAGCCCGAAGAGGTCGAGATGGCGCTGCTCGATGATCGGCAGGCGCGGCGCCCAGGTCGCCGACGAGCGCCGCGCACGGGCGCGCGCCGGCGGCTTGCGCTTGCGCGCCGCCGACGAGGCGGTCGTCTTGGACTTGGGGGCAGGCTTGCGCTTGCGCGGGGCTGGGGTGCGGGTCGTGGCCATAACTCGGACCATCTGCTTCGACATGGCTCGCGCCGTCCCTTCCGGCGCCGTCGGAGGTCGTGTTGGCAGGGGCCGGCGATCGCCCTTGACCTGGCCTTGAGCCTTGGCCGTACCCTTCCTGTGTGATCGACGGCCATGACCGGCAGGCGCGCGTCCTCATCGTGGAGGACGACGACGACATCGCGCAGGTGCTCCAGCGCTCCCTGCGCCTCGAGGGATACGAGACGCGCATCGCCCCCGACGGCGAGGCGGCGCTCGGCGCGGCCGCCGACTTCGTGCCCGATCTCGTCGTGCTCGACCTCGGTCTGCCGAAGATCGACGGCATGGACGTGGCCCGGCGGCTGCGGGCCTCCGACGACGTGCCGATCCTCATGCTCACCGCTCGCGACGCCCTGGAGTCGCGCGTCGAGGGGCTCGACGCCGGCGCCGACGACTACCTCGTCAAGCCGTTCGAGCGCCAGGAGCTGCTGGCCCGCCTGCGCGCGCTGCTGCGCCGCCGGCCCCCGCGCGGCAGCGCGTCGCTCGTGGTCGCCGACCTGTCGCTGAACCCCGACACGCACGAGGTGCGCCGCGGCGAGCGGACGGTCGAGCTGACCCAGCGGGAGTTCGAGTTGTTGGAGTACCTGATGCGCAATGAGCGGATCGTCGTCGCGCGGCAGCGGCTGCTGGAGGACGTCTGGGGCTACGACCCGTTCGCGACGACCAACACGATCGAGGTCTTCGTCTCCAACCTGCGGCGCAAGCTGGAGGGCGGCGGCGAGCCGCGGCTGCTGCACACCATCCGGGGCGCGGGGTACGTGCTGCGCGCATGAGGTCGAACG
>DASYBY010000280.1:0-2179 GCA_036500525.1 Baekduia sp. | reverse complement strand
CGGGTCGTCGAGGCCGAACGGCGTGGTGCCGAGGACGACGAGCCCGGCGAAGGCGACCGCGATGACGACGGCGTCGAACGACGATCGCCCCTCCTGGCTCCAGTACACGTCCTTCAGGTGCACCCAGAGCGCGAACTCGTCCAGCGTGAACCCCGCGCCCACGCCGAACGTCACGGCGATGATGTGCCACCACGGCGGATCCAGCGGCGCGGCGAACGACAAGAACCCCGAGAGCATCATGAGGCAGATGCCCCACACGAGGTGGTGCAGGTGCACGCCGCCGGACTCGACGCCGCCCGGCCACCACGACACGGAGCGTGTCATCCGCGCGCTGGTGCGGATCGCGAGGAAGGACACCACGAACGCGCCGAGCACGAGGAACCCCGCGCCCGTGCCGGGACGCGCCCGATCGCCGAACAGGTGGACGTCCACGATCGCCGCGGTCAGGAGGTGTACGGACACGGTCTGGGCGAGCGTACTGCTAGTGGTGGGCGGCGTCGGGGGACCGGTCCACCGGGCCGGTCCAGAACTCGATGCCCCAGCGTTCCGAGATCTCGGCCAGGTAGCCGGACATCGCGCCCGGCCGGCTGATGACCGCGAAGCGGGCGAGGGTCTCGCCGAGGTTCAGCGTGGCGTGGACGGTCCACGGCGGGATCCACAGCGTCTCGCCCACGGTCAGCACGCTCGTCGGGACGACGGTGCCGTCGCGCTCCTCGCAGACGGTCAGCTCGCCCTCGAGCACCTGGAACCACTCGGCGAACGCGTGGCGGTGGGGCGGCGGGCCGCCGCCGGGGCGGGCGGTGACCTCGATGACGTCGAGCTCACCGCCGGTCTGCGCGCGGTCGAGCAGGACGGTGACGTGGTTGCCGCCGGCGACGGCGTACACCGGCCGCTGCGCGGCGCGGCCCGGGGTGAGGGGATCGTCGGGCATGTGAGGGTCCTTGGTGTCGGGGCGGGTCCGGCTCACGCCAGGTGGCCGTCGAGCCAGTCGAAGATCCGCGCGTCGCGCAGCGCGGGGGCGAGGGGCTCGTAGTGGCCGGCGGCGCCCTCGTCGGCGCGGAAGCGCACGAGCTGCTTCGGCCCGGGCAGGCGGTCGAAGAGCTGCCGGGACTGGCCGGGCCAGAACTGCTCGCCGTCGGGATCGGTGATCAGCAGCGGCGTGGTGATTCGCGCGACCTCGTCGCCCAGGCGGTAGCGCTCGATCGTGGTGAACAGCTCCGCGCGCGACGCGCCGTTGCTCCCGCGATAGGGCGCGCCGCGGAAGTGCAGCAGCGCCGCCGTCGTCGGCGAGAACAGCTCGGCGAGGTGCATGTCGCGGTCGAAGCCCGTGTGGTCGCCGCGGCGCAGCTGGGCGAGCATCGCGTCGGGGAGCGCAGCGGTCCAGCCGGCCGCGACGTCGACGACGCCGGGGTCGACGACGGCCGCCGCGAAGCGGTGCTCGAAGGCCAGCGCGCGCGGGACCCAGAAGCCGGCCTGGCCGATGCCGAGCACCGCGACGCGGTCGGGGTCGACGTCGGGCCGCGCGAGCAGCGCGTCGAGCACCGGCGTCAGCACGGCCTCCCAGTCGGGGCGGAACGTCAGGCCCTGCTCGAAGAGCGCGGCCTGCTGGCCGGGGCCGTCGAAGGTCATCCAGTGGTAGCCGCGCTCGGCCGCCGCCGCGCCGCCGAGGGTCCACGTCTGCGACGTCGCCCCGTCGCTGCTGTTGTTGATGATGATGGTCGGCCGCGGCGCGCCATCCGCGGCACCGGGGGCACCGAAGAAGTAGCCGGGCAGGGTCGTGTCCTCGTAGGCGATCGCCAGCCGCTCCGGGGGCACGTCGAACAGGTCGACCGCGCGGTCCCAGCAGGTGCGCTGGCGGCGCCAGAGGTCCAGGTGGCGCTCGGGCTCGGCCGAGCGCGCAACCACGTGCAGCGCGGTCGCGTAGTAGGCCGCGGCCCGCAGGTAGTGGCCGCGGGCGCTGACCCGCCGCCCCGCGTCGGCCGCCTCGCCGCCCGCCGCCCACGCCGCGCCCGCCGTGGCGGTCCACTCGCGCACCCACGCGTCGGCGTCGCCGTCGGGGATGCGCCCGGCGGTGGCGAGCACGTCGCCGATCTCGGCGGCGCCCCGGTGGGCGCCGCCGAGGACGAGGTCGAGGCCGTGCTGGAAGTCGTCGTCGGCGAAGGCGATGGCGGTCACGGAT
>DASYBY010000279.1:0-1541 GCA_036500525.1 Baekduia sp. | reverse complement strand
GCGCCGTTCTTGAAGATGACGTGGTGGTCGGCGGTGGTGAGCGCGTCGGCGTAGTGGAAGTTGATCTCGTGCTGGCCGTCGTTGCACTCGCCCTTGGAGTCCTCGACGCGCATGCCGCCCGCGTGCATCGCGTTGCGGATCCGGCGGATCAGCGGCTCGACGCGCGAGGTGCCGAGGATCGAGTAGTCGACGTTGTAGCGGTTGGCCGGCGTGAGGCCCTTGTAGCCCTTGTCCCACGCCTGCTCGTAGGTGTCCTCGAAGAGGATGAACTCCAACTCGGAGCCGGCGTTGGCGACCCAGCCGCGATCGGCCAGCCGCGCCAGCTGGCGGCGCAGCACCTGGCGCGGGGAGGCGACGACGTCGCTGCCGTCCTCCCACTGCAGGTCGGCCAGGCAGAGCGCGGTGCCTTCCAGCCACGGGACCCGCTGCAGCGTGCCGAGGTCGGGCTCCATGACGAAGTCGCCGTAGCCGCGCTGCCACGAGGACATGGCGTAGCCGTCGACGGTGTTCATCTCCACGTCGACGGCGAGCAGGTAGTTGCAGGCCTCGGCGCCGTGGGACACCACCTCGTCCACGAAGAAGTCCGCGTGCATGCGCTTGCCCTGCAGCCTCCCCTGCATGTCGGTCAGGCAGAGCAGCACCGTGTCGATGCGTCCCTCGGCAACCTCTTGGCGCAGCTCCTCGAGCGTCATCTGAGCGAAGGTATACGCCGCGCACCATTGACCGCAAACCCTGGAGCGGACTAGGGTCGCCGCCGAGGGGAACCCATGGGGCCGTCGCCCGCCGTCATCGAGGCAGTGCAAGCGCAGCTCGGCGAGCTGCACGACGGACCTGCGCCCTTGAGCGGTGGGATCACCAACCACAACTTCCGCGCGCGCTTCGGCGAGCACGACGTGGTCCTGCGGATCGCCGGGCGCCAGACCGAGCTGCTGGGGATCGATCGGGCGGCGGAGCGGGAGGCGACGGCGGCGGCGTCGGAGCTGGGGATCGCCCCGCCCGTGCTGCTGTTCCTGCCCGAGCACGGCTGCCTGGTGACCGCGTTCGTGCCCGGGACGCCGATCGCCGACACGGCGCTGCGCGAGCCCCCGGTGATCGGTCAGGTGGCCCGCGCGCTGCGCGCCTTTCACGAACGCGGGCCGGTGCTGCCCGCGACGTTCGACGTGCCGCAGATCGCCCGCGGCTACCTGGCGCTGGCGCGCGACCGCGGGGTGGAGCTTCCCGCCGCCGCGTGGGACGCCGCGCAGCTGGCGCAGCGGATCACCGGTGCGCTGAGCGGCCCCGAGCACGCGCCGGTGGCCTGCCACGACGACCTGCTGGCCGCCAACATCCTCGGCGACGGCACGGACCTCTGGCTCGTCGACTGGGAGTACGCGGGGATGGGCGACCGCTACTTCGACCTCGGCAACCTGTCCATCAACAACGGCTTCGTCGACGCCGACGACGAGCGGTTGCTGGAGGCCTACTGGGACGCGCCGTGCACGGCGCGCCGGTTCGCCGCGCTGCGGCTCATGCGCTCGATGTCCGACGTGCGCGAGGCGCTC
>DASYBY010000278.1:0-3163 GCA_036500525.1 Baekduia sp. | reverse complement strand
CAGCGCCCTGGACGTCACCGTGCAGGCGCGGATCCTGGCGCTCGTGCAGCGGCTGCGCAGCGAGCGGGCGTTGTCCTACTTGTTGATCTCGCACAACCTCGCGGTGGTGGACCAGCTCTGCGAGCAGTGCATCGTGCTGCGCGATGGCGAGGTGGTCGAGCGCGGGGCGACGGCGCAGGTGCTGGACGCGCCCGAGCACGCGTACACCAAGGAGCTGCGGGCGGCCGTGCCGGAGATCCCGACGGCGGGCTGAGGGCGGGCGCGGGGCGGCGCGGGAAGGAATCGGGGGCGGCGGCGTCCTCCTGGGTGACGGTCCTCCTCTCCCCACCTTCGGAGCAACACCCATGAAGCGCCCGATCATCCTCATCCCCATCGTCGCCCTGGTCGCGGTCATCGCGGTCGTGGCGGTCGCCCTGGCCGGCGGCAACAGCGACAACAACAGCGGCACGGCCACCAAGAGCGCCGCGAGCACCAGCAGCTCAGGCGGCTCCGCGGCCTACGGCACCGCCCCCGCGACGCCCAAGCCCGCCGCCGCCCCCGCCGCCGGGGGCGCGGCGACCATCACCACCGCCAACCACGGCCTCGGCAAGATGCTCGTCGACGCCCAGGGCCGCACGCTCTACCTGTGGCAGGCCGACTCCGGCATGTCGAGCACCTGCTCCGGCGCCTGCGCCGCGGGCTGGCCACCGGTCACGACCACCGGCACCCCGAAGGCCGCCGGCGGCGTGCAGGCCGGCTGGCTCGGCACCACCAAGCGCTCCGACGGAACGCTCCAGGTGACCTACGGCGGCCACCCGCTCTACCGCTTCGCCGGCGACACCGCGGCCGGCCAGGTCACCGGCCAGGGCAACCCCGGCTTCGGCGCCCCCTGGTACGTCGTCGCCACCGACGGCTCGGCGATCACGAAGACCGCCTGATCCCGCTCAGTCGGTCTGATGCCCCGCAGCGTGCAGCGCGTCCGTCGCCGCGGGCAGCTGCGCGCCGGGGATGAGGATCCAGTCGGTGTCATGCGTCGCGATCGGGAAGATCGGCACGCCGGCGGCGGCCAGCGGCGCGGCGAGCTCGGCCATGACGCCCGTCATCGCCAGGTCCAGCGGTCCGGCGACCTCGAGGATCCGCCAGCCGGCCACGATGGTCGTCCCGTCGCGGTCGGCCGGCGCGAGGTCCTCCAGGCACACCAGCGAGCGCTCCTCACCGACCTCGGTCAGCGACCAGAAGCCGGTGCCCGCGGGCGGGACCTCCGGCGCCGCGACGTCCGGCCCGAGCCGGCAGACCGCGTAGTCGCCCTCCAGCACCCGCAGCCTCACGGCTGCACCCACGGCACTTCGACGGCGTCCTCGGTCGGCGAGTCGCGGGCGACCACGTACTCGGCGTCCTCGTCGGCCGACGGGTTCTCCAGCACGTGCGTCTCGTGCGGCGGCACCCACAGCATGTCGCCGCGCCCCAGCTCGACCGTGTGCTCCAGCCGCTCGCCCCAGTGGATCCGCATCCGACCGCTGAGCATGTAGCACGCGCTCTCGCAGTCGGCGTGGAAGTGGGGGCGCGAGCGGGCGCCGGCCGGCAGCCGGAAGATCCCCATGAAGATGTTGGAGTCGGTGCCGGTCGTCGCGCGCGAGACCTCGTGCCCGCCCACGACGCCGCGCGGCTCCTCGTGCAGCGCGCCGCCGGGGCGAATGACCTTCATGACCACGAGGCTACCCAAGGGGTCAGACCCCTTCTCGCAGTCCCCCTGCAGAAAGGGGTCTGACCCCTTTTTGCAGTGCGTGTGCGGAAAGGGGTCTGACCCCTAGCCGAGCGGCAGCTCGTAGTCCAGCCACTCCGAGCTCTGCCCGCCGACGCGGTCGTAGACGGCCTGCGCGCGGACGTTGTCCTTGGCGGTCTGCCACGCCAGCGACGGCGCGCCGTGGGCCAGGGCGTGCTCGCCGCAGGCGGCGATGAGCGCGTCGGCGATCCGCGTGCCGCGGGCGTGCTCGGCCACGAACAGGTCGTTCATGACCGCGGCCCGCGACGCGCTCAGCGTCTGCCAGGTCCAGAAGACCGTGGCGAACGCGACGGCCGCCCCGTGGGAGGGCGGGTCCGTGCTTCGTGCGATGAGCTGCAGCCCCTCGCGCTCGGGATCGGCGATCAGCGCCCTGCTCATCGCCAGCAGTGCCTCGTCGGCCGGCGCGACCTCGTAGAACTCGCAGTAGGCCTGCATGAGCGGGAGGAGGTCGTCGAGGTCCTCCTCCCCGACCACGGCGATGTTCGCCGGGGTCGGCATCAGGTGCTCATGCCCGAGAACACGCCGCCCGTGACGTTCAGGACCTGGCCGTGGACGTAGTTGCTCCACGGCGAGCAGAGGAAGAACACGCCGCCGGCGGCCTCCTCGGGCGTGCCCGGGCGGCCGAGCGGGATCAACATGGTGGCCATGCCCCGCAGCTGGTCGGGGATGCCGAGCTGGACCTTCTCGCCGTCGATCTCCATCTGGTTGGCGTCGTCCTTGCTGGCCGTCAGGCGCGTCTCGATGTAGCCGAAGGCCACCGCGTTGACGTTGATCTTGAACTGGCCCCACTCCTTGGCCAGCGTGCGCGTCAGGCCGACGACCGCGTTCTTGCCCGCGGCGTAGTTGGCCTGGCCGGCGTTGCCCATCGTCCCCGAGGTCGACGAGATGTTGACGATCTTGCGGAAGACCTCGACGCCCTCCTCACGCTCGGCCTTGGCCGGCTCGCGCAGGTGCGGCGCCGCGGCGCGGATGACCTTGAACGGGACCGTGACGTGGATGTCGAGCATCCGCTGCCACCAGTCGTCGGACATCTTGTGCACCGGCGCGTCGAGCGTGTAGCCGGCGTTGTTGACGATGATGTCGAGCTTGCCCCAGGCGTCGATCGCCGTCTGGACGAGCTTGTCGGGCGCGTCGCCCTTGGTCAGGTCGCCCGCGAAGACCGCCGTCTCGCCCGCGATCTCCGAGGCGGTCTGCCGCGCGACGTCGCCGTCGAGGTCGTTGATGACGACCTTGGCGCCCTGCGAGCTGAGCAGCTCCGCGGTCGCCCGGCCGATGCCGCGGGCCGAACCGGTGACGATGGCCACCTTGTCGTCGAGGACTCCCATGCGCGTCTCCTTGATCGAGATCCAGCTTCAGTGGTCCGGGATCCTAGTTCGCGACGGCCGCGCTCAGCGCCGCGAG
>DASYBY010000277.1:0-9811 GCA_036500525.1 Baekduia sp. | reverse complement strand
TACTGCGAGCGCCAGCGCGGCACCTGGCGCTGCAGGAAGCCGTCGGGCCGGCCGAAGTCGCCGAGGCCGGCGGCCTGCCAGTCGACGAGGTGCACGTTGGCGAGCGCGTCGACGACCGCCTCCCCCATCGCGCGGACCGTGTCCGCGCCGGGCGGGTAGGCGGCGGGGAGCCGGTCGTTGACCGCGTGGCCGTCGATCATCTCCATCACGAGGAAGACCGCGGGCGCGACGGAGAGGTCCTCGCACAGCGCGAGCGGGCGCGGCACGGGCGCGCCGGCGCCGTGCAGCGCGGCGAGCACGCGGTGCTCGCGGGCCATGTTGTGCGCGCCGGGGTCGACCGCGGCGGCGGGCGGGCGGCGCATGATGCGGCGTGCGGCCGGGCTCTCCAGCAGCAGCGTCTCGTTGGAGTTGCCGCCGCTGAGCCGGGTCAGCGTGAACGGCCCCGGGTCGTCGAGGGCGTCGACCAGCCAGGCGGCCAGCGGCTCGGACAGGGACGGCGCGGCGAGGGACCCAGACATGGCCCCGAGGATCGCGGACGGCCGGGGCCGGCGAACAGCGCGATCCGACCGTCCCGCTGGAGGCCTCTCCATCGCGGGCCGGAAACCGGGGCGGCGGTCGGACGCCCCGGCCATAAGATCCACGCCGTGAGCTCCGATGCGCTGTTGATCGACTTCGGCGGGGTCCTGACGACGAGCGTCTTCGATGCCTTCGGCGCGTTCTGCGTCGAGCACGGCATGGAGCGCGACGCCGCGGCGACCTGCTTCCGCCACGACCCGGAGAGCAGCGCGCTGCTCGTCGCCCTGGAGAAGGGCGAGATGGACGACGCCACCTTCGAGGCGGGGATGTCGGAGCGGCTGCGCGGCGCCACCGGCGTGACCGTCGCGCCGGACGGCCTGCTGACCGCGATGACCGCGGCGCTGCAGCCCGTGCCCGAGCTGATCGACGCGACGCGCCGCATCCGCGCGCGCGGCGTCCCGACCATCATGGTGTCCAACGCGATGGGGACGCGCAGCTACGACCTGATCGACGTCGACGAGCTCTTCGACCACACCGTGCTGTCGACCACGCTGGGCGTGCGCAAGCCGTCGCGCAAGATGTACTCGACGGCGGCCGAGCTGGCCGGCGTCGCGCCCGAGCGCTGCCTGATGGTCGACGACCTGGAGCAGAACCTCTCGGGCGCCGCGCGCATCGGGATGCCCGGCCACCTGCACGTCACCGTGCCCGAGACGCTCGCGCGCCTCGAGCAGGAGTTCGGCTCCTTCTAGCTAACGGGGCGGCGTCACGAGGACCTTCAGCGAGGCCTCGCGATCGAGCGAGGCTTGGAAGGCGTCCTCGATGTCCTCGAGCCCGAACTCGTGCGAGATCAGGGACTCGGGGTCGACGTCGCCCGCGACCAGCGCCGCGATCGCGTCGGGGAACTCGTCGCGGTAGCCCAGCGAGCCGCGCACGCGCAGCTCCTTGCCGACGATGTAGTCCGGGCGGATCTCCACGCGCTTGCCGAAGATCGCGCACAGCACGAGCGTGCCGAGCGGGCGCAGGATCTCCAGCGCGCCGCCGATCGACGCCTGCACGCCCGCGCAGTCGATGACGACGTCGGCGCGCGCGCCGTGGCCCGCGGCGCCGGGGCCGGTGATCGCCTGGATCGCGGCCACCACGTCGTCGGCCATCGGGTCGACCAGCGTCGTCGCGCCCTGGACCTTCCCCGCCGCGCGGCGGTGCGCCGACGGCTCGACCAGCACGATCTGCTCCACGCCGGCCAGCGCGAGGAAGCGCACGGTTCCCAGCCCGATCGTCCCGCCGCCGAAGACGACGGCGACGTCGCCGGGCGCGGGGTCGGCGATCCGGACCGCGTGCAGCGAGACGGCCAGCGGCTCGACCAGCGCCGCCGCGCGCGGCCCGACGCCGTCGGGCAGCGGGAAGACGTTGAAGCCCGCGACCGCCTTCGGGATCAGCACGCGCTGCGCGAACCCGCCGTGCAGGCCGTAGCCGATGTTCCCCGACATGCCGGCCTCGCAGACCTGCACGTCGCCGCGCAGGCACGACGGGCACTGCATGCACGGGATCAGCGGGCGCAGCGTGGCCAGATCGCCGACCGCGATGCCCGCCACGCCCGGCGCCGCGACGACCCGGCCCGAGACCTCGTGGCCGAGGACCTGCCCCGGCTTGACCACGAAGCCGTGCTCGTAGCTGTGGAGGTCTGACCCGCAGATGCCGCAGTGCTCGACCTCCAGCAGCACGTCGCCCTCGGCCGCGACGGGGTCGTCGATGTCCTCGACGACCACCGTGCGCAGCGCCTGCCAGCGTGCGGCGCGCATGGCCTAGGCCTCGATGTCGACGATGATCCGCGAGCCGCCGGTCCGCCCGGCGTGCACGCGCTCGACGCCCTCGCGGATGTCCTCCAACTTGATCGTGTCGCCGATCAGCCGCGGCAGCTTCAGCTTCCCGGTGGACATCAGGTCGATGACCTCGGCCACCTCGCTGGGCTCCGAGCCGTAGGCGCCGACCAGCGAGCGCTCCCGGACGACGAACGTCATCAGGTGGCTGGCCGAGACCTTGCCGGTGCCGATGCCGACCGAGACCGCGCGGCCGCCGTCGTCGAGCGAGCGCACGGCCAGCTCGACGGTCTCGGGCCGGCCGATGAACTCGAAGGACACGTCGACGCCGCCGGCGCCGGTGATCTGCGCAAGCGCGTCGTCGGGATGCAGCGCCTCGTCGGCGCCGGTCTCCAGCGCCCACGCCCGCGACTCCTCGCGCGGATCGATCGCGACGATGTGCTTGGCCCCCAGCGCGCGGGCGATGCCCACCGCACAGAGCCCGAGCCCGCCGGTGCCCCAGATCGCGACGCGCGATCCGTCGGTCACGCCGCCGCGGGTGCGGACGGCGTGGAAGGCGGTCGCGACCGCGTCGGTCGACACGGCGCCCAGCTCGTCGCTGACGTTGTCGGGCAGCGGCACGAGGTTGCGCACCGGGATCGCGATGAGGTCGGCCCAGCAGCCGTGGCGCTCGGCGCCGAGGCACTCGCTCTCGCGGCAGATGACCGTCCGGCCGGCCAGGCAGCGATCGCACTTCATGCAGCTGACCAGCGGCACGATGGCGACGCGCGTGCCGGGCGGCGGACCTTCGGTCCCCGGCCCGAGCGCCTCGACGCGGCCCGCGGGCTCGTGACCCAAGATGATGGGCTTGAAGCGCGTGCGCGCGGTCCCGTCGATGACGAAGTGCACGTCGGAGCCGCAGATGCCGACCTTGGTCAGCGCGACCAGCGCCTCGCCCGGGCCGGGCTCCGGCGCCTCCCACTCACGGACGATGAGCTCCTCGTCCAACACGGCAGCACGCATCCTCTAGACCTCCGTCCGAGCGCCGAAGCGCGGTTCACGCTTCTCGATGAAGGCCTGCATGGCCTCGTTGCCGTCGTCGGTCTGGATCGTCAGCACCTGGGTGCGGTTCTCCAGCTCGATGGCGGTCTCCAGCGACGGCGCGTCCACGTTGCGCCCCAGCACCTGCTTGGTCATGCGCACGCCGAAGGGCGAGTTGCGCGTGATCTCGCCGGCCAGCGTGATGGCCGCGTCCAGCAGCCCGTCGGCGGGCACCACGTGGTTGGCCAGGCCGATGCGCTCGGCCTCCTGCGCGTCGATGATGCGTCCGGTGAGCATCAGCTCGGACGCCATGCCGAGGCCGACGATGCGCGGCAGCAGGTAGGAGACGCCCACGTCGCAGCCCGACAGGCCGATCCGCACGAAGGCCACGTTGAACTTCGCGGTGTCGGAGGCGAGGCGGATGTCGGAGGCCAGCGCCAGCGCCAGTCCCCCGCCCGCGGCGGCGCCGTTGACCGCGGCGATCACCGGCTGGGGCAGCGCCCGCAGCGCGGTCGCCAGCGAGGCGATCTTCTCCTGGCGGGCGTAGACCTGCTCGATGGCGTCGTCCTCGCCGAGCGGGTCGTCGCCGGAGATGTCGAGCCCGCTGCAGAAGCCGCGGCCCTCGCCGGTGAGGACGAGGACGCGGACGCTCGCGTCGCGGCCGACGGCCTGGAGCGTGGCGAGGAGCTCGTCGGTCAGCTCCCAGCTGAGCGCGTTGAGGCGCTCCGGCCGGCGCAGCGTGAGCAGCGAGACGCCGTCGCCGACCGGCTCCAGGGACAGCAGGCTCGGGGACATGGCCTAGGCCTTCCCGTCCAGCTTGCCGACGCCGCGCCACGCCAGCGGCGTCGCGAAGCCGGCGACGACGGCCTTGATGATGCCGCCGACGATGAACACCGTGAAGCCGTAGTGGATGGCGTCGCCCCAGCTCATGTTCGCCGCGACCTTCAGCCACGGCACGCCGATCCCGAAGACGATGAGCTGCCCGGCCGCGAAGGTCGTGACCGCCAGCAGCGGCTTGCGGTCCGCGCCGTGCTCGGCGAGCCAGCCGACGACGAAGGCCGCCAGGACGAAGCCGACGAGGTAGCCGCCCGAGGAGCCCCAGACGACGCTCCAGCCCTGCTCGCCGTCGGCGTAGACCGGGAGCAGCAGGCCGAGGAGGAGGTAGAGCAGCTGCGAGGCCGCGCCGCGGCGCGCGCCGAGCGAGGCGGCGGCGATCATCACCGCGAGCGTCTGCCCGGTGACCGGCACCGGCGACGGCGGGACGTGGATGCTGATCTGCGCGCCGATCGTGGTGAGGCCGGCGCCGCCGAGGATCAGGGCGGCGTCCATGACGCGCTTGCGCGGGAAGGCGTCGGTGAGGACCCGGGGCCTCCCGGGAAGGAGGTCGGCAGCCGCGATCGAGGAGGTTGACATGGTCGGTGACCCTAGGGACGCCGCCTGCTCCCGTCGCCCGCGCGGCGCCGGCCTCCTGTGGAAACTCACGACGGCCGCGCGGTGCGTCTACGTGCGCTACTCCAGCACGACGAGGACGTCGCCCTCGTTGACCGCCTGGCCCTCGGCGCAGCGGATCTCCTTGACCACGCCGTCGTCCTCGGCCTCGACCGGCATCTCCATCTTCATGGACTCCAGGATGACCACGCTGTCGCCCTCGGCGACGGTGTCGCCGACCGCGACCTCGATCTTCCAGACCGTCCCCGTGATGTGCGCCTCGACCTCGGCCATTGCGGTTCCTCTCGTTCTCTGGTTCGTGATGGTGGAAGCTGGCTAGCGCTCGCCGGCGTACGGCGGCTCGCCGAGGATCGAGCCCGCGCCGATCTCGACGAGCGCGCTGACGTGCGTGTGCTCGCCGTCGGTCCGGCGCGGGATGCACAGCGCCAGGACCGCCGCGACCAGCGCGCCGCCGGCGCTGAGCAGGAAGGCGGTGCGGTACGAGCTCTCCGCCACGCCGCCGCCGGCGACCACGCCGCCGGCCAGCACCGCGGCGCAGACCTGCGCGCCCAGCGACGAGCCGCCGGTGCGGACCAGGGCGTTGAACCCCGTGGCCTCGCCGGTCTGGTCGGGCGGTGCGGCGTCGACCATCAGGTTGGGCATCGCGGCGAAGCACAGGGCGAGCCCGGCGTACATCAACGTGGAGTAGACGGCGAGCTCGACGGCGCTGTCGTGGCGCAGCGCGATGAGCGCGAGGCCGAGCGCCGCAGTGGCGCAGCCGACCGACATCGAGACGCGGTGGCCGACGCGCGCGCCGAGGATGCCCGAGACCGGCCCCAGCACGAGCATGGCGATCGAGCCCGGCACCATGACCAGGCCGGCCTGCAGGGCGTCGAGCCCGAGGCCGTAGCCGGTGGAGGTCGGCTCCTGCGCCAGCTCGGGGATCAGGACGAAGGACCCGAAGATCCCGAAGCCGGCCATGAGCGTCGCCGCGTTGGAGAACATCACGGGCTTGCGGCGCAGCAGCGGGATGTCGGCCAGCGGCTGGTCGGTGTGCATCTGCAGGCGCACCCAGCCGACGAGGACGAGCACGCCGGCGCCGGCCATGAGGAGCGTCTTCGGCGCGGTCCAGCCCCAGGCGTTGGCCTGCGAGATCGCCAGCAGCGGCAGCAGCAGGCCGATCGCCAGGACGGCCGCGCCGCGGAGGTCGACGCGCCCGGCCTTCATCGCCGGGTCGGGCCGGACCAGCACCCGCACCGCCACCAGCGAGCACGCCGCCATCACGGCGCAGATCCAGAAGATGAGGCGCCACGAGCCGGCGTCGACCAGTGCGCCGCCGAGGATCAGGCCGACGCCGCCGCCGGCGCCGACCAGCGCGGAGATCATCCCGATGCCCGTCGGCACCGTCGCTTTGGGCAGCTCACTACGCAGGATCGCGTAGCAGAGCGGGAAGATCCCGCCCGCCGCGCCCTGGATGACGCGGCCCGCGACGACCACCTCCAGCGAGGACCCGACGGCCGAGACCGCGTTGCCGACCGCCAGCGCCGCGATCACCCACAGCAGCACGCGGCGGTGGCCGAGGATGTCGCCCACCCGCCCGAGCACCGGCGTGAGCACGGCCGCGACGAGCAGGTAGCCCGTCAGCGTCCACGCCACCCCGCTGGGGTCGGTGTGCAGCGTGCGCTGCAGCTCGGGGAAGGCGGGGATGATCGCGGTCTGTCCCAGCGCCCACGCCAGCGCCGCGGTGCAGAGCACCCCGATCAGCAGGCGGTCGTGGCGCTGGGACGAGGTCACTACGCGGCGACCGGAGAGGAGGCCGCGTGCTTGCCCAGCTCGAGGCGGGCGACGGTGCGCGCGTGCACGGCGTCCGGGCCGTCGGCGAGGCGCAGCGTGCGCTGCCAGGCGTAGAAGTCGGCCAGCACGAAGTCCTGCGAGAGGCCGGCGGCGCCGTGGACCTGGATCGCGCGGTCGATCACGCGGCAGGACATGTTGGGGACGACGACCTTGATCGCCGCGATCTGGCTGCGGGCGATCTGGTTGCCGACGGTGTCCATCAGCCACGCGGCATGGAGCGTGAGCAGGCGGGCCTGGTCGATCTCCATGCGGCTGTGGGCGATCTGCTCCTGGACGACGCCCTGGTCGGCGATCGGCTTGCCGAACGCGACGCGGCCGTGGGCCCGCTGGCACATGAGCTCCAGCGCGCGCTCCGCGGCGCCGATCGAGCGCATGCAGTGGTGGATGCGGCCCGGGCCGAGGCGCGCCTGGGAGATGGCGAACCCGCCGCCCTCCTCGCCTAGGAGGTTGGTGCGCGGCACGCGCACGTCGTCGAAGCGGATCTCGGTGTGGCCCTCGTGGTCGTTGTAGCCGAGGACGAGCAGGTCGCGCTCGATGACCACGCCGGGCGTGTCGAGCGGCACGAGGACCTGGCTCTGCTGGCGGTGGCGCGGCGCGTCCGGATCGGTCTTGCCCATCAGGATCCCGATCTTGCAGCGCTTGTCGCCCGTGCCCGAGATCCACCACTTGCGGCCGTTGATGACGTAGTCGTCGCCGTCGCGCTCGATGCGGCACTCGACGTTGGTGGCGTCGGAGCTGGCCACGGCGGGCTCGGTCATCATGAAGGCCGAGCGGATCTCGCCCTCCAGCAGCGGCGTCAGCCACTGGTCCTTCTGCGCGTCGGTGCCGAAGAGGGTCAGGATCTCCATGTTCCCCGTGTCGGGGGGCGAGCAGTTGAGGGCCTCGGGCGCGATGCGGCTGCGGCCGGTGATCTCGGCCAGCGGCGCGTAGTCGAGATTGCTGAGCCCCTCCGTCCATTCCGTCTTGTGCGGGAGGAACAGGTTCCAGAGGCCGCGGCGGCGCGCCTCGGCCTTCATCTCCTCCATGATCGGCGGGTGGAAGTGCGGGTCGCCGGAGTCGCGGATCTGCTGGGCGTAGACCGCCTCGTTCGGATACACGTGGCGATCCATGAAGTCGCCGAGCTCCTCGGCGAGGCGCTTGGCAGTGTCGCTCAGCTCGAAGTCCATCGGCCGACCATAGGCGCGCGAGGCGGGCACGCCACATCGGTGGCGCGCCCGCCGCTGTCGAACTCCCCAGCTAGACGACGAGCGGGACCGAGGGCGCGGGCGGCACCGCGGCCTCGAGGACGGGCATGGGCGCGGCCTCGATCTCGGCCGGCGCCGCGATCTCGGCCGGCGCCGTCTCGCCGATCGCCTCGGGACGCGGGCCGAGGGCCCAGCCCTGCAGGCGGAGGATGAGCAGCGCGAGCTGCACGGTGAGCTGGTCGTCGCTGCTGGAGCCGACGGCGAGCCCGGTCAGCTCGTCGACGCGCGCCAGGCGGTAGCGGATCGTGTTCTCGTGGACGCCGAGGGCCTGGGCCGAGCGGCGGACGCTGCGCGAGCTGTCGAAGAACACGTGCAGCGTGCTCAGGAGATCGACCATCACTTCCTGCTCGCGGTCCAGCAGCACGCCGAGCGCGTCGCGGGCGAAGCGGTCGGCGTCCTCGCGGCTGGAGGACGCCAGGAACAGGCGGCCGGGGCCGAGGTCGTCGGCGGCGAGGACGACGTCGCGCCGCTCGGAGACCAGCGAGCGCAGGCAGTCGAGCACCTGGCGCGCCTCGGTGTAGGCGCGGCGGTAGTCGCCCGCGCCGTGACACGGCGTCGACAGGCCGGCGACCAGGAGCACCTGGCCGTCGAGCGCGCGGAGCGCCGCCTCGAAGCGCCCGCGCACGGCGCGGACGGCCTCCCTCGGCGCGGCGTCGGTGTCGATCGGGAGCACGACCAGCACGCCCTCGGCGACGCCGGTGGCGAGGATCGGCTCCTCGATGCCGGCGTCGGCCAGCGCCTCGGCGATCGCGGTGGCCGGCGGCAGGTCGCCCGCCGTCTTCCCCGCGACGCCGACCAGCCCGAGCACGTGCGGCGCGGCGAGGTCCATCCCCAGATACTCGGCGCGGCGGGTGATCGCGGCCGGCTCGGCGCTGCCGCGGACGAGGTCGGCGGCCAGCGAGGCACGGGCGTCGACCTCGGCGCGGGCGGCGCGCCGCTCGGCGGCCAGCTCCAGCGCGGCGTTGGTCGCGGCGCGGCGGGCGATGTGCAGGTCCAGCGGGCCGAAGCGCGCGCCGTACTCCATGACGATGAGCGAGCCCCACGTGCCCTCGCGGGTCGTGATCGGCGCGAGCAGGCAGCGGTGGTTGAGGCCGGCGGCGGGCGCCGGGCCGATGACGCCGCTGCCCTTCTCGCCGAGGTCGGCCAGCGCCGCGGCGACGACCGGGTGCCGGCGCACCGTCTTGTCGAGCAGGCGCGAGGCGACCTTGTCCTGGATCCACGCGGGGATCGCGCCGGCGAGGCGGCGGTGGTCGCGGTCGTAGATCTCGCACGGCTTGCCGGTGAGCTCGGCGACCGCCTCGGCGATCTCCTGGAGGCTGCCGCCCTCGAGCACGAGCTCGGTCAGGCGATCCTCCATCTCGGTCGCGCGCCGCAGCAGCGTGTTCTGGCGCGCCACCGTGCGCACGGACTTGCGCAGGCGGGCGGTGGTCTTGGCCTGGGCGATGGCCACGGCGGCCAGCTCGGCGAAGGTCGAGGCCAGCTCGCGGGCCGAGTCGCTGAACCCGCGGGTCGTCCCGTCGTCGCAGAAGATCAGGCCGATGACCTTGTCGTCGAGGATCATCGGGACGCCGAGGATCGAGCGGATGTTCCAGGCGCGCATCGTGGAGCGCACCGGGCGGGGATCCTCCTGCGCGTCGGCGACCACGACGGGCGCCTGCGTGCGCAGGATCTCGCGGGTGAAGCCGTCGGCGGCCGTGCCGGCGATCAGGCGCTTGATGCGCAGGTCGACGGTCTCGTCGGCCTCGCCGACCAGCCCGAGCTCGTGCATGACCTGCCCGTGGAACAGGCCGGTCTTCTCGTCGCGCAGGTAGATGCTCGACCGTCTGGTGCCGATCAGCGAGCAGAGGTTGCGCGCGATCAGGTGCAGCATCACGTCCGGGTCCTCGCTGGTGTTCAGGACCCCGACCGCATCTCCGAACGCCCGTACGGCGG
>DASYBY010000276.1:0-3231 GCA_036500525.1 Baekduia sp. | reverse complement strand
GACCTCGCCGCGCGGCCGGATCGCGACCTCGACCAGCGCCTGAGCGATGACGTCGGCGCGATAGGCGTCGGGGGGCACGCGAGGACGGCGGCCGGTGGCGCTGGAGGCCTGGGCGAAGAGCGGTGAGTCGATCGGGCCCGGGTGGATCATCGCGACGCGCACGCCGCTGCGCTGCTCGAGCTCCTCGATCGCCAGGCTGTTGAGGAAGCCGCGCAGCGCGTGCTTGGCGGCCGTGTAGGACGACCAGGTCGGCATCGGAACTGACGCCATCAGCGATCCGGTGGCGACGATCGTCCCGCGCGACGCGCGCAGGTGCGGGAGGGCTGCACGGATCACGTTCACGGCGCCGGTGAACGTGACGGCGATCGTGCGATCGAAGTCATCGGGATGGACTTCGCCGACGTGGCCGAAGACGGCCGCGGCGGCGTTGGAGACGACGATGTCGAGCCCGCCAAGGGCGTCCGCCGCGGTCCGCACGGCCTGCTCGACCGCCGCACGGTCCGCGAGATCGACCGCGACGAGGACGGCGTCGAGCCGCTCGGCGGCGACGATCTCCTGCAGCGCGTCCGCACCACGGGCCAGCAGCGCCAACCGGGCGCCCTCGGCGGCGAAGCGGCGGACGGCCTCGAGCCCGACCCCCGAGCTGGCGCCGGTGATCAGGACGCGGCGTCCGGCGAGCCGCGGCGGTCTCGCAGGATCCGGGGCGCGGTCGGCCGGCATGGCTGCGTTGCTACCCGCGCGCGAGGTCGCCGCATGCGTCGGCGATCGCCGTAACGGGGTAGGGCGTCCGCTGATGCCCCGTTCCGCCCTGATCGTGGTCGACATGCTCAATCGCTACGAGCACGACGACGCCGAGCCGCTGCGTGACTCGGTGCGGACGGTGATCGAGCCCATGGCCCGGCTCGTGGCCGAGGCCAAGGAGGCCGGCGCGCTGCTGGTCTACGTCAACGACAACCATGGCGACTGGGTCGCCGGACGCGAGGCGCTCACTGAGTGGGCGCTGGACGGCGCCGACCCGTCGCTGGTCGACCCGATCGCTCCAGACGACGACGTGCCGCTCCTGGTCAAGGCGCGCCACTCGATCTTCTACGCCACGCAGTTGGAGTACATGTTGCGCGAGCGCGAGGTCGAGCACCTCGTCCTGGTCGGCCAGGTCACCGAGCAATGCATCCTGTACTCCGCGCTGGACGCCTACATCCGCCATTTCGGCGTGACCGTCCCGCGCGACGCGGTCGCGCACATCCATCCGGACCTTGCCGAGGCCGCGCTCAAGATGATGGAGATCAACATGCGGGCGGAGATCACCGATGCGGCGACGGCCCTCGCCGGCCTGCGATGAGCTTCCGCAGCCTCTATCGCCATGGCTTCGCCCGGATCGCAGCGTGCACCGAGGCGATCGCCATCGCCGATCCTCCGGGCAATGCCGAGGCGGTCCTGCGCCAGGCGCGCGCGTGCGACGCCGAGGGTGTGGCGGTCGCCGTGTTTCCGGAGCTGACGCTCTCGGGCTACTCGATCGAGGACCTGCTGATGCAGGATGTGCTGCTCGATGGCGTGCAGAGCGCGCTGGCCACGGTCGTCGACGGCTCGGCCGACCTGCTGCCGGTCCTGGTCGTCGGCGCGCCGCTGCAGCACCGCAACCGCATCTACAACTGCGCCGTGGTCGTGCAACGCGGCCGGATCCTCGGCGTAGCGCCGAAGTCCTACCTGCCGACCTACCGCGAGTTCTATGAGCGCCGCCAGCTCGCCCCTGGCGACGACCAGCGTGGCGGCGAGATCCGGATCGGTGGGGTGGATGTGCCGTTCGGGCCGGACCTGCTCTTCGCCGCCGACGACGTCGATGGCCTGGTGGTGCACGTCGAGGTCTGCGAGGACCTGTGGGTGCCGGTGCCGCCGAGCTCGGAGGCCGCGCTGGCCGGCGCGACGGTCCTGCTGAACCTGTCGGGCAGCCCGATCACCATCGGCCGCGCCGAGGACCGCAAGCTGCTGTGCCGGGCGCAGTCGTCGCGCTGCCTGGCCGCCTACGTGTACGCCGCGGCAGGGCAGGGCGAGTCGACGACCGACCTGTCCTGGGACGGTCAGACCATGATCTATGAGAACGGCGTGCTGCTGGCCGAGACCGATCGCTTCCCCGACGGTGACCGCCGCTCGGTCGCCGACGTCGATCTCGACCTGCTGCGCCAGGAGCGACTGCGGATGGGCACCTTCGACGACAACCGCCGCACGCACGCGGCGCGCACGGCTCGGTTCCGTCGCGTCGCGTTCACGCTGGACCCGCCGCGCGACGCCGACCTCGGCCTGCGGCGCGCGGTCGAGCGCTTCCCGTTCGTGCCCGCCGACGTGCAGCGCCTGGAGCAGGACTGCTACGAGGCCTACAACATCCAGGTCGCCGGCCTGCAGCAGCGGTTGGCGGCGATCGGCGATCCGAAGGTCGTCATCGGCGTCTCCGGCGGGCTGGACTCCACCCACGCGTTGATCGTCGCCGCGCAGGCGATGGACCGCGCTGGACGCCCGCGCAGCGACATCCTGGGCTTCACGCTTCCAGGGTTCGCGACCAGCACGGGCACGAAGGGCAACGCCCACCGGCTGATGGACGCGCTCGGCGTCACGACGGCCGAGCTGGACATCACGCCGACCGCACGGCTGATGCTCGCGGAGATCGACCATCCCTTCGCCGCCGGCGAGCCGGTGTACGACGTCACCTTCGAGAACGTGCAGGCGGGGCTGCGGACCGACTACCTGTTCCGCATCGCCAACCAGCGCGGCGGGATCGTGCTCGGCACCGGCGACTTGTCGGAGCTCGCGCTGGGCTGGGCGACCTACGGGGTCGGCGACCAGATGAGCCACTACAACGTCAACGGCGGCGTGCCCAAGACGTTGATCCAGCACTTGATCCGCTGGGTGATCTCCAGCCGTCAGTTCGACGATGACGTGCTCGACGTGCTGGGCGCGATCCTCGACACCGAGATCAGCCCCGAGCTCGTGCCCGGTGACGAGCTGCAGCCCACCGAGGCGAAGATCGGCCCCTACGCGCTGCAGGACTTCACGCTCTTCCATGTCCTGCGCTACGGCATGCGGCCGTCGAAGATCGGATTCCTGGCCTGGCATGCGTGGCGCGACGTCGAGGCCGGCGACTGGCCGCCCGGCTTCCCGGAGGCCAAGCGCGGTGCCTACGACCTGCCCGAGATCCGCCGCTGGCTGGAGGTGTTCTGCGAGCGCTACTTCGCCTTCGCC
>DASYBY010000275.1:0-2758 GCA_036500525.1 Baekduia sp. | reverse complement strand
CGCGCGCCGCCGGCGTCGGCGATCGGCCAGAAGAGCACCGAGCGCGCGCCCAGCTGGGCGATGAGGCGGGCGTCGCAGTGCGGGCTCGTCGTGGCGTCGGGGACGAAGAGCGGCTCGCCGGTCTCCATCACCATGTGGGCGCCGTGCAGCGGGCGGTCGGGGCCGATGCGGTGCGGCGAGGCAGTCTCGGGGCGCGTCGCCGTGGTGATGAGTCCGCCGCCGGGCGCGGGCTCCCAGACGCTCACGGCATGGGCGTCGGCGCAGAGCGTGAGGGCCGTGGCGCAGATCGTCTGGCGTGCGTCCAGCGGGTTGCTGTGGCCGACGACGCGCACGACGTCGGCGATCGCCGCGAGCTGCTCGGCGTGGCGGCGCATCGCGTCCTCGTGCTCGCGCCGCTCGGCGATGTTGGACACCGTGTTGAGGAAGGTGCGGCTGCCGTCGCCGAGGTCGGTGGCGACCGCGGAGATCTGCGCCGGGAAGGTGGTGCCGTCGCGCCGGGCGAGCTCCATCTCGAACGTGCCGCCACCCGCGGCGACGATCGTGCGCAGCCGCTCGGCCGAGACTTCGAGGCGGTTGGCCGGCCAGAACGGGAACGGCGGCCGGGAGCCGACCAGCTCGCTCTCGCTGAAGCCGGTGATCGCGCACAGCGCCGGGTTGACCGCGACGATCTCGCCGTCGCGGGTGAGCGCGTAGCCCTCCGACATCGCGCCGAGGATCGCCGCGGAGTGATCGATCTCCAGGCGCAGCCGCTGCACCAGCGACAGCACCGCGAAGCCGATCGCGGTGGCGACGACGAGCAGCAGCGCCGCGCCCCGCCAGCTGCCGCCGCCGTACTCGGGCGGGCCGAAGACGAGGATGAGCGGGGCGATCCCGGCCAGCGCGAGGATCATCTCGGCGCGGCGGCGCTGCAGCGCGGCCCACATGACCGGCAGGAAGACGAGCGGCCCGACGCCGGCGCCGACGCCGATGCCGGAGCGCAGCAGCGCGACCGAGCCGAGGAACGCGAGGACGCACGCGGGCCGCAGCCACACGGGCGCGTCGCGGCGCGCGGGCGCGGCCAGCGGGAGCCCGCTGACGAGCTGCAGCAGCGCGGCGAGGCCGACGGCCACCCAGTCGATCTGGCGGCCGTCGAGCGGGAGCAGCGTGAGGACCACCACGATGCACGGGGCGTACGGAAGGAGGAGGCGGCAGCTGGTGCGCGACACGATGACGATGTCCGGGCTCTGACCGGACGGCTCAACCTGGGTCATCGACCGATGGGCCCTCCGGCTGGAGCGGCTACACGCCCGCTTGCCGGTCGGTAATCCCCCCGTTGGGTGGGTAGAGGCGATCCATGAGCCCTCGCGACCGTCCGCCGTTCCGCGCCGACCACGTCGGGAGCCTGCTCCGGCCGTCCGCGCTGCTGCGGGCACGCGACGAGCACGCGGCCGGCCGGATCGACGACGCGCAGCTGCGGGGGATCGAGGACGAGGCGATCCGCGACGTCGTCGCGCTGCAGCGCGACGTGGGCCTGCGGTCGGCCACCGACGGCGAGTTCCGCCGCGCGTCGTGGCACATGGACTTCATCTACAGCCTCGACGGCGTCAGCCGGGCGCCGGGCGATCTCAAGGTCCACTTCCACAACGCCGACGGCGACCTCGACTTCACGCCCGCCGCGATGAAGATCGACGGCCGCCTCGGCGTGTCCGAGACGATCTTCGGCGACGCGTTCGCGTTCCTGCGCGAGACGGTCGGCGACAGCGGGCCGGTGCCGAAGCTGACGATCCCGTCGCCGTCGATGGTCCACTACCGCGGCGGCCGCGCGGCGATCGACGAGACGCTCTACCCCGATCTCGACCAGTTCTGGGGCGACCTGACGGCGGCCTACGCGGAGGAGGTCCGGCGCCTGGGCGAGGAGGGCTGCACCTATCTGCAGTTCGACGACACGAGCCTGGCGTACCTCAACGACCCGGAGCAGCGGGCGCACGTGACCGAGATCGGCGGCGACGCCGAGCATCAGCACGAGGCCTACATCGCGCACATCAACGAGTCGCTGGCCGGGCGGCCGGAGGGCATGTCGGTCACCACGCACATGTGCCGGGGCAACTTCCGGTCGTCGTGGGTGGCCGAGGGCGGCTACGACTTCGTGGCGGAGGCGCTGTTCAACGAGCTGGACGTCGACGGGTTCTTCATGGAGTGGGACGACGCGCGCAGCGGGGGCTTCGAGCCGCTGCGGTTCGTGCCGTCGGGCAAGACGGTGGTGCTCGGGCTGGTGACGACCAAGCGCGGTGAGCTGGAGGCCAAGGACGAGCTGAAGCGGCGGATCGAGGAGGCGTCGCGGCACGTCGACGTCGATCAGCTGTGCCTGTCGCCGCAGTGCGGGTTCTCGTCGACGGTCGAGGGCAACGCGCTCTCGCGCGAGGAGCAGGAGGCCAAGCTGCGGCTGGTGGTGGAGGTGGCCGAGGAGGTGTGGGGCGCGTAGGCGCGGGCGATCGTGCAGGGGCGCGCGCGGGCGGGCCGAACCCTGACGGGTGGCGATCGACGACACCTACGACGAGCTGTTCGACGAGCGGGACCGGCGGGCGCGGGAGCGACGGGCGGCGCGGGCGGCGCGGGCGGCGCGGGGCGTGCGGGCGCCGCGCAGGGTGCAGGGTCCGCGGCGTCCGCGGCGGGCTCCGCGGCGCTTGGGCTCGGGCGAGCTCGCGCATCTGCTGGAGGCGCGCGGCGGGCGGTGGCTGGTGGGGATCGTCGCGGCGATCGCGGCGCTCACGGTCGTCGG
>DASYBY010000274.1:0-5588 GCA_036500525.1 Baekduia sp. | reverse complement strand
CCACCGCGCCGGCCGCGGCGTACGAGCCGGTGATCGCGTGGCCGTGGACGACGAGCAGCACGCCGCAGCCCGCCAGCGGAACGCGGGCCAGGATGTTCAGGGCCAGGAGCGGGAGGACCCCCGGATGGCGCAGCAGGGCGGGCACGCCGCGGAGGGTCGAGCACACGGACCACCGCCGTCCACGGATTCGGGCTGAAGCGAATCGGCCGGTACCGTGGACCACCGGTGATCCGCTACCGCTTCGGCCACGACGACCTGCTCCGCACGCGCTTCGCGATCTCGCCGCTGATGGAGCTGTCGGGCTCCGTGGAGGCCCTTCGCGACCCCGAGAAGTTCTCGATCCACGCGCCGTGGGCGACCTGGGCCGCGCCGCGGATAATCGGGGTCGAGTGGGACCTCCTCGACGCGGTGGTACCACGAGATTCTCGATCGTACCCGGATTTCGTGAGCCCACCGCCGCGCGAGCCTCAGGCTCAACTGGAGGCTGAGTTTCGCAGAGTTCTGGAGACCGATCCGGCCCACGTGGCGCGCGAGCTGCGCCAGGCCTACCCCGGCGGCCTGCCGGCCGCCGCGCAGTCGCTGATCGACGATCCGCGGCGCGGGCTGGAGCGCCTCGTCGGCCAGATGCGCGCGTGGTGGACCGCCGTCCTCGCCCCGAAGTGGGAGGAGATCCTCGCAATGGTCGAGTCGGAGGTCGCGTGGCGCGGTCGCCGGCTCGCCGCGGAGGGTCCGTCGGCGGCCTTCTCCGACCTCGGCCCCGGGGTCGCGTGGCGCGACGGAGCGGTCGAGGTCGACCAGCAGGTGACCAAGGACGTCGACCTTGCCGGGCGCGGGCTGCTGCTCGTCCCGGCGGCCTTCGCCTGGCCGTCGGTCTGGCCGATGTCCGATCCGCCGTGGCAGCCGGCGATCGTCTACGCGCCGCGCGGCGTCGCGGGCCTCTGGGCGCCGGCCGAGCCCGACGCCGGCGCGCTCGACGACCTCCTCGGCGCCCGCCGCGCCGCCGTCCTGGTCGCGCTCGACCGCCCGATCTCGACCCAGGAGCTGGCGCGGCGCCTCCGCGCCAGCCCCGCCGGCGTGTCGGCGCACCTCGGCGTCCTGCGCCGCGCCGGCCTCGTCACGGGCCGG
This sequence comes from Baekduia sp., assembly GCA_036500525.1. Lineage (GTDB taxonomy): Bacteria > Actinomycetota > Thermoleophilia > Solirubrobacterales > Solirubrobacteraceae > Baekduia. The sequence continues at coordinate 4,463 of DASYBY010000274.1, read as the reverse complement.
CGCGAGGGGCGCCATGTCCTCTACGCCCGCACGCGGGCCGCCGAGATGCTGCTGCGCGCGGCCCGGGGCGGCGGCCCTACGCCCCGCTGAAGAACTGCCCGTGGAACCCGAACGGGACGTGGTGCGGCGCCTCGGCGCGCGCCAGCTCCTGGAACGTCCCCGCATCGAGCACCAGCAGGAACGACCGGCCCGCGTCGGCGTCGAGCACGACCGACAGCACCACGCCGTCGTCCTCGGCCTCGGCGCCCGGCCGCGGCACGAACACCGGCTCGCCCGCCCACGCGCCCGGCTCGTCCCACACCAGCGACGTCCCGTCGTTCACGTCGAGCTTGACCAGGCGCTTGAGGAACGGCGAGTCGCCCGAGCTCGCCCCGTAGACGTAGCGGTAGTCGTGCCCGTTGCGGCGGCGGTAGTCGATCCGCGGCAGCTCGAGGTCGACGTCGGCCAGCCGCCGCGACGCCACGGCGCCGCCGGCCAGCGGCAGCGTCAGCCGCGTCGGCCACGCGCGCACCGGCGCGTTGGTCCCGGCCCGCAGCCCCTCCAGCTCCAGCAGCCCGATGATCGACGCGTCCTCGTAGGTGCAGAGGTCGACGACCAGGTCGCCGCCCTCCTCGAACGCGTTGATGGTGTGGAAGACGAAGAACGGGTCGGCCTTCCACGACCGGTGCAGGGCGCCCGTCGCGCGCGAGAAGGCGTGGATCCGCACGCCGCGCTCGGGCTTCCAGGCGTAGTTGGTGATGAACGCCTTGCCCGACAGCGCGAGCTTGAGCGGGTTGACGACCAGCGGGTTCTCGATCAGCACCACGAACCGCGGCGTCAGCGCGAACGAGTGCATGTAGGCCGGCTCGCGGACCGGCATCGTCGCCAGGACGCGTCCTTCGTCGACCGTGCGCCGCGCGTAGACGCGGTACTCGCTCTTGCGGCCCAGCTGCGCGGCGAAGTTGACCAGCTCGCCCCGCTCGGGGTCGTGGTGCGGGTGCGCGGTGGTCAACTGGCCGAAGCGCGCGGCGCCCTTGTCGTGGCCGAGCGTGGCGAGCGTCTCGGGGTCGAAGCGCACGGGGATCGGCGTCTCGGTCATCGCGAGGTACTCGTCGCCCAGGCGCGTGAGGTTGACGTTGGCGTTGTCGGTCAGGTCCGTGCGGAAGGTCGACTGGATGCGCTGGAAGAGCGAGCGGCACGGGTCGGTCGCGAAGCCGCTGACGGCCGCCCCGCCCGACGCCAGGGCCTCCCGGCGCGCGTCGGTGTCGAGGAAGCGGCTGGCGTAGGAGACGGTCCCGTCGGCGAACCCGAAGCGGTTGAGCATCGCCATGCCGTCGAACCAGTGCGTGACGCTGCGCCGCTCGAAGTCCATCTGGGCGGGGGTGACGCGCACGAGGCCGCCGGCGAGCCACACCGGAACCGCGCCCGACACCGCGAGCTCCGGGACGCGGACCTCCTCGGTCTGGTCGGTGAAGCCGAGCCGATGATCGGTCGCCGTGCCGGTTACGATGCTCATGGTTCCAACCGTACCGTCCGAAAGAGACCATTGCAAGACCTGCGGCTCTCCCCGACCTCCTACATCGTCCTCGGCCTGCTCGACCGCTGGGAGGAGGACGAGGCGACGCCCTACGACCTCAAGCAGCGCCTGGCGCTGAGCGTCGACAACTTCTGGCCGACGCCGCACGCGCAGGTCTACCGCGAGCCCGACCGGCTGGCCGAGGGCGGGTACGTCACCGAGCGCCGCGAGGACATCGGCCGCCGCCGCCGCTTCTACGCGATCACCGATCGCGGCCGCGCCGCGCTGCAGGCCTGGCGCGACCAGGCGCCCGACGAGCTGCCCGAGCTGCGCGACGCCGGCGTCCTCAAGCTCTTCTTCGACGCCGATCCGGCGGTCGTGGCCGAGCACCAGTTGGCCGCGCACCGCGCCAAGATCGCCGAGTTCGAGGCGCTGCGGGCCGCGATCGGCGAGCACATGCCGCCGGGTCAGCGGCGGGCGCTGGACTTCGGGATCGCGTTCGAGGCGGCGCTGATCGCGCTGTGGGAGGACGTCGACACGAGCGCGGGGGCCTGAGGGGCCGCGGCCTGAGGGGCGCGCGGTGCGGGCGCCGCAGTCCCTGCGAGTGTCCGCCGGCGGCTCTGCTCCCCGAATGCCGCGGCCAGCACCGCGGCGCCGAGGCAGCCGACGACCCCCGCCCACAGCGAGGCGCGCGGTCCCGCGAGCTGCGCGACCAGGCCGACCAGCGGGCCGCCGATCGCCGTCGAGCCCATGAAGGCCATGATGTACAGCGCGACCACGCGGCCCCGCATCGCAGGATCGGCGCGCAGCTGGAGCATCGAGTTGGTGATCGACGAGTACACGACGCTCGCCGCGCCGGCGAAGGCCAGGCAGACGGCGGCCGTCGCGGGCGTGGGGGCCAGGGCCGCGGCGGCGAGCGCGGCGGCGAAGGCGAGCGCGGTCACCGTGATCGTCCGGATCCGCGGCGGTACCCGGCCGGCGACCGTCAGTCCGGACACGACGGCGCCCGCGCCCATCGCCGCGTAGAGCAGGCCGAAGCCGGTCGCGCCGAGGTCGAACGTCGTGTGCGCCATCAGCGGGATGGTCACCTGGAACTCGTAGGCCAGCGTGCCGACCAGGGCCATCATCAGCAGCGGGATCAGCAGGTCGCGGCGGCCGTGGACGTAGCTCAGGCCGGCGCGGACGGCCCGCGGCGTGCGGGCGGCGCGCACGTCGGGGCGGTTCAGCGCGCCGACGTTCATCGCCGCGAGGCCCAGCAGCGGGCCGGCGAACGACGCCCCGTTGATGATGAAGCACGCCCCGACGCCGAAGACGGCGATGATGCCGCCGCCGGCCGCCGGGCCGATCATGCGCGCCGCGGCGGCGACCGTCGAGTTGATGCTGATCGCGCGCGGCAGCGAGGCGTTGTCGACCAGCTCGGAGACGAACGCCTGGCGCGTCGGGACGTCGAGCGCGCGGGCGAAGCCCAGGCCCAGCGCGAGGATCCAGACCATCCACAGCTGCACCACGCCGGCGATCGTCAACGCGCCGAGCAGGGCGGCCAGGATCCCCTGCGCGGCCTGCGTCCCGATCAGCAGCCGCCGCTTGTCAACGGCGTCGGCGACCGAGCCCGCCCACGGCCCCAGGACCAGCACCGGCAGCGTCTGCAGCGCGACCGTGAGGCCGAGCGCGCTGCCGCTGGAGCTGAGCTGAAGGACCAGCCACGCCTGCGCCACCGTCTGCAGCCACGTGCCCGGAACCGAGATGAGCTGGCCGGAGAAGTACAGGCGGTAGTTGCGGGTGCGGAGCGGCGTCACCCCTATAGGTGTAGCGGGTTCTACAGCACGGCTGGCTACCAGTGGACGCCGCGCATGATGTTGGCCATGGCGATCTGCTCCACGGAGGCCTTCTCGTTGGGGTCCTTCTCGCCCTTCGCGGCGGCCGAGTCGGGGAAGACCTTGTAGGCCATGTGGAGGATCTGGTCGACCGCCTTCGGCGCCACCGCGTAGAGCACCTCGCCGAACGTCCCCAGCCGCGTGTTGATCTGCTTGGGCTTGGAGCGGATCGCCTCGCAGATGATGTCGCCGGCCTCGTCGGGCGAGATCGTCGGGAACGAGTCGTAGATCTTGGTCGGCGCGATCATCGGCGTCCGTACGAGCGGCATGTGGATCGTCGTGAAGGTGATGCTGTCGCCGATGACCTCCGACGACGCCACGCGGGTCCACGCGTCGAGCGCGGCCTTGCTGGCCACGTAGGCGCTGAAGCGCGGCGGCGAGGTCTGCACGCCGATCGACGACACGTTGACGATGTGGCCGAACTGGCGCTCGCGCATGTGCGGGAGCAGGCCCATCGTCAGCTTGATCGTGCCGAGGTAGTTGAGCTGGACGGTGCGCTCGAAGTCGTGGAAGCGATCCTGGCTCAGCGCGATCGAGCGGCGGATCGAGCGGCCCGCGTTGTTGACCAACATGTCGATCGACGCGTGGTCGGCCAGCAGCGTCGCGCACAGCTCCTCGATGGAGTCGGGCGCCGACAGGTCGCAGCTGTAGGCGTAGGCGGTGCCGCCCTCGCGCTCGATCTCGGCGCGCGCCTCCTCGAGCTTGTCCATCGAGCGCGCGACGAGGATCGGGATGCCGCCGGCCTTGGCGATCTTCTTGGCCGCCGACAGGCCGATGCCCGACGAGGCCCCCGTGATGACCACGCGCTTGCCGTTGACGGCGTGCTCGAACGAGCGGTCCCGGTAGAGGTCCGGGTCCAGCGTGCGCTCCCAGTAGTCCCAGAGCTTCTCGGCGTAGGTCTCCAGCTCGGGGACCGCGATGCCGGCGTCGGCCAGCGCGCGCTCGGTGTCGCGCGTGTCGAACTGCGAGGTGAAGCCGATCTCGCCGATGACCTCCGGCGGGATGCCGAAGTCCTTGAGGATCGAGTCGCGGACGCCCTGGAGCGCCGGCAGCTTCATGACCATCGACAACGTGCCCTTGGGCAGCATGTCGAG
>DASYBY010000273.1:0-2184 GCA_036500525.1 Baekduia sp. | reverse complement strand
GCCACCAGCGACCGCTGACGCACGTCGCGTCGACGTCGTACAAGCTCAGGCGACCGCCGTGCTCTCCAACGCGCTGATGATCTTCGAGACCTTGCGATAGTCGCCGGCCGCGATCGCGTCCAGAGGCTTGCCGTCGTCCAGCGCGACGTTGGGCTTGATGAGCCAGCCGCGGATGAAGTCACGCTGCAGCACGTGCGCCAAGCGCTCGACCAGCGCCGAGAGCTCGGCCAGCCGCTCGCCGTAGACACCCGAAGGGGACCGGTCACCACGCACCCACGCCCGAACCGACGTCTTGTCAGCGCCCGTAGCCCGCGCGATATCGGCGGTCTCGAGCTTGCCGAGCTCCTTCACGAACGCCGCTTCGGTCGCGTATGCCGTGCTACTCATACCCCGACAGTGTAACGCCTGACGCTCGCCAAACGCTCGACGAACGCTTGCGTGTCAGGCGCCCTCCCTCCGCCCCCTCAGCCCCGCGGCGCGCTCGCTGCGTGGACGAAGGCCGAGTGCACCGTGGCGTGGGGCAGGCTGAGCGGTGTGCCGTCGCCGGCGCCGTCGATGCGGCGGAGCGTGGCGTCGCGCATCCCGAAGCTCGACGCCAGGATCGGGGTCGTCGGGCTCGCGTCGGGTGACAAGACCAGGCCCGACAGCGCGTAGGGGCCGAGGAGGATCTCGACGGCGACCGGCGCCATCACGTTCCACTTCTCCCACACGGCGATCGCCGGCGCGTCGCGCGGCACGAGCGCCACCATCGCCGTGCGCTGCGAGAACGAGACGACCTGGTCGGTGACCTCGGGCACCGGATGCGTGCCGGTCGGCCGCGCGTCGGCGACGTGGAGGTCGAAGGTCCGGGCCGGCCCGCGGCCGCCGGCCGCCTGGAAGTAGTCCCACCCCCACTTCTGCCCGGCCGCGTCGACCGTGCCCGAGAACACGTACTCGAGCGTCACCACGTCCACCTGCCACGGCTCGCCCGAGCCGGCGCCCCCGCCGTCGAAGAGTCCCATGCGGCGCGACCGTACAGCCGCCTCCGGCCGGCGGATACCGTGGCGGCCACGGCACTCGCCGCCGCCGTACGCTGCCGCCCATGGCCTTCCGCGTCGTCCGCCCCGACCAGCTCGCGTGGATCACGCGCCCCCACGAGCCGCAGGAGCCGGTGCGCCACGTCGCCGAGCTGAGCGAGCTCGCCGGCTTCACCCACACCCGCGCGAACGTCTGGCGCTACGAGCCCGGCGCCCAGGGCCGCCGCCACTGGCACGAGGACCAGGAGGAGACGTTCGTGGTCGTCGCGGGGACGCTCTCGATGTACCTCGGCGAGCCGCCCGAGCGCCACGACGTCCCCGTCGGCGGCGTCGTCAACGTCGCGCCCGGCACGCCGCTGCAGACCGTCAACCACGGCGACGTCGAGTTGGTGCTCTACGCCTACGGCACGCCGCCCGAGAACGAGCACGCCCACGTCATCGCGTCCGCCGTGTAGCGCCGCTCAGGCGTCCGCGATGCGCCCCAGCAGCACGAGCGCGCGCTGCAGCAGCTCGCGCTCCTCGGCGTCGAGCTGCTCGTCGAGCGTCTGCGCGAGCCAGTCCTCGCGCGCCACGCGCGTGGCCTCGAGCTTCGCGGCGCCGGCGGCGGTGAGCTCGACGAAGGCCCGCCGGCGGTCCTCCGGATCCGGACGGCGCGAGACCAGGCCGGCGGTCTCCAGCTCGCGGACGGTCTGCGCCATCGACTGCGGGCGCATGCGCTCGGCCGCGGCGAGGTCGCTGATGCTGGCAGGGCCGCCGCGCCCCAGCCGGCCGAGGACGGTGAGCACGGGAACCGGCGGACCGGGCTCGGCGCGCAGGCGCCGGACGACGCGCCCCATGGTCTCGCGCAGCTCGTGCGCCAGCGGCGATGTGGAGGGCGCCCGGCCGGCCATGGCAGGCAGTGTAGACGAGATCGGTCAGGCTACCTGTACAGCCGCCCTGTATATTGTTGCTTGTGCGCGCCGTACACCCCGATCGCTACAAGTGGATGGCGCTGTCCAACGCAACGCTCGCCGTGCTCCTGGCGACCCTGGACGGCTCGATCACGATCATCGCGATGCCCGACATCTTCCGGGGCATCCACCTGGACCCGCTGGTCCCGGCCAACTCGTTCTACCTGCTGTGGATGATCCTCGGCTACCTGGTGGTCACGAGCGTCCTGATCGTCAGC
>DASYBY010000272.1:0-2517 GCA_036500525.1 Baekduia sp. | reverse complement strand
GGGTTGACCGGCGGGCGCGGGTCGTCGCGCGGCGGCTCGGCGCTCCCGCGCTCCTCGGTCCGGCCGGGCTTGATCGGCGGCTTGAGGCCCGGGATCTTCAGCTTGAACTTGCGCCCGTCGCTGGTCGTCAGCTCTTGGCGGGAGGGCTCGAGCGGCTCGCCGGGGATGGGGCTCATGGCTTGAAGCTACTCCGGGTGGCCGGTGGTCACAAGGCGACACGGGTGGTTCGCGGTGCGCCGGCGGCGGGTATCGCAAGCGCGGCTGTCTGCTTGCTCGAGGAGGTCCTCCCCACCGTGTCGCGTCTCGCTCGCGTTCTCTCCACGCTCGTCGTCGTGTCCGCCGCCGGCGCCTCGCTCACCGCGTCCGCGCACGCCGCCACGCCGCCGGGCTTCGTGCTCAGCACGCACGACCCCGCGGCGAAGGGCTTCGCCCCCGCGTTCATCGGCAACGGCTACCTCGCGGGGCGCCAGCCGGTGCTCGGCCAGGGCTTCGGGCACGTGCAGCTGGCGGGTGGCGGCAAGCCGCTGGCGATGCAGTCGGAGGTCCAGGGCTTGTACGCGAAGACCACCAAGAAGGACGAGGGCCTGATCGAGCGCCGGGCGGCGCTGCCGACATGGTCGACGCTGACGTACGACGACGGGAGCGGCCCGCTCCTCCCCGGCCGCGGGAGCGAGCGCGACTACCGCCAGGCGCTCGACCTGCGGACCGGGACGCTGACGACGAGCTTCAGGTGGGTCTCGCGCGGCGGCCGCTCCACGGCGGTCCGCTACGACGTCATGACCGACCGCGCGCGGCCGCACGCCGCGTTGGTCCGGCTGCGGATCACGCCGCGGTTCAGCGGGCGCGTCACGGTCACCGACGTGATCGACGGCGCGGGCGCCGAGTACACGGCGCCGGTCGGGACCGGGCACGGCGCCGGGCGCCAGTGGGTCGACGTGCGTACGCGCGGGTTGGGCGTGAGCGCGACGGTGGCGTCGCTGCTCGACGGCCCGGGGGCTGCGGGAGCGGTGGGCGTCGGCGATCGCCAGAGCGCCGCGCAGCGCCTGACGCTGAGCGCCCGCGCGGGCAAGACCTACACCTTCACGAAGGCCGTCGGGGTCGCGGTGTCGAGCGACCACGGCCGGCCGGCGACCGCGGGCGCGCCGGACGATGCGTCACCCCACGTGCGGGCGGTCGGCGCCGCGCGCGACGAGGCGCGCCGCGGCTATAGGCGCGCCCGCCGCAGCTCGGACGCCGCCTGGGCGCGGCTCTGGGCCTCCGACATCCAAGTTGATGGTGACGCCCGCTTGCAGGCGCAGGTCCGCTCCGCGTACTTCGCGCTGCTGGCCAGCGTCCGCGACGACACGCCGTGGGCGCCGTCGCCGGGCGGACTGTCGAGCGACGGCTACAACGGCCACGCGTTCTGGGACAGCGAGACGTGGATGTACCCGTCGCTGCTGGCGACCGCCCCGGCGCTGGCGCGGCAGATGCTGCAGTACCGGGTCGACCGCCTGCCCGCGGCGCAGACGCACGCGCGCCGCACCGGGCTGCGCGGCGCGCGCTACCCGTGGGAGAGCGCGCTGAGCGGCGCCGAGGAGACCCCGAGCTGCTGCAACACGGGGAAGTACGAGCTGCACGTGAGCTCGGACATCGCGCTCGCGATGTGGCAGTACTGGCTGGCGACGGGCGATCGCTCGTGGCTGGCGGCGCGGGCGTGGCCGGTGGTGTCGCAGATCGCCGACTACTGGGTCAGCCGCACGCACCGCAACCCCGACGGGACGCGCTCGATCGACACGGTGATCGGCCCCGACGAGTACCACGAGAAGGTCGATGACTCGATCTACACCAACGTGGCCGCGCGCGACACGCTGCGGATCGCGCGCTCGATCGCGGGCCTCACGGGGCACGGCGCGCCGGCATCGTGGGCGCGGACGGCGGGCGCGCTGCGGATCCTGCCGGCCGCTCCGACGACGAACGTGCAGCCGGAGTTCGCGGGGTACAAGGGCGACACGGTCAAGCAGGCCGACGTCGCGCTCCTGGCCTACCCGTGGGAGAACCCGCAGCCGGCGGCGGTCACGCAGGCGGCGCTCGACTACTACGTCCCGCGCACCGATCCCGACGGTCCGTCGATGACCGACGCGATCCACGCGCTGCTCACGTCGCAGCTCGGCACGCCGGGCTGCGCGGCGTTCACGTTCACCAAGCGCAGCGTCGACCCGTTCATGCGCGGTCCGTACGAGCAGTTCTCCGAGGCGCGGACCGGCGGCGCGTTCACGTTCACCACGGGCGCCGGCGGGTTCCTGCAGGAGTTCTTGTATGGCTACTCGGGGATGCGCTGGCGCGGCGATCGGCTGGTGTTGGATCCCAGCCTCCCGCCGCAGTTGAGCGGCGTGACGTTGCGGGCGGTGCACTGGCGCGGACGGACCGTGCGCGTGGCGATCACCCGCGCGGCGACGACCGTGACGCTGCTCTCGGGCAAGCTGCTGCGGGTCGAGACGCCCGCCGGGACCCGGCCGCTCGAGCCCGGCCGCCCGCTCA
>DASYBY010000271.1:0-6547 GCA_036500525.1 Baekduia sp. | reverse complement strand
CGCAGGTAGGCCAGCGACGACGAGCCGGTGCCGAAGTCGTCGAGCGAGAGCGTCACGCCGAGCGCCCGCAGCGCGGCCATCACCTCGATCACGCGGTCGGGGTCGGCGCTGATGATCGTCTCGGTGATCTCCAGGCGCAGGCACGCCGGGTCGACGCCCCACCGCGCCAGCCGCTCGCCCACCTCGGCGGGCAGCGCGCGGTCCATCAGGTCGGGCGCCGAGAGGTTGACGGCGACGTCCAGGCGCAGGCCGTCCGCGTACCAGCGCGCGCACTGCTCCAGCGCCTGGTCGAGCACGCGCAGCGTCAGCGCGCGCATCAGCCCGGCGTGCTCGGCCAGCGCGAGGAACGACGCCGGCGGCAGCAGCCCGTGCTCGGGATGCTCCCAGCGGACGAGCGCCTCGGCCCCGGTGATCTGCGCCGTGGCCAGGTCGAGCTGCGGCTGGTAGTACACGACGATCGCGTCGCCGGCGATCGCCGCGGGCAGCTCGCCGATCAGGCTCAGGCGCTCCTTGGAGTGCCCGTCGCGCGCGGTGGCGTAGACCTCGTGGCCGACCCCGTGGGACTTGGCGAGGTACATGGCCACGTCGGCGCGCTGCATGAGCGTCTCGACGTCCGGCGCATGCTCGGGATAGACCGCGATGCCGATGCTCGCGCGCACGAGCAGGCTCATGCCCTGGTAGACGAAGGGCTCCTGGATGGCCGTCTGCAGCCGCGCGGCCACCTGCTCGGCCTCGATCGTCCCGGCGCCGGGCGCCAGCAGCACGGCGAACTCGTCGCCGCCGAGGCGCGCCACGAGATCCTCCGGGCCGAGCGCCGACGTCAGCCGCGGACCCATCTCGCGCAGCAGGTCGTCGCCCGCCTGATGGCCGAGCGTGTCGTTGAGCTCCTTGAACTGATCGAGATCGATGAGCATGACCACCGCCTCGGTCCCGGCGTTGGAGGCCTCGGCGATGCCCCCGGCCAGGTGGGCGAACAGCATGCGGCGGTTGGGCAGGCCGGTGAGCGAGTCGTACAGCGCCTCGCGCTCGAGCCGCGCCGCCAGCTCGCGCAGCTCGCCCTCCAGCCGCCGGCGCTCGGTGTCGTCGCGCAGGTTGAGGACGAACCCGCCGACGCTCGGGTCGTCGCGGTGGTCGGCGAGCACCGCCTCGACGTCGCGCAGCGCGCCGTCGCCGTGGCGCACGCGCAGCCGCAGGGTCTCGGTGGTGCCGGGGCGGATGCGGGCACGCCGCACGTAACCGGCCAGCGCCGGCCGGTCGTCGGTGTCGACGAGGTCGAGCAGCGGCGTGCCGAGCAGCTCGGCGGGCTCGTGGCCGAGCACCGCGCGCATCGCGTCGGACTGCCAGCCGATCAGCAGCTGCTCGTCGACCACCATGATGATGTCGGTCGAGTTGTGCACGAGCGAGCGCAGCCGCCGCTCGCCGGCCGCCACGCCGTCGAGCGCGGAGCGCAGCGCGGGCATCAGCGCGGGGATGATCGCCAGGCCGACGACCCGCGAGACGTCGTCGGCCACATCGTCGGACCCGCGGCCGGCGTGGGCGGCCAGCAGCGCGACCGACCAGAGCGCGTACCGCGCGAACGCGAGGGCCGCGCCGCCGTAGAGCGAGCGGAAGACCAGGCCGAAGAGCGGGAGGAACGGCGAGCCGTCGGTGGCGTAGACGGTCGCGAAGAGCGCCAGCGCCTCCAGCGGCTCGCCCGCGAGCGGGAAGCCCCCGCGGCGATGTCCGACGATCCAGTGGGCCGCGAGCGCGAGCGGGAGGACGATGCCCAGCAGCCGCAGCGGCGCCGACCGGTCGCCGCCGAGGTTGTCGGCGGCGGTCATCACGGCGTCGGCGACCGCGAAGACGAGGAAGAACAACCGCACGCGCGCGAGCGGGGCGTCGGTGATCCAGCCGCGGATGGAGCGGGAGAGGGAGCGCATGGGGCGTGCGAGAGCGCCGAGCCGGTGTCGTGCGGACGCAGGGGGTGGGGACCGCGCTATCCCTACCTATGTCGACGGTTCGGCGACCGCCCTTGATCCCCCGCCTGCGGGAGGGCCGGGCGTGGCGCCCCGCCGCTACATCCGGAAGACGCCGTAGCCGACGTCGTCCAGCGGCGCGACGGCACACGCGGCCAGCGCCTGGGCGAGCACCGCGCGGGTGTCGCGCGGGTCGATGATGCCGTCGTCCCAGATCCGCGCGGTCGAGTAGACCGGGCGCCCCTGGTGCTCGTACTGGTCGCGCAGCTGGGCGCCGACCTCGGGCTGCCCCACCTCGGTCATCACGGTCGCGGCCTGCTCGCCGCCCATGACGCTGATGCGCGCGTTGGGCCACATGAACAGGAAGCGCGGCGAGTAGGCGCGCCCGCACATGCCGTAGTTGCCGGCGCCGAACGAGCCGCCGACGACCATCGTGATCTTCGGGACGCGCGCGCAGGCGACGGCGGTGACGAGCTTGGCGCCGTCCTTGGCGATCCCCCCGGCCTCGTAGTCCTTGCCCACCATGAACCCGCTGATGTTCTGGATGAACAGGAGCGGGATGGCGCGGCGGTCGCACAGCTCGATGAAGTGCGCGGCCTTCAGCGAGGACTCGCTGAACAGGATCCCGTTGTTGCCGATGATCCCGACCGGGTGGCCGTCGAGGTGCGCGAACGCGCAGACGACCGTGGTGCCGTAGAGCTCCTTGAACTCGTGCAGCTCGCCGCCGTCGACGACGTGGCGCAGGAGGTCGCGGACGTCGTAGGGCGTGCGGGCGTCGGTCGGCACGACGTCGAGCAGCGCGTCGGGGTCGCCGGCCGGCGGCCGGGGCGCGGCGCGTTCCCAGGGCGGGGCGGCCTGCACCGGGAGCGTGCTGACGATCTCGCGCACGATCTCCAGCGCGTGCTCGTCGTCCTCGGCGAGGTAGTCCACGACGCCGGAGGTGCGCGCGTGCAGGTCGCCGCCGCCCAGCTCCTCGGGCGTGACCTCCTCGCCGGTGGCGGCCTTCACCAGCGGCGGGCCGCCGAGGAAGATCGTGCCCTGGTTGCGGACGATGACCGTCTCGTCGCTCATCGCCGGCACGTAGGCGCCGCCGGCGGTGCAGGACCCCATGACGCAGGCGATCTGCGGGATGCCGACCTTCGACATGTTGGCCTGGTTGTAGAAGATGCGGCCGAAGTGCTCGCGGTCGGGGAAGACCTCGTCCTGCATCGGCAGGAACGCGCCGCCGGAGTCGACGAGGTAGACGCACGGCAGGTGATTGTGGAGCGCCACCTCCTGCGCGCGCAGGTGCTTCTTGACCGTCACGGGGTAGTAGGTCCCGCCCTTGACGGTGGCGTCGTTGGCGACGATCACGACGCGGCGGCCGTGGACGACGCCGACGCCCGTGACCATCCCGGCGCCGGGCGCGGCGCCGTCGTAGAGCTCCTCGGCGGCGAGCGCGCTCAGCTCCAGGAACGGCGCGCCGGGGTCGCAGAGGCGCTCGACGCGGTCGCGCGGCAGCAGCTTGCCGCGCGCGACGTGGCGTGCGCGCGAGCGCTCTCCCCCGCCGGCGCGCACGCGCTCGAGGCGGGCGTCGAGGTCGGCGATCAGCTCGAGATGCGCAGCGCGGTTGGTGGTGGTTGTGTCGGTCACGCTCATGCGGTCTCTCCCTCGTCCTCGGCGATCACGGCGACCAGCGGCTGGCGGAGTGCGACGCGGTCGCCGACCGCCAGGTCCAGCCCGGCGACGGTGCCCGCGTGCGGCGCGGCGATCGACAACTCCATCTTCATCGACTCCAGGACGACCAGGACGTCGCCCGCCGCGACCGTGTCGCCGTCGGCGACGTGGACGAGCAGGACCGTCCCGGGCATCGGCGCCTCCAGCGAGCCGGCCAGCGCCCCCGCGCCCGTGCGCACCTTGCGCTCGGTGCGGACCTCCAGGTGATGGCCGTCCCGGGCGATCCAGACGGCATCGTCGCCGACGGCGACCGCGTAGCGGCGGGTGACGCCGTCCAAGGTGATCCGCACCAAGGGGTCAGACCCCTTGTTGCAGCCACCCTGCGAAAAGGGGTCAGACCCCTTGTTGCAGTCGCGGTGCGAAAAGGGGTCTGACCTCTTCCACGTGCGGTCGCCGACCGTGACCTCGCCCGCGTGCACGCGGGCCTCGCCGTGGCCGTCCAGCGCGCGGCGCCAGGGGCCGGCGGGGTGCGCGGTGCCCGCGGCGGCGAGCATGGCGGCGGGGACCAGGTCGGCGGGCGGCGTGGCGTCGAGGTCGGCGAGCGCGCGCTCCAGCAGGCCGGTGTCCTGCTCGCCGGCGCGGACGTCGTCGCGCGCCAGCAGCGCGCGGGAGAACGCGGCGTTGGTCGTCACGCCGGCCAGCGCGAAGGTCGCCAGCGCGCGGTCGAGGCGATCGAGCGCGGTCGCGCGATCCGGGCCGTGGGCGATGACCTTGGCCAACATGGGGTCGTACGCGGTGCCGACCTCGGAGCCGAGGCGGATCCCCGAGTCGACGCGCACGCCCGGGCCGTCGGGCTCCCGGTAGACGCGGACGGTGCCCGTCGCGGGCAGGAAGCCGGCCGCCGGATCCTCGGCGTACAGCCGCGCCTCGACGGCGTGGCCCTGCGGGACGAGCGCGTCCTGCGTGAGCGCCAACGGCTCACCCGCGGCGACCCGGAGCTGCTGCTCGACGAGGTCGACGTTGTACACCAACTCGGTCACCGGATGCTCGACCTGCAACCGCGTGTTCATCTCCAGGAAGAACCAGTCGCTGCCGTCGCCGGTGGCGATGAACTCGACCGTCCCGGCGCCCTCGTACCCGCACGCCTGCGCGAGCGCGACGGCCGCCGCGCCCATCTCGGCGCGCAGCTGCGGCCCGACGACCGGCGACGGCGCCTCCTCCACGACCTTCTGGTGGCGGCGCTGCAGCGAGCACTCGCGCTCGCCCAGGTGCACGCAGGCGCCGTGGCGGTCGGCGAGCACCTGCACCTCGATGTGGCGCGGGCGCTCCAGGTAGCGCTCGACGATCACACGGTCGTCGCCGAAGGCCGACATCGCCTCGCGCTGCGCGGCGGCCGTCGCGGCCTCCAGCTCCTCGGCCGCGCGCACGACGCGCATGCCCTTGCCGCCGCCGCCGGCCACGGCCTTGACGACGACGGGGAAGCCGCCCGCGTCGCCGGGCGGCACGACCGGCACGCCCGCCGCGACCGCCGCGTCCTTGGCCGCGCCCTTGTCGCCCATCAGCTCGATGGCGGCCGGCGGCGGGCCGATCCACGTCAGGCCGGCGTCCACCACGGCGCGCGCGAACGCGGCGTTCTCGCTCAGGAACCCGTAGCCCGGGTGGACCGACCGCGCGCCGGTCGCGCGCGCGGCGCGCAGCAGCTCGTCGGCGTCGAGGTAGGAGGCGATCGGGACGACCACGTCCACGGCGTCCGCGTGGGCGGCGCCACCGTCCTGAGCGGTCACCACACCCACCGTCGCCAGCCCCAGCGCGTGCGCGGTCCGCGCCACGCGGATCGCGATCTCCCCGCGGTTGGCGATCAGGATCGGGCTGAGCTCACGCATGCCACTCGATGGCCCCCGCCACCAGCGTGTGCGACCCGAGCGGGCGGCCGAGCACGTCGCGCGCCGCGCGGGCCGCGCCGAGCATCTTGTCCAGGTCGATCCCCGTCTCGATCCCCATCTCGTGCAGCATCGAGACGAGGTCCTCGGTGGCGATGTTGCCGGTCGCACCGGCGGGCACCGGGCAGCCGCCCAGCTCGCCGAAGCTCGACTCGAAGCTCGCGCACCCCGCCTGCAGCGCCGCGTACACGTTGGCCAGCCCCTGCCCGCGCGTGTTGTGGAAGTGCGCGGTCAGCTCGACGCCGGGGCCGAGCGCGGCCCGCGCCGCGCCGAAGAACTCGCCGACCTGCACTGGGTTGGCCATGCCGGTGGTGTCGCCGAAGCCGATCTCCGACGCGCCCGCCGCGATCAGCCGCTCGGCGATCCCGAAGACGCGCTCGGGCGGCACGTGGCCCTCGTAGGGGCAGCCGAAGCTCACGCTGATGACGCCCTCGGCGCGCAGCCCCTCGCCCACCGCGCGGCCGATGACCTTCTCCAGCCCGGCCAGCGACTCCTCCATCGTGCGGTTCACGTTGGCCTGGTTGTGCGACTCGCTGGCCGACATGAAGCAGTTGATCTCGCCGAAGCGCGCCCGGTGCGCCAGCGCGTTGTCGAACCCGCGCTCGTTGGGGATCAACACGGTGACGGCGACCGAGTCCGGCACGTCGATGCGCTCCAGCACCTCGGCCGCGTCGGCCAACTGCGGGATGACGTCGGCGCGCACGAACGACGTGACCTCCAGGCGCGGCACGCCGGTCCGCGCGAGCAGGTCGATCAACTTGACCTTGTCGTCGGTCCCGATGACCTCGGGCTCGTTCTGGAAGCCGTCACGCGGCCCCACCTCGCGGATCCTGACCGACTGCGGAAGCGACATGATGTCCTACGCGCCCAGCGCGCGGGCGATGACCATCTGCTGGACCTCGTCGGTCCCCTCGCCGATCGTGAGGATCTTGGCGTCGCGGTAGAAGCGGCACACCGGGTACTCCTCGATGTAGCCGTAGCCGCCGTGGATCTGCA
>DASYBY010000270.1:0-1980 GCA_036500525.1 Baekduia sp. | reverse complement strand
GTACGCCGGGTGGCACCAGTACATGGACAAGGACCTGCGCACCGAGCTGGGCAAGCCGGTCAAGGGCAAGTACCACTTGTCCTACTGCGGTGACGGCAAGGTCTCCCGCTGCTCCTCGGAGCTGTGGGCGGCGCTGGCCGGCGCCGGCAAGACGCTGGCCGCCAAGCAGGGCGCGGATCCGAGCAAGTGGACCGAGAAGACCACGATGGTCAACTACTCGCCGCTGCCGCTGTTCAACATGCAGTACACCAACAAGCCCACGGGGATCCATCAGGTGATGGCCTTCGGGCAGTAGGTGGTGCGGGGCGTGCCCCGGGGCGTCGGTTGCCCCGGGGCTCGCGTCAGCGCTCGAGGGTGAGCGCGGCGTCGAGGTCGGTCGCGGCGGTGCTGGAGATCGCCGAGCCGTCGAGGTCGCCGAAGCCGCCGAGGACCAGGCGCGCGAGGCCCGGCAGACCGAGGCGCTCGACGAGCTGGTCCTGGATCGCGGTGCCCTCGAGGTGGAAGGCGAGGGCCCCCTTTGACTGTGTGTTGCGCGCGGGGCGCGCCGCGATGCGCTTGGGGTCGGCCGTGAGGTCGTTGGTGACCACCAGCGTGGTGCCCAGGACGGCGACCTTCAGGAAGGTCGTGCCCTTGCGGCGCACCTCGTAGGCGTCGTCGCCGGCCTTGTCGAGGTCCAAGTCGGTGATGTTGGCGGCGTTGATGATGAAGTCGGGGATCGAGGCGATGCGGTTGAGCGCCGTGCGCAGCGGGTCGCCGTCGCGCAGTTGGGCGCGCAGCGCGAGGCCGTTGGGCTCCTGCGTGATCGTGGTCGTCCCGGTCAACTGGTCGATGAGCGCGGCGTCGACGTCGATGCGGCCGAAGGTCTTCAGCGGGCCCTTGACCGAGTCGAGCGTGTTGAGCGCGTCGGTGACGGAGTCGAGGAAGGGGACGTCGATGGCGCCGCGCGCCGCGTCGAGGACGTGGATCGTCTGGCTGAGGTCGCGGATGCCCGCGTTGGCGAGCGTGGTGCCGGCGGCGGGCTGGGGCGCGGCCGGGCCGGGGGCGAGCGGGAGGTCCTGGGGGCGGAGCTTCGTCGGGTCGGTCGCGAGGTGGACGCTGACGCGGACGCCGGGGTCGGCGAGGCGGATCGAGACGGCGCCGCCGCGCAGGGCGTCGACCCACGGGACGCCGTTGGCCGCGTCACCGATCAGCGCCCGCGGTTGGGCGGTGGCAAGGATGAGGGCCGGCTGCGGGACCGGGCCGAGCCGCTGCTCGAAGGTCGCGCGGGTCAGGCCGCCGCGGCGGCCGCGGAGGTCGAAGGCCGCCTTCAGGCGGGGCGTGTCGCCGGCGAGGACGAGGTCGCCGTCGCGGGCGCCGAGCACGCCGGAGTTGTTCGGGAGCCGGTACTGGGTGACGCCGGGCTTGAGGTCGGGGAGCTTGATGAGGCGGCGGTCGTCGACGGCTTGCTTGAGGACGGCTTGAACGTCGTCGGTTGAGCGTCCGACCACCGCGGCGATGGCGCCCGCCTGGAGCACCGGCGCGAGGTCGAGCTGCAGGCCGGCGGCGTTGCCCGCGACCTGGGTCACGGCTTTTGCTGGACCAGCGAGCACGATCGGGCCGCCGAGGAGCGACGGCAGGTCCTGGTCGGCGTCAAAGCCCAGGGAGCGCACGGCGCCGCGGACGGCGTCGGCGCCAAAGCGGGCGGCCGGGAAGGTCTCGGCGAGCCTGCGCAGCGCGTCGCCCTGCGGCGATCCGGCCTGCACTTCGAGGGCGGCGACTAGCTCCGCGGACGCCGGCGCATAGGCGAGCGCCTCGCCCAACGGATCGCCGACGGCGGCCTTCTCCTCCTCCCCATGCGGTCGGACAAGCAGGAAGACACCACCCGCCACAACGACGAGGATCACACCGAGGGCGAGAACCACACGTCGCGACACGGCGCCGAGGCTACCGGCCGCGATACCCTTCCGCGCCCAGGCGAGTTAGCTCAGTTGGTAGAGCACA
>DASYBY010000269.1:0-2281 GCA_036500525.1 Baekduia sp. | reverse complement strand
CTGGTCGCCGCGGTGGCGGTGGCGGAGACGTGCGGCGCGGACGCGACGATCAAGTGGCCCAACGACGTGCTGGTCGGCGGACGGAAGGTCGCGGGGATCCTCGCCGAGGGCCGGCCGCACGAGGGCTGGACGGTGCTGGGGATCGGCGTGAACGTCGCGGTCGATCCGGGCGACCTGCCGTCGGAGCTGTGGGCCAAGGCCGGAACGCTGGGGCGCGGGCGGGACGCGGTCGAGCCGTTCCTGGCGGAGTTGTTGGTGCGGTTGGAGCGCGGGCTGGCGCTCCCGACGACGGCGGTGCTCGATGCGTGGCGCGCGCGCGACGCGCTGGCGGGCTTCGAGGTGACGTGGGCCGACGGCACGGGGATCGCGTCGGGGATCGACGACGAGGGGCGGCTGGTCGTGGAGCTGGCGGGCGGGGGCCGGACCGCGCTGAACGCGGGCGAAGTGCACCTGGGGCGGTTGCCGGGGGCCTGAGGGCGCTCCGCCCGGGCGTTGGCGGGTGGGTGCGTGGCGTGGTCTGTCGGCAATGACGAGTGCGTGATCGGGGGCGCGCGCGCTGGTCTGTCCTCCGCGCGCGCCAGGGCCGGGGGGATGCTCGACGTCGAATGACGTGCAGAGCGTCACTAGAGGACGAGCGTTCGGGGGCGAGTCGATGCGTGCTGGTTTGACCCCGCATATCGGGGGCAATCCAGCACGGATCGCCCGCCGGCGCCCGCGGAGGACAGGCCGCGCCCGCACCCTTCGCCAACCTCCCCGTCACTGCCCCAAACCACGCCCGCTGCGCCGGAGCGCCGGGGCTGGACGCCACGACCGGGCCGCCCTAAGCCCCCGCCCGCCACCCCCGCGCGTCCAAGGACGACAAGAACTCCTCCGTCAGCGGCAGGTCGACGTGCCGCACGGCGAGGCGGGTGCCGCGGGCGACATCGACCGACACGGTCGCCAGCCCCGCCCGGCGCTGCAGGATGGAGCGCGACACGCCGAGCTGCTGCAGCCGGCGGCGGCGCGCGACGAGCGTGACGCGGGCCGCGCGGTGGCGGGCGCGGAGGACGACGCGGGTCCCCGCGGGCTCGACGTGCAGGCCCGCGGCGGAGAACCCGTCGAGGCCGATCGCGACCGCGATCACGACGAGCACCGGCACCGCCGGCCACGCGGCGGGGACGATCGCGACCAGCACGGCGCTCGCGGCCACCGCGGCGAGCAGCGGCCGCGTGAGGTAGCGGCGACGGGCGCGGGCCGGCGGGCGCTGGGGCAGCGCGAGCGTGCCCGCCAGCTCGGGGAGGAACGTGGCGAGGAACGGCTCGACCTCGGCGCGCGGCAGCAGCGGGAACAGCGTGCGCTCGGCCGTCTCGCGTCCGCCGAGGCTCGTGACCTCCAGGCGCAGGGTGACCAGGCCGAACGGACGGCGCAGCAGGCTCTCGACGATCTGCACGCCGTCGACCCGCGCCGCGGGGACGCTCACGGCGCGGCGCTGCAGCAGCCCGCGCCCGATGCGCAGGCGCCCGTCGGAGCGCTGGATCTCGAAGCCCGAGAACGCGATGACCGAGCCGAGGAACGACAGCGCCCACGCGGCGACCAGCAGGGCCAGCGCGATGAGGACGACCTCGTGGACCGAGTTGACGCTGCGGACGAACGTCTCGCTCTCGCCCATCAGGCCGTTCTGCAGCAGGCCGAACAGGCCGCCGAGGACCGGAAGCACGACGCCGAGCTGCGGCGCGGTGAGCGCCGTGATCAGCATGCCGCCCATGGTCAGGCGGCGGCGGTTGACGGTGTCGTCGATCTGGTCGGCGTGGCCGAGTGCGGCGCGCAGCTCGCGGGCGCCGGCGCCGGAGAGCGAGGTGAGGATGACCTCGGCCTTGTCGCCGCCGCCGGAGGTCTGGACCTGCAGGCCGGTGACGCCGAAGAGCCGCTGGATCGGGCCGGCGATCGTGTCGACGGCCTGCACGCGGTCGATCGGTACGACGGTCTCGTCGGGGGAGAAGACGCCCGAGCGGAAGTGCAGCGCGCGGTCGGTGACGCGGTAGGTCGTCGTCCGCCAGCGCGCGATCCCGATCGCCGCGGCCGCGCCGACGCCCGCGATCCCGAAGAGGATCGCCCCGAAGCTGCTCTGGCGCGAGCCGGCGAAGAGGCCGAAGAGGAGCGGGACCGCGAGGTCGGCCAGCGCGCGCACGGCGTGCGCGACGGCGGCGGCGACATGGAGGCGATGGGTCTCAGAGGTCATCGGGCGTGCGGATCAGCCCGGCGAGCTTGTCGCGGACCAGCGCGGCCTCGCCGTCGTCGAGCG
>DASYBY010000268.1:0-9971 GCA_036500525.1 Baekduia sp. | reverse complement strand
GCCCACGCGCAGCCGGCGACCGCCGCGACCGCGACCGGCAGGCGCGCGGTGTCGACCAGGAACGACACGAAGTCGCCCGGCACCTCCGAGAACGCGCGCGAGCGGTTGAGCTCGTCGGCCAGGTCGGAGGTCGCGTGCAGCGAGAAGAGCGGATCGCCCGTGACGATCGCGTCGACCGCGCACCACAGCACCGGCGCCGCGATCACCAGCGGGATCCGGCTCAGCGGTCCCAGCCCGCGCCCGCGGCCGAGCCACAGCCAGTACAGCCCGCCGAGGATCCACGCCTCGGGGCGCAGCAGCCCGCAGAGGATCAACAACACCCAGACGACGCCCTCGCGCCGCGGCTTCTCGGTCTCCAGCGCCGCCGCCCACATCGCCAGCGCGAGGAACGGCTCGTCGACGTAGGCGCGCGCCGCGTAGAGCAGCAGCGCGAACGACGAGCCGGCCAGCAGCGCCGCGGCCACGCCCGCACGGCGGTCCCAGATCGCGGTTCCCAGCCGGTAGACGGCGTAGGTGAACGCGAGGTGGCACAGGATCGCGATCAACACCAACACCCGGTCGGCGTGCTCGCCGAGCAGCGCCAACACCGTCGTCAACGCGAGGTACAGCGGATGCTCGGTCGGCGCCTGGTAGGCCTCGAACGTCGGCAGGTGGCCGTGGAGGATCTCCCGGCCCCAGTCCAGCGCGTAGTAGGCGTCGTAGTTCGGATAGGTCGGGACGAGCAGCCAGAACGCGACCGCGCAGACCGCCAGCGCGCCGACGATCAGCAGCTCGGTCCGCCGAGCGGTGCTCGTGAAGCGCGCCGTCTGCCGGGTGGCGCTCACGAAGCGCTCGCCGTGGCCGGCGCCGCGCCGGGGCGACGCCGGCGGCCCGGCACCCGCGCCTGCTGGGCGGCCAGCCCGAGCGCCAGGCCCAGGCCCAGCAGCGCCCAGGTCAGCGGGTCCTCCAGGAACGACGCGTAGCTCCACGTGTGCAGCACGAGCGCCGCGAACGCGGCCGCGACCGCCGCCCGCACCGGATCCCCGCGCACCCCTCGGAAGAGCGTCGCGAACCCGCACACCAACAACCCCAGGTAGAGCAGCAGCCCCGGCAGACCCTGCTCGGCGGCGACGGTGATCGGGATCGTGTGCGACGCGGAGACCGCCTTCTCGGCCGAGCCCTTCTCGGCTCGACGGTAGGCCCGCGAGAACCCGCCCGAGCCGTAGCCCTGCACGGGCTTGTCGGTGAAGAGGTGCACGCCGCCCTTGACCAAGTCATAGCGCCCGCTCGTCGCGCTGTCGGCCGACTTCGAGCTGCCGAGCTGCAGGTGCAGCGTGGACGGCGCGACGAGCACGAAGACCGCCCCGACCACCAACGCCGCGGCGCCCGCGCCGATCGCCCAGCGCGGCTGCCAGCGCGCGCCGGCCAGCACCAACAGCCCCAACAGCAGCGCGGCGAAGCTCGACTGCGAGAGCGTCAGCACCATCCCCGCCCACAGCACCGCGAGCACCGCGCCGGCGCCCCAGACCTGCTGCGGCCGGCGCGCCCACAGCAGCACGGTCGCGACGCCGAGCATCACGATCGCCAGGAAGCGCCCGTAGATGTTGGGGTCGAAGAAGAGCGAGTTGACGCGGAAGTACGACTCGAACTGGTTCGAGGCGATGACCTTGGGATTGAGGAACAGGTGCCGCGTCGCGTACTCGACGAACCCGATCCCCGCGAAGACCAGCGCCAACGCCACCAACACGCCCAGCGCCTGCACGACCAGCCGCGCGGTCCACCGGATCCGCGCCAGCAGGGCGAACAACAACGCGAACGGCACGTAGAAGAAGACGACGTTCTCCAAGGCCTTGGAGAAGTCGTCGGAGTAGGACGACTGCAAGGCGTACAACACGACCGTCCCGCCCAGCAGCCACTCCAGCGCCGTCGGCGTCCGCTCGCGCTCCTGCGCCTTGGCGCCGAAGAGCCGTGGGACCGCGTAGGCCAGCGCGCCCGCGCCGACGACCACGTAGAGCGGCACGAGCAGGTTGGCCGTCGAGCCGCCCGACGCGATCGGCACGCGGAAGGGCAGCGCGAACGCGGCGGCCAGCGGGAAGAGCGCGGGCCGGCGGTCGATGGCCAGCGCGAGCGCCGCCAACACGGCGACCCCGACGACCACGGCGGCCACCGCCAGCGACGGGTGGTCGCGCAGCGGGCGCACCTGGTCGGTGTCCCAGATGTCGGAGACGAGGAGGATCGGGGCGAGGATCAGCGCGCCGAGCGTGGCGAGCGCCCGCAGGCGCGCCGCGGTCAGCAGCACGGCACCGGCGGCGAACAGCGCGCAGAGGATCAGCGGGAGAGGAGCGTCCACATCCGTGCCATCAACGCGGTGGTGGCGGGGTCGGTGCCGGCGGCGAGCCGCTGGGCGAAGGAGGGGAAGCCGGGCCGCAGGACGAGGCCCTTGTCGAAGCGCAGGCCGACGATGACCGACTTGGCGGGCGGCTCCTTGGTGACCGCGCGGGTGGCCATCTCGGCGTCGGGGCCGGCGCGCTGCGTCTCCTCCCAGGCGGGGACGCCCGGGAACAGCCCGGGGCCGCCCGCGAAGAGGTCGATCGCCTTGTCCTCCTGGAAGACCTCCAGGTCGGTCCGGTGCACGACGACCGGGGCGATGCGGGAGCCGAAGAGGTCGGTCGCGCGCTCGGGCGACGGGTCGATGAGGCGCGCCTTGGCGGCGTCGGGATCGAGCTTGACGCTGCGGCGCAGGCTGTCGGTGCCGGTCGAGACGACGGTGCCGCCGCGGCGGGCGAAGGTCCGCAGGTCACTGCGCACCTCGGTCGGCAGCCAGGTCGCGTCGCCGGGGATCAGCACACCGCGGTGGCCGGTCAGGCGCGGGCCCTTGTGCAGCACGAGCGCGAGGTCGGTGGTGATGTCGTACGCGTGGTCGTGCGTGTCGAGCCAGCGCAGCAGCGGCGCCTCCTGCTCGGTGAAGCCCTGCGGCAGGCCGTCGCCGGCCATGACGCGGAAGAAGCGCGCGGGGCCGCCGAGCGGGAGCGTGTTGGGCGCGCCGTCGCCGTCGTCGTCGACCGGGTTGGTGCCCTGCCACGTCGTATACGGCAGGACGACGAGCACGCCGCGCGGCTTGGCCGCGGTCCCGCCGAGCGGCTGCGCCGCCTGCACCGGCAGCGCGACGCGCGTCTGGTGCGTGCCCGCGCGCGCCTCGAAGATGTAGATCCCCGACTTGCCGCCGGGCGCGGCGAAGACGACCTTCGTGCTGGTCTTGGGCTTGGAGGAGCGGTTGCGGACAGCGGACTCCCCGAGCCGGCGGATCCGCCACGTGTAGTGCTCCTGGCGGGCGTCGACGTCGAGGCCGTCGACGCGCTTCCCGGCCGTGACCGGCGTCACCGGCGGCCGCACGCCGAGGTAGCGCACGGTGATCCCGCCGTGGCCGGGCAGCTTGCCCTGCGTGAGGATCGGCAGGCCCGCCTTGTCCAGCGGGACGCCCGTGCCGACGTTGCCCGCCTTGTCGCGCCACTGCGGCACGACGACGTAGGTGCCGGGCGAGACCGGGCGGCCCGAGTCGCTCTTGCCGTCCCAGTCCCACTCGGTGAGCTTGGGCGCCACCGTGTCGGTCCGGACCGCGCGCACCTTGCCGGGCGCGGTGCGGAAGACCGTGATCTGCGCCTTGGCCAGCGCCGGGCCGAAGTGCACGCGCGCGGCGACGCCGCCCGGCTCGGGCAGCAGCTCGGGCCCGTACTGGCGCTGCGGGCCGATCGACAGGACCGTCGGCTTGGGCGGCTTGGTGTCCTTGAGGATCGAGCGCTGCGGCAGGACCGTGCGGCCCTGGTGGCGCAGCGTGATGTGCACGCGGTAGCGCCCGTCGGGCACCTCGTGGCCGTCCTCGTCGGTGCCGTCCCAGGCCAGCGACGGCTCGATCGGCTCGTAGGCGCCGAGGTGGCGGTCGTCGAGCAGCGTCTTGACCACGTCGCCGTCGGTGTTGACGATCTCGACGGTCACGTCGTCGGCCTTCTTGACCTTGAACGTGACGTGCGCGTGGTCCTGGCGCCCGTCGTGGTTGGGCGAGAAGATGTAGTTGGCCTGGAACTGCTGGACGACGCTCGGGCTGTTCTTCAGCCGCTGCGCCACGAAGAACGCCGCGAAGGTCGCGGCGACGAGGACTCCGAAGACGATGACCGAGGCGCGCGGATTCCGCAGCGCCCTCCCCCGCGATGGCGGGTCCTCAGAATTCGCCCTCACGGAACCTCCACCAGCGACGCGTTCGGCACGTCGGCCGAGCGGTGGGCGTCGTCGGCGTGCAGCGCGGCGAGGGCGAGGCGGATCGACCCCCGGTGGCTGACGATGAGGACGGGGCGCGGACCCTGGCGCGCGGCGTCGATGCCCTCGAGCACGCGCAGCTGCTGGTGGGCGAACGACTCGCCGCCGGGGAACGCGAAGGTCGGGTCAGCGCGCCGGTAGGCGGCGAAGCGCTCCGGGTCGGCGCGCTCGACGTCGGCGAACAGCAGGTCGGTCCAGTCGCCGCAGTCGGTCTCGGCGAAGCGCGCGTCCTCGTCGGGGACGTGGCCGATCGCCGCGCCGACGATGTCGGCGGTCTCGCGCGCCCGGGCCAGCGGCGAGCAGATCAGCGCCGCCCACTCGCGCTGCGCGGCGACGCGCGCCAGCTCGTGGGCCTGCTCGCGTCCGCGCGCGTTGAGCGGCACCGCCAGGTGGCCCTGGAAGCGGTGCAGGGCGTTGTAGTCGGTCTCGCCGTGGCGGGCCAGGGCGATCATCAGCTCGCCTCCATCGTGTCCGAGCGCAGGCCGAGGCGCAGCGTCTCCAGCGACAGGACGTCCTCCGGCGCGATGTTGCCGAGGTTGACCTCGCTGCCGAAGCGCCGGATGAACCACACCTGCTGGGCACGCTGGGGCGCCTCGAAGATCAGGTGCTCGGGATCGATCGCGTGGGCGATCTCGTCGATCAGTCCCATGCGGACCTCGCCGTCGGGGCGGAAGATGCCCGCGGTGCCGGACTCGCGCGCCTCGGCGATGACCTTCCACGCGCCGGCGCCCAGCTCGGCCTGGATCTCCTCGACCCAGCGGTACGGGGCCATGATCCGCTCGTCGTCCTTGGAGCCCACCTCGGAGAAGACCGTGAACTCGCGCGCCAGCTGCGCGATGACCTCGCGCTTGCGCTCGTTCTCCAGCTCGATCGTGCCGTCGCTGACCTCGACGTGCTCGATGCCCAGCTCCTTGCACCACGCGATCAGCCCGTCGAGGCGGCCGTCGCGCAGGGCGATCTCGGTGAGCGTCCCGCCGAGGACGACCGGCACGCCGTGGGCGCGGTAGCGCGCCAGCTTGGCCGCGAGGTTGCCGGTGACCAGCGCCGTGCCCCAGCCGAGCTTGACGATGTCGACGGCATCGCCCGCGACCTCCATGAGGCCGTCGACCTCCGCGGTCGAGAGGCCCTTGTCGAGCACGTGCGTCAGCCCGCGTTGCCGCGGCTTGACGCTGCGCTCGGGGAGGTCGAGGAACCCGGCCACGGCTCAGGTCCTGCGGCTACGGCGTGGTCGGCGACGGCGGCGGGGTGTTCTGGTCGGCACCGACGATGACGACCACGCTCGCCGCCTCGCCGGCGATCGCGCGCGACCCCGGGTCGAGCTTCTGGATCGCGTCCTTGCCGACGTCGATGGCCTTGGCCACCGACTGCGCCTCGGCCAGATGGCCGGGCGAGTACTCGACCAGCGTCGCCGAGCGCGACTGATCGGCGGCGTTGGTCACGTTGCCGATCTTGAACTTGCTGTTCTGCAGGCGGTTGGAGACCCCGCGGGCCAGGCCCGGCACGGCGGTGCCGTTGAGCACCGCGACGGTGTAGGTGCCGACCTTCGGCGCCGCGGTCGGCTTGCTGGTGCCCTTGGGCGTGGTCTTCGTCGAGTGACTGGTCGTCGACGAAGCCTCGCCGCCGGGCGTGCCGAACGTGTTGGGCTGCTTGTCGTCGCCGCCGCCGACGCCGATCACGACGAAGACGATCACGCCGATGACGACGACCAGCGCGACGGCCGCGCCGATGATCGCCCAGATCGAGCGGCCGTGCTCCTCGGGCTCGGGCGCCCCGGGGCCGCCGGCGCGCGGGGGCGGCGGCGTGGCGGCCGACGGCGGGACGCGCAGCGGCGTGCCGGGCCGGGGCTGCGGGACGGCGGCGGCGCCGTTGGCGGCCGGCTGGACGGTCGTGTGCTGCCCCGCGCCGGGGAGCGCGGTGGCGGTGCCCGCGGCGCCGGCGGCGGTCGCTGCCGCCGCGGCGGCCGGTGCACCCGCGGCCTGGCCGGCGGGCGTGGCGGCCGCGGGCCGGGCCGCGGCGCCGGGCACCGCGGGCGCGCCGGCGGGGCGCGGCACGGGCTGGGCCACGACGCGCTGCTGGGCCTGGCCCTGCACGCGGTCCTGCAGATCGGCCGCGCGCTCGGGCGCACGGCCCGCCCATTCGCGCAGACGCTTGACTTCGCGCGCTTGCGCGAAGTAGAGAAGAGAGAGAACAGCGAGGCCGAGCACCGCGGCAAAGCCGGCGTAGGCGCCGTACTGCTCGATCTTGTCGGTGACCGACAGAGCGAAGATCGACGTCATGCAGGGCGCCATGCTAGAGAACGGCGCGGCTCGTACCCGCAGTGCCTTCGTCGTCGACGACCGCGGCGCGCATGGCGGTCAGCTCGGCGACCTTGGCCGCGAGGGCCGCCGCGTCGCCCTCCAGGACCAGCAGACCGACCTCGTCGAACATGGTCTCGACCGTGTCGGTGTCCAGACGATCGCGCTCCGCGCGGAGGATCTTCTCGGCGGGCGTGGGCTGCGTGCGCTCGTAGGGGTTGAACAGCTCCTCGTGGAGCTTCTCCCCCGGCCGGCGGCCGACTTCCTCGATCGCGATGTCCTCGCCGGGACGCAGGCCTGACAGCTCGATCATGGTCTCGGCCAGGTGCCAGATCGACACCGGCTCGCCCATCTCCAGGACGAAGATCTCGCCGCCCGTGCCGAGCGATCCCGAGCGGATGACCAGCTGCACGGCCTCCGGGATCGTCATGAAGTAGCGGGTCATGCGCCGGTCGGTGACGGTCAGCGGACCGCCGAGCGCGATCTGGCGGCGGAAGATCGGGACGACGGAGCCCGAGGAGCCGAGCACGTTGCCGAAGCGGACGATCGCGTAGCGCGTGTTCGGCCAGCGGGTCTGCGCGGCCTCGACGGCGAACTCGGCCAGCGCCTTGGACGCGCCCATCACGGTCGCGGGCGTCACGGCCTTGTCGGTGGAGACCTGGACGAAGCGCTTGACGTCGTTCTCGCCCGCCACGCGCGCCATCAGCCGCGTGGCCAGCGCGTTGTTGCGCACGGCCTCGACCGGGTTGAGCTCCATCAGCCCGACGTGCTTGTAGGCGGCGGCGTGGAACACGACCGTCGGCCGGTGCTCGGCGAAGACCTCGCGCATCCGCTCGCCCTCCTTGCAGTCGGCGAGCACGACGGCCAGCGTCGAGGGGTGGACATGGCGGTCGTCCTCCAGCTCGCGCTGGATGCGGAAGAGGTTGTCCTCGGCGTGGTCGAGCAGGATCAGCTTGCGCGGCGCGACGCGGGAGATCTGGCGGCACAGCTCGGAGCCGATCGAGCCGCCGGCGCCGGTGACCATGACGACCTCGCCCTCGAGGTAGCGGCCGACGCGGTCGACCTCCATGCGGACCGGCTCGCGGCCGAGGATGTCCTCGACCTCGACCGGGCGCGCCTGGCGCACGACGTTGACGCCGCCGGTCTGCAGCAGCTCGAAGACCGTCGGGAGCGTGCGGACCGGGATGCCCCGGGCGCGGCAGGCCGAGACGACGCGGGCGCGCAGCGTGCCCGGGGCCGACGGGATCGCGATCGTGACCTCGTCGGGCTCGGCCTCGTCGAGGATCCGCGCGAGCTCCTCGGTGCGCCCTAGGACGCGCACGCCGTCGATCCGCATGCGGTGCTTGGTCGGGTCGTCGTCGACGAAGCCGACCGGGCTGAGGCCCAGCTCCGGGTTGCGGATGATCTCGCGCAGGACGAGCCGGCCGCCGTCGCCGGCGCCGACGATCAGCACGCGGCGGGCGTTGGCCTGCGGGCGGAAGCCGCTGAGCGGGCGCTCGTAGACCGTGCGGGCGACGAACCGCGAGCCGCCGACGAAGACGAGCGTCAGCAGGAAGAACGACGCGAGCACGCCGGTCGGGACCGAGCGCGTGACCGCGCCGCTGGTGCCCGAGTTGACGATGACCGGGTGCGTGAGCGCCGTGAACGCCGGGACGAAGAGCGTCGCGACGATGACGGCCTGGCCGATCTTCACGTAGTCGCGCTGGCCGACGTAGCGCCAGAACTTGTCGTAGAGGCCGAAGAGGGTGAAGACGAGCGCGCTCGCGACGACGACGTAGGGCAGCGTGGCCGTCAGCAGCCGCTGGAAGTCGTGCGGGATCCCTCCGTCGAACCGGAGCCGGAAGGCGAGGTAGTAGGCGAGCGCAACCAGCGCAGCGTCGATGCCCAGCTGGGGCAGCGAGTGGCGGTGGAGGGGCAGTGCCGCCGAACGCAAGCGTTGCCGCACAGGCCGCATCCGGCGCATTGTAGGGCGATGGGCGGGCGGCGGGCGCCCTCAAGGCACCGCCCGCCGTACCGATCACTCGGGGCATGGTGAGGGCCATCGTCCTCGGCGCCGGTCCGGCCGGCGCACGACACGCGCGCGCATTCCGCGCGCTGGAGGACCGCTGCCTGCTCGCCGGGGTGTACGACCCGAACCGCGAGGCGGCCCGCGAGCTGGCCATGGCGCTGGGCATCCCGCTGCTCGACGAGCTCGAGCCGGCCTTCCAGGAGGCGCACGTCGCGATCGTCGCCGGAGACGTCGAATCCCGGCCCGTGCTCGCCCGCGCCGCGCTGGAGCGCGGCCTGGACGTGCTGATCGAGCCGCCGCTGGCCTCGACGGTCGAGCTGGCCCACGGGCTGCTCTCGGCGATCGTGCGCGCCCCGCGCCGGCCGGTCGCGATGGTCGCGTACGACGAGCACTTCGATCCCACCCTCTCCGAGCTGCGCGAGCTGGTCGCCGACCAGACCGTGATCGCCGTCCACGCCGAGCGCATGGACCCGTGCGTCGGCGGCGGCCCCACGCCCGAGCTCGACGTCGTGCAAGACCTCATGCAGCGCGACCTGCAGTTCATCCTCGCGCTGACCGGCGAGCCGATCGCCGCCACCCAGGCCGCCGGCCGGCGGATCCGCCGGGGCGGTCCCGTCGACTACGTGCAGGCGCTGCTGGTGATGGAGGACGACGTCGTCGCCTCGCTGGTCGCCTCGCGCGCCGGCGGCAGCCGCAGCCGGACCATCCGCGTGACGACCACGAAGGCCGAGTTCTCCGCCGACCTCGACGTCGGCGTGGTCGAGGCGGTCCGCAGCAACCCGGGCGCGCCGGAGCGCCACGAGTCGATCGTCCAGCGCATCGCGGTGCCGTTCTCCGACGCCGCGGTCGCCCAGGCCGCCGCGTTCCTGCTGCACGTCGAGCGGCGCACCTCGCCGCCGATCGGCATCGGCATGGCGATCGCCTGCCAGGAGGCGTCGATGGCGATCCTCAAGCGCGTCGAGCTCGTCGCGCACCGGCCGGCGCTGCGGCGCGGGCCGCAGGCGGCGTAGGGGAACGCTCGCCCAGGGGGCGAGGTTCCCTTGCGGGTGTCGGCCCAGGGGGCCGAACCCGCGGCCGCATAGGGACCCGACCCTCAGCCCAGCGGCGCCATGGCCAGCGCGAGCAGCTCGCGCGGGTCGCGGCGGATGCGCTCGGTCGCCGCGCCCGGCGCGCGCTTGACGACCTGCACCTCGGCGGCCGACTCCAGCTTGGTCAGCCGGCCCTCGGCGATCAGGCGTTCGTCGACGGCGCCGAGCTTGCCCTCGAAGGTCGTGAAGACCGGCGTGCCGAGCGCGACGGCCTCGCGGTTCATCGTGCCGCCGGCCGACACCACCAGGTCGCTGTAGGCGATCAGCGACTGGGCGTCGATGGCGCGCTCG
>DASYBY010000267.1:0-14063 GCA_036500525.1 Baekduia sp. | reverse complement strand
TCGCTCTGCACGTCCAGCGAGCGTACCCGGCGACGGAAACCCACGCCAACCGGCCGGACGGATCGACGGTGGGGCCCGCTCGGCGAGCCCCACCACCGTCCGAGAAGACCGCGCTAGCGGCCGAGGATCTCCATCGCGAGGTCGGCGACCTCGGTGGGGGTGCGGCCGACCCGCACGCCCTTGGCCTCCAGCGCCTCGGCCTTGGCGGCCGCGGTGCCCTTGGAGCCCGACACGATGGCGCCGGCATGGCCCATCGTCTTGCCGGGAGGGGCGGTGAAGCCGGCGATGTAGGCCACGACCGGCTTGGTGACGTGCTCGGCGATGTAGTCCGCCGCACGCTCCTCGGCGTCGCCGCCGATCTCGCCGCTCAGCACGATCAGCTCGGTCTGGTCATCGGCCTGGAACAGCTCGATGACGTCGATGAACGACGTGCCCGGGACCGGGTCGCCGCCGATGCCGACGATCGACGAGTTGCCGAAGCCGGCCTGGGCCAGCGTGTTGCCGATCTGGTAGGTCAACGTGCCCGACCGGGACACGACGCCCACGTTGCCTTCCTTGAAGAACGACGCGGGGATGATGCCCACGTTCGCCTTGCCCGGCGACAGGATGCCCGGGCAGTTCGGCCCCACGAGGCGCGTGCCGGTGCGCTGCAGGTGCGTGTAGACGCGCAGCTCGTCGTGCGCCGGGATGCCCTCGGTGATGCAGATGACCAGCGGGATGCCGGCGTCGGCGGCCTCGAGGATCGAGTCGGCGGCGAAGCGCGGCGGCACGAAGACCATCGCGACGTTGGCGCCGGTCTGCGCGACCGCGTCCCGGAACGTGTTGAACACCGGGATGCCCTCGACGTCCTGGCCGGCCTTGCCGGGCGTGACGCCGGCGACCACGTTGGTGCCGTAGCGCTTGTTGTTGAGGGCGTGGAACGTGCCCTCGCGCCCGGTGATGCCGGAGACGACCAGCTTGGTGTCGTTGTCGATCAGGACGGCCATCAGGCTGCCTCCCCCTTGGCCAGTGCGACGACCTTCTGGGCGGCCTCGTCCATCGTGGCCGCGGTGTTCACGTTGGGCAGGTTCGCCTCCGCGAGGATCTTGCGTCCCTCGACGTCGTTCGTGCCGTCCAGGCGGACGACGAACGGGACCTTCGGCTCGAGCGTCTTGAACGCCTCGATGAGGCCGTTGGCGACCTCGTCGCAGCGGGTGATGCCGCCGAAGATGTTGAACAACACGGCCTTGACCTTGTCGTCGGAGAGGATCACCTCGACCGCGCTGGTGATGGCCTCGGCCTTCGATCCTCCGCCGGCGTCCAGGAAGTTGGCGGGCGCGCCGCCGTAGTGGGCGACGACGTCCAGCGTGGACATGACCAGGCCGGCGCCGTTGCCGAGGATGCCGATGTCGCCGTCGAGCTTGACGTAGGTCAGGCCGCGCTCGTGCGCCATCTGCTCCTGCGGGTCCTCGTCGGAGGGGTCGCGCAGGTTGGCGTTCTCGGGGTGGCGGAACAGCGAGTTGTCGTCCAACGTGACCTTCGCGTCCAGCGCGGCGACGCTGCGCTCGGGCGTGACGATCAGCGGGTTGACCTCGACCAGCAGGGCCTCTTCACTGATGAAGGTTCCGTAGAGCTGGTGCAGGAACGCGCCGATGGGGCGGACGAGGTCGGCGTCGACGCCGGCCTCGAAGGCCAGGCGACGGCCGTGGAAGTCCTGGAACCCCAGGAGCGGATCGACGTGCAGCGTGGCGATCGCGTCCGGGTTGGTGTCGGCGACCTCCTCGATGTCCATGCCGCCCTGCGTGGACAGCATGATCAGCGGAGCCTTGGCGCCACGGTCGAACACGATCGAGGCGTAGTACTCGGACTCGATCTGGGGCGCAGCGGTCTCGATCCAGATCTCATGGACCGTGAAGCCCTTGATGTCCATGCCGAGGATGGCCGCGGAATGCTCTCGCGCCTCGTCCTCGTTGTTGGCGATCTTGATGCCGCCGGCCTTGCCACGGCCGCCGACCTTCACCTGGGCCTTGACGGCGCAAGGGAAGCCGATCTCCTTGGCGGCAGAGACGGCCTCGTCGACCGTTCGTGCCGGGCGCCCGTCGGGGACGGGGATTCCATGTCGGGCGAAAAGCTGCTTGCCCTGATATTCGAGCAGATCCATAGGAAGGCCGTGACGTTATTGCAGGAGTCGCGGCGAATGCTTCGTGCCCAAACGACCGCACCCCGCGCTAGGTGCGCGAAATGGCACAATCCCCGCCGCATGGCTCTTCCTAAGAACATCCAGTGGGTCACCTTCGACGTCTACGGGACGCTCATCGACTGGGAGAGCGGGGTGGCGGACGCCTTCGAGAAAGAAGCCAAGCGCGACGGCTTCACCATCGATCGCACCCAGGTCGTCGACCTGTTCCTCGCCGCGACGGCCGAGATCCAGAGCGGCTCCTACGAGCTCTACGCCGAGGTCCTGCGCCGCGCCGCGGTCACGATCGCCAAGGAGATCGGCTGGCCGCTCGAGCCCTCGCGGTCCGGCTTCCTCCCCGACTCGATGATCCGGTGGGGCGCCTTCAAGGAGACGATGCCCCAGATGAAGAAGTTCCTGGGCAAGTACCAGACGGGCCTCATCTCCAACATCGACGACAAGCTCCTGGGCCAGACCCGCCGGCACATCCCGGCCGACGTCGACCTCGTCGTCACCGCCCAGCAGGTCCGCTCCTACAAGCCCGATCCGGCGCACTTCAACGAGTTCGCCCGGCGCATCGGCGGCAAGAAGGGCTGGGTGCACATCGCGTCCGGCCTCTACACCGACATCGAGCCCGCGACCAAGCTGAAGGTCCCGACGATCTGGGTCAACCGTCGCAAGGAGGAGATCCCGCCCGGCGGCAAGAAGCCGACGGCCGAGGTCAAGACGCTCCTCGAGGCGGCCAAGCTCCTCGGGCTCTAGGTCGTCTCGTGCAGGTCGTCGCGCTCCACCCGGGCGTCATCGTCGCGCGCAGCACGAAGTGGCAGACGAGCTGCACGGTCCTGCACCAGGGCGAGGAGACGTTCGTCGTCGACTCGCCGGTGTTCCCCGACGAGCTGGAAGCGCTCGGCGGGATCCTGGCGCAGGCCGGCTGGGGGCTCTCGGGGCTCCTGGTCACCCATGGCGACTGGGATCACCTGCTGGGGCGCCTCGCGTTCCCGGAGGCGTCGATCGGCGCCGCGGAGACCACCGCCGCGCGGCTGCGCGCCGAGCCCGGCGTGGCCCAGCGCAAGCTGCGCGAGGCCGACGAGCAGGACTACGTCGAGCGGGGCAAGCCGTTGTCGCTCGGCCAGGTCCAGGCGCTGCCGGTGCCCGGCAAGCTGGGGCTCGGCGAGGACGAGATCGAGCTGCTGCCGGCCGACGGCCACACCGAGGACGGCATGGCGATCTGGGCGCCCTTCGCGCGCGTCCTGTGCCCCGGCGACTACCTGTCCCCGGTCGAGATCCCGATGATCAGCGAGGGCGGGAGCGCGAGCGCCTACGTCGCGACGCTCGAGCGCCTCGCGCCGTACGTGGCGGACGCCGAGTGGGTCGTCCCCGGCCACGGGGCGCCGCTCGACGGCCAGCGGGCCGCGGCGATCCTGCGGGAGGACCTGACGTACGTGGAGGCGCTCGCGGCGGGTGTGGATCCGGCGCTGCCGCTGGCCCGCCGTGACCGCGTGCAGAAGGGCATCCACGCGGAGAACCTGGAGCGCACCGCGGCGCGATGACGCTACAGCACGTGTCGCTGGAGACGCGGCCGGCCGAGGTCGAGGCCGAGGTCGCGTTCTGGGCGCTGCTGGGGTTCGCGCGGATCGTGGCGCCCGAGGGCCTGCGCGAGCGCGCTGCCTGGCTGGCGTCGGGCGCGACGCAGGTGCACCTGCTGTTCGCGGAGGAGCCGGTGGTGCCGCGTGAGGGGCATGTGGCGGTGGTGTGCGAGGCGTACGAGTCGACGCTGGCGGCGCTGCGGGCCGCCGGCTTCACGGTCGAGCCCCGCGCGGAGCACTGGGGCGCGGCGCGGGCGTACGTGCGCTCGCCGGGCGGGCATCGCGTCGAGGTGATGGCGGCCCCGCCGCCGGGGGCCTAGGCCTCGACGGTGCCGGCGCCTTCTGTCCTCCGCGGGCGCCGGGGTGATGGCGTCCCGCTCGCGGCGTTGGTCGGGGTGCGGCGCGCGGTCGGTCGGCAATGACGAGGAGGTTGGCCTTGGCCCCGGCGCTGCATGTCCTCCGCCGGCGCCGCGGTGATGGCGTCCCGCCCGGGCGTTGGTGGCGGGATCGGCGTTGGTCGGTCGGCAATGACGAGTGCGTTCACGCGGGCGCGTGCGCCTTCTGTCCTCCGCGAGGGTCCGGGTCGACTGCTCGTGACCTATTCACCACGAGACGCCACGGATCAAATCCGTGTCGTCTAACCCGGCCATATCCCG
This sequence comes from Baekduia sp., assembly GCA_036500525.1. Classification (GTDB taxonomy): domain Bacteria; phylum Actinomycetota; class Thermoleophilia; order Solirubrobacterales; family Solirubrobacteraceae; genus Baekduia. The sequence goes on along the minus strand of DASYBY010000267.1, from coordinate 9,666 downwards.
GATTAGACGACACGCATCGCACGCGTGTCGTTTTGGACCCCATATGGGAGCCCAAAACGACACGCATCCACCGTCAACGCCCGAACAACCCGCCGCGGGCGCACGCGGCCAGACCAACGGCGCTCCGCACCCCACCGAACCTCGCCGTCATTGCCGACCGACCAACGCCGGCGCCCCCAACCACGCCGCGCACGGGACGCCCGCGCCCCGGGCGCACGCGGCTAGACCGACGGCGCCCCGCACCCCATCGAACCTCGCCGTCATTGCCGACCGACCAGCGCCACGCACCCCCACCAGCGCCCGAGCGGGACGCCTAAGCCCGAGCCCCCGCGTCCAGATGCCGTCGCATGTACAGATCCCGCGGCGCGCCCGGCTCTTCGCGGTCCCGGAAGCCGAAGGACCGATACAGCGCCAGCCCCGCCTCGTTGGCCTCCGACACGTCGAGCTCCATCCGCCGGCAGCCGCGCTCCAGCGCGCGGGCGGTCGCGAGCTCGAGCAGCGCATGGCCCACCCGCTGTCCGCGCGCCTCGTCCGACACGAACACGTCCTCGACCAGGCAGTCGCCGCCCGCGCGCCAGATGCCGAAGCGGAACCGCAGCTGCGCGACGCCCACCGCGGCGTCGCCCTCGTCGACCGCCGCCAGCAGGAACTCCGTGTCGCGCTCTTCGATCAGCCGCTCCACGCCCGCCAGGAACGCGTTCTCGGATGGCCAGTCGTAGCCGAGGTCGTCGCGGAACGCGATCAGCAGGCGCGCGACAACCTCGGCCTCGTGCGGCCCGGCCTTCCAGACGTGGACCGGCATCAGCTCTCCCAGCTCACGAGCCAGCGGGCGACCATCTCGGCGACGACGTCGCCGGCGCCGTCGGTCAGCCCGACGTCGATCGCGAAGCGCACCTCACCGTCGCGCTCCAACTCGGCGAACAGCTCCGCGGGCGTCGCGGCGAGCACGGCGGTCGCGGTGATCACCGCGCGCGGGATCTTCTTGTAGGTGATCTCGGTCCCCTCGGCGAGGGGCTCGAGCGCTTCGAGGTGCTCCACGAACGTCGCGGCCAGCGCGGCGCCGGCCGCGGCCTGCCCGGCGGCGAAGAGCGCGCTGGCGTGCTGGGAGCCGACGTGGTTGCGCAGCCCGCCGTCGTCGGGCAGCCGGATCACGGCACGCCCGATCGAGAGCTCCACCACCTCCAGCCCCAAGTGCTGGTTGAAGGGCACGGCCTGCTCCAGGCCGGCGCGCATCGCCTCGAAGTCCATTGCCTCCGAGACTAACGACGAACGCCCCTACAACTCCAGCACGCGTAGCCCGTCGGTCGCCACCGTCACGTGCGGATGGACCGCTGCGGCGCGCGCGTGCAGGTCGGCCGCGTCGGCCGTCGGCGGCACGTGGATCAGCACGAGCCGCTCGACACCCGCCTCGACGCCGAGCCGCGCCGCCGCCGCGGGCTCGGCGTGCCCGGGCGCCGCCGGTGGTCCCCACGCGTCGTGCGCCAGCACCCGCGCGCCCCGGGCCAGCTCGACCGTCCCCGGATCGTCCTCGGTGTCCGTGCACCACACCAGCGCGTCGCCGAAACGGAGGCCGAGCGTCGGATCGGTGTGGCGATCCTGGCGGCGCGCGCGCACGGCCAGGCCGCCCACGTCGGTCTCGCCCGGCGCGATCTCCTCCACCGGGATGCCCAGCTCCGGCAGCCCCACCGGCATGATCGGATGGCGGAACAACGACGCGAGGATCTCGGCGCTCGCCACGCCGTACAGCGCCGCGCCCGGCCCGCGCACGCGCACGTCGAGGTCGGCCAGCTCGGTCAGGTACGCCAGTCCGCAGATGTGATCGATGTGGAAGTGCGTGAGGAGCACCTCCACGCGCGTCCGCCCGGCCAGCACCGAGCGGTCGGTGATCAGGCGCCGCAGGCCGGTCCCCGCATCCACGACGATCGCCGTGTCGCCGCCCCGCGGCAGCACCAACAGGGACGACGTCTCGCGTCGCCCCGTCGGGATGAACCCGCCGCTGCCCAGGATCGTGGCGGCGGCGGGCATGTCCTGCTACGCGGCGGGCGCCGCCGCCGGCGACTTGATGGAGGCGATGGGGGCGCCGGCCTGGATCGGCTCGCCCTCCTTGATGGACAGCGTCTCGATCACGCCCGCCTTGTGCGCGGTGATCTCGTTCTCCATCTTCATGGCCTCGATGATGCAGAGCAGCTGGCCCTCTGCGACCGTGTCGCCCTGCTTGACGAGCACCTTCCACATGTTGCCCTGCAGCGGGGAGACGAGCTCGTCGGCGCCGCCGCCCGCGCCCTTCTTGCGCTCGCCGCGCTTCTTCGGGGCCGCGCCGTTGGCGCTCGCGGCCACCGCCACGCCACCGACCGGCGGAGGACCGATGACCGTCACGTCGAACCGGCGGCCGGACACCTCGACGGTGTAGGCCTGCTCCAGCTTCTCGTCCTCGTCGTCGGACGGCGGGGAGGGCTTCGGGAAGGCGAGCTTTTTCAGCCAGTCCTTGTCCTCGACGAGGTCGCGGCAGGTCTCCGCGTTGTGCCACTGGTCGGTGACCAGCAAGGCCTTGTGGAACGGGATCAGGGTCTTGAGGCCCTCGATCTCGTACTCGCCCAGCGCGCGCAGCATGCGCTTCGTCGCGCTCTCGCGGTCCTTGTCCCAGACGATCAGCTTGGCGACCATCGGGTCGTACATCGGCGAGACCTCGCCGCCCGGCCCGACGCCCGAGTCGATGCGCACGCCCGGGCCGCTCGGCTCCTTGTAGTTGCCGATCTTGCCCGGCGCCGGCGCGAACTTCTTGCTGGCGTCCTCGGCGTTGATGCGGCACTCGATCGCGTGGCCGCGCAGGACGACGTCGTCCTGCGTGACGGTCAGCGGCTCGCCGGCGGCGGCCAGGATGCCCTCGCGGACGATGTCGATGCCCGTCACCATCTCGGTCACGCAGTGCTCGACCTGGACCCGCGTGTTCATCTCCAGGAAGAAGTACTCGCCGTCCTGGAGCATGCCCTCGATGGTGCCCGCGCCGACGTAGTCGACGGCCTTGGCCGCGTCGACGCCGATCTTGCCGATCGCCGCGCGCATCGCCTCGTCGACGGCCGGGGCCGGGGACTCCTCGATGAGCTTCTGGTGGCGGCGCTGCACGGAGCAGTCGCGCTCGCCCAGGTGGATGACGTGGCCGTGGCGGTCAGCGAGGATCTGGACCTCGACGTGGCGCGGGTCGGGCAGGTAGCGCTCGAGGTAGACCGTGCCGTCGGAGAAGAACTTCTCGCCCTCGCGGGAGGCGCCCTCGAAGGCGTCCTTGAGCTTGTCCTCGGTGAGCGCGACGCGGAAGCCCTTGCCGCCGCCGCCGGAGGCCGCCTTGACCGCGACCGGGAAGCCGATCTCGTCGTTGGCGATCCGCAGCGCGTCCTCGTAGGTGTCGACCGCCTCGGTCGTGCCCGGGACGATCGGGACGCCCGCGGCCTGCATCAGCTCACGCGCCTTGGTCTTGGAGCCCATCGCGTCGATGGCCGACGCAGGCGGGCCGATGAAGACGATCCCGGCGTCCTCGCACGCTCGCGCGAAGGTGGCGTTCTCGGCGAGGAACCCGTAGCCGGGGTGCACGGCCTCGGCGCCGGACTCCTTGACGACCTCAAGGATCTTCTCGACGTTGAGGTAGCTCTCGGCGGCGGTCGGACCCCCGAGGAGATACGCCTCGTCGGCGCGCTGGACGTGCAGCGCGTCGCGATCGATCTCTGAGTAGACGGCGACGGACGCGATCCCCATCTCTTCCAGCGTGCGCATCACGCGGATGGCGATCTCGCCCCGGTTGGCGACCAAAACCTTGGTGAACATGCGGCGCGGAAGGCTACTTGAGGTGCCCGGTCGGGCGATCCCCGGTCGGAGGGGCCGCGTTGGAGGTTCCTCCCGGAAATCGGTCACAACCGGCGGCCTCGCGCAACATGGGGGTGATGGATCCGGCCGCCTCGACCTCCGACGACGCCCTGCTGCGCGCCGCCGCGGCGGGCGACGACGCGGCGTTCGCGCTCTTCTACCGGCGCCATCTCGACGGCGTCGTCGCGTTCCTGCGCCGCCGAGTGGGCGATCCGGAGCTGGCCTTCGACCTCACGGCCGAGACGTTCGCCGCGGTGGTCCTCGCGGCGCCCGGCTGGCGCGGGGAGGGCGAGCCCGCCGCGTGGCTGTACGGGATCGCGCGCAACAAGCTGCGCGAAAGCCTGCGGCGTGGCCGGGTCGAGGACGCGGCGCGGCGACGGCTGCGGCTGGAGCCCGTCGACCTCGACGACGCCGACCTGCGGCGGGTGGAGGAGCGCGCGGCGTCCGGCGCGGGTCACCTCGCGGCGAGCCTGGCGGAGCTGCCCGAGCCGACGCGGCGCGCGCTGGTCGCGCGGGTCGTGGACGAGCGGGAGTACGCCGAGATCGCCGCCGAGCTGGCGTGCTCGGAGCAGGTGGTGCGCCAGCGGGTGCATCGCGGACTGCGCGCGCTGCGGGCGCGGATGGAGGAGGCACGATGAGTGGCGACGCGTTCGACGAGCTGGAGCGGGGGCTGCGGCGGGCGGTGCGGCGCGAGGCGGGGGTGGCGAGCGAGCCGGCGGCGGCGCCCGTGCCCGTGCGACCCCGCCGCTCCCGGCGCTTCACCCGCCGCGGCGGCGCGCTCGCCCTCGTGGCCGCGCTGGTCGTTGGCGGCGGCGCCCTGGCCGCCACCGGCGCGCTGGACGTCGGCGCGCCGCTGCCCGACGAGCCCGGCCCGCCGCCGACGCCGCACGTCGGCGCGGGCACCGCGCAGGGCCCGATGCGCATCCTGCCGCTGCGCGTGGCCGACCCCGACGGTGGGCCGCCGTGGGCGCTGCGCACGTTCGCGTCCTCGCGCGGCGGCTCGTGCGTGCAGGTCGGCCAGGTGCTCGACGGGCGCTTCGGCCGCGTGCGCCCGGGCGCCGGCGGGCGCGACCAGCTGCGTCCGATCTCGGCCACGCCCGGCCAGGACAGCCTCTGCTCCTTCGTCGCCCGCAACGGCTACCCGGTGGTCCGCGGGCTGCGCAGCATCGAGATCACCGGCGGGGTGACCGATCCCCGGCAGTGTGGCGGCGGGCCGTGTCCCGTCACCGCGGTGCGGACGATCCGCTACGGGTTGCTCGGCCCCGCCGCGCGGCGCGCGACCTACGTGGGCGCCGGCGGGCGCGCCGGCGCGTCGCAGACGATCGACGGCGCCCACGGCGGCGCGTACCTCTTCGTCCTGCGCACCGACCCCGCGCCGTACGCGCACACGGGCGAGCGCGGCAGCCACGGGCCGGGGCCGGTGCGCGACGCCATCCGCGCCCGCTTCGCCGATGGCACCGTGCTGCGCGTCGCCGGCCACGGCCGCACGCACGCGGCGCTGCCGGGCGTGGCGCGCCACGTCGCGGCTCCGACGAGCGTGCGGGCCGCCGTGACCGCGACCCACACGGGCGACCTCGCCCACGCGACCTGGACCGTGGTGTTCCACGCGCCCGTGGCGATCACCCGCGCCGACCACGGCTACACCCTGACCGTCGCGGGCCACGCCGGCCGCGACTGCTCGCTGCGCACCGGCCGCGGCGGCGGCGACGCCACGACCAGCGACATCGCCCGCGGCGAAGCGATCTCCTTCACCATCGGCCCGGCCTTCGGCGGCGGGAAGCGCACGACCTGGTGCCCCGGCGCCTTCCGCTTCCGCATCGGCTACCGCTCCGGCTCGGGCCCGTTCCGCGGGCGGCTGGTCGGCGCGGCCACGTTCACCGTCCCCCGGCGGTGACCCACCGGCCTGCGTGCGTCCACCGCGCCGCCTCGTCGGCGTGGCGACGTTCACGACCCCGCACCGGTGAGTGCCTCCCGCGCAACTCGGCGTGGCGCCGCCCGTTGGGTGAGCCATGCGCATCGCCCTGGTCCTGCTCCCCGTCCACCGCCCGGCCGGGCGCCGCGCGCCCTGCGGCCACGCCCGCCTCACCGTGCGCCTCGGCCGCCGCGCGCACCCCGAGCGGGTCAGCGCCGTCGACCTCGGGCCCTGCACCTGGCGCTAGGCAGCGCCCGGGGCACTATGCGCCCGCGATCATCCCGCCGGCGACCGTGTCGTTGGTCGACCGGCGAGGCGGCACGATCAGCCCGCGATCATGCCCCCGGCGACCGTGTCGTTCGTCGCTTCGTCGATCAGGATGAACGCCCCCGTCACGCGGTTGCGCGCATACGGATCCGCCACCAGCGGCCGCCGCACCCGCAGCCGCACGCGGCCGATGTCGTTGAGCCCCAACTCGGCCGGGGCCGGCCCGCGCTCCAGCGTGTGGATGTCGACCTGGTCGACGATCGAGTCCACGACCGCGTCCACCGTCTGCGTCAAGTGCTTCAACAAGTACCGGCTGCCCGGGCGCAGCGGCTTGTCGGCGAACCACGAGACGTCGGCCTCGATCTCGCGCGTGACGCCGATCCCACCCGCCCCGCCGTCCACATGGACCAGCACATCGCCGCGCGACACGTCGACGTCGTCGGCCAGCCGCACCGTCACGCTCTGCGGCGGGAACGCCTCATCCAGCGGGCCGTCGAGCGTCTCGACCGCCGCGACGGTCGACTCGACCCCCGACGGCAGCACCCGCACGCGGTCGCCCGGCCGGACGACGCCCGAGGCGACCTGGCCGGCGTAGCCGCGGAAGTCGTTGCCTTCGGAGCGGATGACGAGCTGCACGGGGAAGCGCAGGTCGTCGAGGTTGCGGTCGTCGGCCGGGTCGATCGCCTCGAGGTGGCGCAGCAGCGGCGAGCCGGCATACCACGCCATGTTCGCCGAGGGATCGACGACGTTGTCGCCCTCCAGCGCGCTGATCGGGATGTAGGCGATGTCGCGCGAGCTCAGGTGCGTGCGGAACGCGCAGAAGTCGCGGACGATCTCGTCGAAGCGCTCCTCGGAGTACTCGACCAGGTCCATCTTGTTGACGGCGACGACGAGGTGCGGGATGCCCAGCAGCGACGCGATGAAGGCGTGGCGCTTGGTCTGCTCGACCACGCCGTGGCGGGCGTCGACCAGGACGATCGCCACGTCGGCAGTCGACGCGCCGGTGACCATGTTGCGCGTGTACTGCACGTGGCCGGGGGTGTCGGCCAGGATGAAGTCACGCGCGGGCGTCGCGAAGTAGCGGTAGGCGACGTCGATCGTGATGCCCTGCTCGCGCTCGGCGCGCAGGCCGTCGGTCAGGCGGGAGAGGTCGAGCTCGCCGTCGCGCCCGTTGAGGTCGGCGTACTGGTCGGCGAGGATCGCCTTGGAGTCGTGCAGCAGGCGGCCGATGAGCGTCGACTTGCCGTCATCGACGGAGCCGGCGGTGGCCAGGCGGAGGAGCGTTGTATTCATGAAGGCCTAGAAGTACCCGGCGACCTTGCGGTCTTCCATCGCCGCTTCGGAGACCCGGTCGTCGGCGCGCGTCTCGCCGCGCTCGGTGATGTTGGTGGCGGCGATCTCGGCGACGACCGACTCCAGCGTGGCGGCCTCGGAGGCCACCGCGCCGGTGCACGACATGTCGCCGACGGTGCGGTAGCGCACGGACGCCGTGAAGGGCTCGGAGTCGCGCTCGTCGCGGGTGATGAACTCGGTGTCGGCGTAGAGCATCCCGTCGCGGCGGAAGACCTCGCGCTCGTGGGCGAGGTAGATCGACGGCACCGCGATCTCCTCGTCCTGGATGTACTGCCACACGTCGAGCTCGGTCCAGTTGCTCAGCGGGAACGCGCGCACGTTCTCGCCGCGGCGCACGCGGGCGTTGTAGAGGTTCCACAGCTCGGGCCGCTGCGCCTTGGGGTCCCAGCCGCCGAAGTCGTCGCGGAAGCTGAGGATGCGCTCCTTGGCCCGGGCGCGCTCCTCGTCGCGGCGCGCGCCGCCGAAGGCCGCGTCGAAGCCGTGCTCGGCCAGCGCGTCGAGCAGCGTGACCGTCTGCAGGCGGTTGCGCGAGGCGCGCGGGCCGGTCTCCTCGACCGCGCGGCCGCTGTCGATCGAGTCCTGCACGGAGGCGACGATCAGCCGCTCGCCCAGCTCCTCGACCATCTTGTCGCGGAACTCGATGACCTCGGGGAAGTTGTGCCCCGTGTCGATGTGCATGAGCGGGAAGGGGAAGCGCCCCGGGCGGAACGCCTTCTCGGCGAGGCGCACGAGCACGATGGAGTCCTTGCCGCCGCTGAACAGCAGCACGGGCTTCTCCCGCTCGGCCGCCACCTCGCGCATGACGTGGATCGCCTCGGCCTCGAGGGCCTGCAGGTGGGTGAGCGTGCGGGTGCTCATGCGGGGACGGCCTCCGTGAGGGTGGGAGCGGGATGGCGACGCATCTGGACGCGATGGACCAGCGCCGCGAAGACGCCGACGATCACGGGCACGCCCACGATCGTCCAGGACGGCAGATCCACGCCGGCCTTGGTCAACACGCCCAGCGCGGAGCCGAGCAGGACGCAGCCCAGCGCGGGGCGCAGGACCACGGGTGGCACGTGGCTGCTGAGCGCGGTGCCGATCAGCACGCCGGGCAGCGAGCCGATGAGGATGGTGCCCATGAGGGCGAAGTCGATGTTGCCGGCGACCAGCTGCGCGAGGCCGGCGGCCCAGAGCACGATCGCGGCGTGGAAGACGTCGGTGCCGACCACGCGGTGCGGCGTGAGGCGGAAGACGAGGATCAGCGCCAGGCCGATCAGCGCGCCCGAGCCGACGCTCGTCAGGCCGAGCAGGAAGCCGAGCACGAGCCCGAGGCCGACGGCCTGGACCTTGGTCGCCGTCGTCAGCTCCACCTCGTGCTGCTCGCGCTCGATCGCCGCGCGCAAGAACAGCGCGCGGAAGAGCATCGAGATCGACACGACCAGCAGGGCGATCGCGACGCCGGTCAGCAGGACCTCCGGCGAGTGCTTGAGCACCGTGTCGAGCAGGATCACGCCGGCGACCGAGCCCGGCACGCTGCCGAAGGCCAGCCACTTCGAGACGCCGAGGTCGACGGTGCCCTTGCGCAGGTGCCGCCAGCCGCCGAGCGACTTGGTGACCGCGCCGTAGGCCAGGTCGGTCCCGATCGCCACCGTCGGATGCACGCCGGCGAACAGGATCAGCAGCGGCGTCATGAGCGAGCCGCCGCCGATGCCGGTCATGCCGATGAGGATCCCGACCCCGAGGCCGAAGACGATGACGAGAGGGTCCACGTGACCTCAGACCACGTGGACGCCGTTGTTGGTCGTCTCGATCGCCGCGTCAGCGGTGACGTGCAGTCCGCACTCGGTCTTGTCGGTCCCCGCCCAGCGGCCCGCGCGGCCGTCTCCGGGCTGGGTGCAGCAGGCGCAGCCGATGGAGGCGTAGCCCGAGTCGTGCAGCGGGTGGTACGGGAGCTCGCGCTCGAAGATGCGGCTCCAGACGTCCTTCTCGGTCCAGAACGCCAGCGGGTTGTACTTGGCGATCCCGCGCTTCTCGTCGGTCTCGACGAGCTGCGCCTCGGCCCGCGTGTCGGCCTGGTCGCGGCGCACGCCGGTGATCCACGCGTCCGCCTCGCCGAGCGCCCGCTCCAGCCCCGCGACCTTCAGCGGGGTGCAGCAGTGCTCGGGACCGGTCCACGGGTTCTCCGGGTTGGCCGCGTCCTGGACCTCGACGGCGACGCCGTAGTGCTCCTCGAAGCGCTTCCAGGTCTGGAGCGTCTCGGGGAACAGCACGCCCGTGTCGATGGTGACGACACGAAT
>DASYBY010000266.1:0-6912 GCA_036500525.1 Baekduia sp. | reverse complement strand
GGCCGCCGGGCACGAGGGCGTCGTGGTCAAGGCGCTCGACGCGCCCTACGCCGCGGGCCGCCGCGGCGCCGGGTGGCTGAAGGTCAAGCCGCGCCACACGCTCGACCTCGTCGTCCTCGCCGCCGAGTGGGGCCACGGCCGCCGCCAGGGCCGGCTGAGCAACCTGCACCTCGGCGCGCGGGCGGTCGACGGCGACGGCTTCGTCATGCTCGGCAAGACCTTCAAGGGCCTGACCGACCAGCTGCTCGCGTGGCAGACCGAGAAGCTGCAGGAGCTCGCGATCGAGCAGCGCGGGATCACGGTGCACGTGCGGCCGGAGCTGGTCGTCGAGATCGCGTTCGACGGCGTGCAGACCTCGACCCGCTATCCGGGCGGCGTCGCGCTGCGCTTCGCCCGCGTGCTGCGCTACCGCGAGGACAAGACCGCCGCCGAGGCCGACGACCTCGCCGCGGTGCTGGCGATCGGGGGCTACTGTCGGTTCTCGAGCGCCGCCACGGTCAGCGCGCGACGCGCCCCGCGCTGACGGTCGCCGCGATGAGCGGCACGCCCGGCCGGTAGACGAGGTGGGCGTGGGACGGCGCGTCGAGCACGACGGCGTCGGCCCGCGCACCCGGCGCGAGGTGTCCGATGTCGGTGCGGCGCAGCGCGCGGGCGCCGCCGAGCGTCGCGGCCTGCAGCGCCTCGTCGATCGTCATGTGCAGGTCGCGGACGGCCAGCGCGATGCAGAAGGACATGGACGTGGTGTAGCTCGACCCCGGGTTGGTGTTGGTGGCGATCGCCACCGTGGCGCCGGCGTCGATGACCCGGCGGGCGTCGGGGTAGGGCTGGCGGGTGGAGAAGTCGGTGGCGGGCAGGAACGTCGCGACGGTCTCGCCGCCGGCCAGCGCCGCGACGTCGGCGTCGGTCAGGTAGGTGCAGTGGTCGACCGAGGCCGCGCCCATCTCGACGGCGAGGCGGACGCCCTCCCCCGGACCGAGTTGGTTGCCATGAACGCGGAGGCCGAGCCCGGCCGCGCGCCCCGCGTCCAGCACGGCGCGCGACTGCTCGGCGGTGAACGCGCCGTCCTCGCAGAAGACGTCGATCCAGCGCGCGTAGGGCGCGCAGGCGGTGAGCATCGGGCCGATGACGAGCGAGACGTAGTCGTCGGGCCGGTCCGCGAACTCGGCGGGGACGACGTGGGCGCCGAGGAACGTGACGTCGTCGGTCAGCTGCGCGGCGACCGCGCAGATCCGCTCCTCGGTCGCGGTGTCGAGCCCGTAGCCGGACTTGATCTCCTGGTGCGTGATGCCGGCCCGCCGCGCCTCGTCCCGGCGATCGCGCGCGAGCCGCAGCAGCTCGCCGGAGCTCGCCGCCCGCGTGGCGTCGGTCGACACCCGGATGCCGCCCGCCGCGTACGGCGCCCCCGCCATCCGCGCCGCGAACTCCTCGCCGCGGTCGCCGGCGAAGACGAGATGCGTGTGGCTGTCGACGAACCCCGGGATCACGCAGCGCCCGGCAGCATCGACCCGCTCGTCGCCCTGCGCACCGGCAGGCTCGATCGCAAGGACACGATCGTCCTCCATCACCAACGCGACATCGCGGAGGAGTCCGAGCGGTCCCTCACCGAGGGCCGGGTCGTTGGTGACCAGGAGGCCGATGCGATCGATGACGAGGGTCGTCATCGCGCCGCCCTCCGGCCGGGCCGCGCGCGGAGCACTGCCGTGGCGCGGCCGCCACCACCGCGCGGTCCTGCGGCGAGGGCGGTCATGACGCGACCGCCGCCAGCGCCCGCTGCAGCTCCGCGCGCACGTCGAGGTCCACGTGCGTCCCGTCGCGCACGATCCAGCGGCCGCCGACCATGACGTCGCGGACGTCGGCGGCCGTGCCGGCGAAGACGGTGGCCGCCACCGCGTCGGCGGGGCGGGTGCCGGCCAGGCGGACGGAGTCCAGCGACACCGTCGTCAAATCAGCCAGCGCACCCACCGCGATCCGACCGCCGTCCGGCCACCCCAGGCTCGCGTAGCCGCCGGCCGTCGCGGCGCCCAGCAGCGCGGCGGCATCATGCGAGCCCCGCACGCCGGTCGCCAGCCGCTCGTCGAGCTCGATCGCCCGCGCCTCTTCCAGCAAGTCGATGACCGACTGCGAGTCGCTCCCCACGGCCAGCCCCGCGCCCGCCGCGGACAGGGCCGCCGCGCCGCCGATCCCGTCGGCCAGGTCGCGCTCGGTCGTGGGACACAGGCAACAGGTCGCGCCCGCAGCACCCAACAGCATCACGTCGGCCGGGGTCAGGTGCGTCGCGTGCACGGCGGTGAACCGCGGCCCGACCGCGCCCGCATCGGCCAGCACCGCCGACGGCGTCGCCCCGTAGCGCGTAACGCACTCCTCGTTCTCCAGCGGCTGCTCGGAGACGTGCGCGTGCAGCGGCGCGCCGCGCGCCGCCGCCCACTCGGCGACGACCGCCGCCGACGTCGCGTCGACCGCCCGCACCGAGTGGATCGCCGCGCCCACGCGGACCAACGGACCGCCCGCCAGTCCGTCGACCCGCGCCACCCACGCGTCGACGTTGACATCCCGGAACCGGTCCAGCCCGCCCTCCAGGTAGCACGTGTCCAGCAGCGTCAGCCGCACGCCCGCCTCACCCGCCGCCTGGATCACCGCCGACCCAAAGGCATTGGGATCGGCGAACGCCCGCCCGCCCACGTCGTGGTGCAGGTAGTGGAACTCGCCGACCAGCGTGATCCCCGCCAGCGCCATCTCGCCGAACGTCGCCCGCGCCAGCCCCAGATAGCCCTCGGGATCGATCCCTGAGGCCAAGGCGTACATCTGCTCCCGCCACGTCCAGAACGACCCCGTGCCGCCGTGCGTCCGCCCGCGGAGCGCGCGCTGGAAGGCGTGCGAGTGCGCGTTCGCGAGCCCCGGCAGCGTGAGGCCCGGCAACGCAACAGCGTCCGGAACAGCAGCAGCCGCCACGCCCACCTCGACCCCGACAACCTGCCCGCCGTCAACCTCCAGCACAACCCCGGCCGATGCCGACGCGCCCCCCAGCCACGCCAGCTCACACCACAACCGCATCACGACCCCACCCGCGCCACGAACGCCGTGATCCGCTCCACGAACGCGTCCCGGTGGAACCGCTCGAACTGCTCCCACGTCGTGAACGTCCGCGGATCCGCACGATCCAGGAACAGCACGCCGTCGAGGTGATCCACCTCGTGCTGGAACGTCCCCGCCGTCAGCCCCCGCCGGATCTCCTCGCGCTCGCGCCCCTCCCGATCCAGCCGCCGCACGCGCAGGTTCACGAACCGATCCAGCGTCCCCCGCAGACCGGGCACCGACAGGCACCCCTCGTTGATCGCCACCACCTCGTCGTCCACCGGCTCGATCACCGGGTTGACCAACACGGTCAGCGGGATCTCCGGCTTGTACGGGTACCGCGGGTTGTCCTTCACCTCAACAACCGCCACCCGCCGCAGGTCGCCGATCTGGTTGGCCGCGATCCCCGCCCCGCCCGCGGCACGCATCGTGTCGATCAGGTCGTCGATCAGCTGCTGGACCTCGGGCGAGGCCAGCTCGTCCAGCGTGATCTCCCGCGCGCGCTCGCGCAGCACGGGATCCCCCACCGTGACGACCGGCCGGACGCTCACGAGCCCTCGAGCATCGGGATCCGCACCCCGCGCTCCGCCGCCACCTCGATCGCCCGCGGGTAGCCCGCATCCGCGTGGCGCATCACGCCCGTCCCCGGATCGGCGGTCAGCACGCGCTCCAGCTTCTCGGCCGCCAGCTCGGTGCCGTCGGCCAGGCAGACCATGCCCGAGTGGATCGACCGCCCGATGCCCACGCCGCCGCCGTGGTGGATCGACACCCACGACGCGCCCGAGGACGTGTTCACCAAGGCATTCAACAACGGCCAGTCGGCGATCGCGTCTGACTCGTCGGCCATCCCCTCGGTCTCGCGGTACGGCGAGGCGACCGAGCCCGAGTCGAGGTGGTCGCGCCCGATGACGATCGGCGCGCTCAACTCGCCCGACGCGACCATCGCGTTGAACCGCAGCCCCAGCCGCGCCCGCTCGCCGTAGCCCAGCCAGCAGATCCGCGCCGGCAGCCCCTGGAACGCGATGCGCTCCTGCGCCTGCGAGATCCACCGCACCAGCCGCTCGTCGTCGCCGAACTCCTCCAGCACCGCGCGGTCGGTCGCCGCGATGTCGGCCGGATCGCCCGACAGCGCGACCCACCGGAACGGCCCCTTGCCCTCGCAGAACAGCGGGCGCACGTAGGCGGGGACGAACCCCGGGTAGGCGAACGCCCGCTCGAAGCCGCCGAGCTTGGCCTCGGCCCGCAGCGAGTTCCCGTAGTCGAAGACCTCCGCGCCACGGTCCAGGAAGCCGACCATCGCCGCGCAGTGGGCGGCGATCGCCGCGCGCGAGCGGCGCACGTAGGCCTCGGGCTCGGAGACCCGCAGCTCCTCGGCCTCGCCCAGCGTCATCCCGTCCGGCACGTAGCCGACCAGCGGGTCGTGCGCGCTCGTCTGGTCGGTGACGATGTCGGCCTCGAAGCCGTCGGCCAGCAGCGCCGGCAGGATCTCCGCGGCGTTGCCGACCAGCCCGACGCTCAACGCGCGCCCATCGGCCTTAGCCGCCCGGCAGCGCGCGACCGCGTCAGCCAGATCGTCAGCCCGCTCGTCCAGGTAGCGCGTCTCCAGCCGCCGCTGGATCCGCTCGGGGTCGATCTCGATGCACAGCACGACCCCGCCGTTCATCGTCACCGCCAGCGGCTGCGCGCCGCCCATGCCGCCCAACCCCGCGGTCAGCGTGATCGTCCCCGCCAGCGTCCCGCCGTGCCGCCGCCGCGCGATCTCCGCGAAGCACTCGTAGGTCCCCTGGACGATCCCCTGCGACCCGATGTAGATCCACGAGCCCGCGGTCATCTGCCCGTACATCGTCAGCCCGAGGTCCTCCAGCCGCCGGAACTCGTCCCACGTCGCCCACTCGGGCACCAGGTTCGAGTTGGCGATCAGGACGCGCGGCGACCACGGGTGCGTCCGGAAGACGCCGACCGGCTTGCCCGACTGCACCAACATGGTCTCGTCATCGGCGAGGTCGCGCAGCGTGCGGACGATCGCGTCGAACGCCTCCCACGAGCGCGCGGCGCGGCCCGTCCCGCCGTAGACCACCAGGTCGTCCGGCCGCTCGGCCACGTCGGGGTCGAGGTTGTTCATCAACATCCGGAGCGCGGCCTCCTGCGCCCACCCCCGGCAGGTCAGCTCGTTGCCGCGCGGCGCGCGGACGGGGCGACTCCCTCTCACAGCAGCTCTCCGATCTGGGTCTCCACGGCGTCGACGAGTCCTCCGCCGGCGATCAGCGCCTCGGCCGCCGCCAGGTCGGGCGCCAGCGGGCGGTCCGGCCCGGGGCCGTCGACGTGCTCGCGCACCGTGGCCAGCGCCACGGCCGTCGCGGCGCCCGGTGCCAGCGGCGCGCGCAGGTCCAGCCCGTGCGCGGCGCAGACCAGCTCGACCGCGAGGATCCGGCTCAGGTTGGCGACCGACAGCCGCAGCTTGCGCGCCGCGCCCCAGCCCATCGAGACGTGGTCCTCTTGCATCGCGCTGGTCGGCAGCGAGTCGACCGAGGCCGGCGCGGCGAGCCGGCGGTTGTCGGCGACCATCGCGGCCTGCGTGTACTGGGCGATCATCAGCCCGGAGTTCACACCGGCCTCGCGCGTCAAGAACGGCGGCAGGCCGTGCGAGCGCGCCGGGTCGAGCATGCGGTCGGTCCGGCGCTCGGCGATCGCGCCCACCTCGGCGGCGGCGATCGCCAGGAAGTCGCAGACGAAGCCGATCGGCACGCCGTGGAAGTTGCCGCAGGACTCGACGCGACCGTCGGGCAACACCATGGGGTTGTCGATCGCCGACAGCAGCTCGTAGCCGGCGACCCGCCGGGCGTGGTCGAGCGTGTCGCGCGCGGCGCCCGCGACCTGCGGGGCGCAGCGGAGCGAGTAGGCGTCCTGCACGCGGTCGTCGCCGTAGCGATGGCTGGCGACGATCGGCGAGCCGGCCAGCAGCCGCCGCAGGTTCGCCGCGCTGTCGGCCTGCCCGGGCTGCGGGCGCAGCGCCAGCAGGTCCTCGGCGAACGCGCGGTCGGTCCCCATCAGCGCCTCGACCGACATGGCCGTGACGATGTCGGCGACCTTCAGCAGCCGCGCCAGGTCGTCGATGGCCATCAGGAGCATCCCGAGCATGCCGTCGGTACCGTTGATGAGCGCGAGCCCCTCCTTGGCGACGAGCGTCAGCGGCGCGATGCCCGCGGCGCGCAGCGCCTCCCCGGCGCCCATCGCCACCCCGGACCCGTCCACCACCTCGCCCTCCCCCAGCATCGCCAGCGCGCAGTGCGCCAGCGGCGCCAGGTCCCCGCTGGCCCCCAGCGAGCCATGCTCGCGCACGACCGGCGTGATCCCCGCGTTCAGCAGCGCGAGCTGCGTCTCGGCGACGATCGGCCGCGCGCCCGAGCGGCCCATCGACAGCGTCCGGGCGCGCAGGAGCATCATCGCCCGCACGACCTCGCGCTCGACCGGCGGACCCATGCCCGCCGCGTGCGATCGGATCAGCGCGCGCTGGAGCTCCTCACGCCGCTCGGGCGGGATCACCGTGTTCGCGAGCGAGCCGAATCCGGTCGACACGCCGTACACCGGCTCGTCCGAGCGCGCGTGGCCCTCGACGATCGCCGCGCTCGCCTCCATCGCGCCCCGCGCCGATGCGGCGAGGCGCTGGAGGCCGCGGGCATCGCGCCGCTCACGCTCGTAGCCAAGGAGGGGCTCGCGCTCATCAACGGCACCGACGGCATGCTCGGGATGCTGCTGATGGCCATCGACGACCTGGCGCGGCTGCTGAAGGTCGCCGACATCGTCACGGCCATGTCGGTCGAGGCCCTGATGGGCACCGAC
>DASYBY010000265.1:0-16419 GCA_036500525.1 Baekduia sp. | reverse complement strand
GGCGAACACGAAGAGCGCGAGCTGGAGCCAGGCGTGGTCGGTCGCGCCGCCGCTCCAGGTGATCGCGGCGGCGCCGGCGATCAGGAAGCAGAGGTCGCCGGCCAGCGGGCCGGTCAGCAGGATCGCGGTCGTGCGGCGGGGCGAGGTGTCGGGTGCGTGGAGGCACTCGCCGCCCCAGAGCCAGCTCGCGGTGGGCGCGATCAGCAGGCGCCCGATCCGCACCGAGAACAGCGGGCGGCCGGCGCCGAGGAAGACGCACACGCGTCCCCGGGTCAGCACGAGCGCCGCGGCCGCGCGGCCCAGCTCGTGCACGAGGGTGGCGGGGATCGTGGCGACGAGCGCGACGACGATGATCTGCAGCAGGGAGCCGTCCATGGCCCGAACCGCATCGGCGCGGCGGGCGCGGCGCTTGACGAACGCGCGCGGAACTCAGCCGACAGGCAGTGCGGCCAGCTCGCGCTCGAGGCGCGCGGGGGTGACGATGCGCTGGCGCGCGTCCATCGACTGGGCGAGGTGGTGGGCGATGCGCTTGCGGAAGCAGTCGCGGAGCTCGGCCCGCGCGGCGGCGGCCTGCTCGGCGACGATCGACGTCATCGCGACGCCGCCGAGGCCGCAGGGGACGATCCACTCGAACGGCGTGAGGTCGCCGTCGACGTTGACGGAGATGCCGTGGGTCGTCACGCCGTGGGAGACGTGCAGGCCGATCGAGCCGATCTTGCGGTCGCCGACCCAGACGCCGGTGAAGTCGCGGCCGTCGACCGCGCGGCCGCGGGCGTCGACGCCCTCCTCGGCGAGCGCGTCGACGATGACCTGCTCCAGGCGGTTCACGAAGTTCATGACGTCGCCGATGCGGGCGATCGGGTAGGCCACGAGCTGGCCGGGGCCGTGGAAGGTGACCTTGCCGCCGCGGGGGACGTCGACGATCTCGATGCCGTGCTGCGCGTAGAAGTCGGCGCCGAACGGGAGCTCGCCGGGCTCGGCGCGGCGGCCGCGGGTGTAGACCGCCGGGTGCTCGAGCAGCAGGACGGTGTCGGGGATGGCGTCGGCCTGGCGCGCGGTGCGCACGCGCTCCTGGAGCGCGAGGGCGTCGCGGTAGGGCACCGAGCCGAGGTTCACGGTCCACAGATCCACGCACAGGATGGTGCCACACGGGGTAACCGGGCTCCATGGCCTCCACCATCACGCTGATCCCCAAGGACGACGACGGCGAGAAGATCCTCGATCAGTTCGAGGAGCGCACGGGCCTCGAACCCGAGGACAAGGGCGACGAGGACGAGCGCATCTACCCCGTCGAAGGCGACGAGCACCGCATCGAGATCGTCGACACGCTGGACGACATCGACGTCGACTGGACCCATCACGTGGCGCTGGGCATGCCCGCCTGAGGGGTGACTCGCGGGCGCCGGCCCTGCGACACTCGGTGCGATGGCCGAGCACCAGGCGACGGCGATGTGGCGCTCCCGGCTGCGCTGGCGGCTGACGGGGGCCTGGCAGTGGCCGGCGTTCTTCGTTTTGACCTTGGTCGACGCGGTCGTGCTGGCGCGGCTGCCGTTCGCCGGGGGGCGGTCGAACCTGCTCGGCTCGGTGCTGGCCGCGGGGTTGTTGAACGTGATCGTGGTGGCGGTGGTGCCGGTGGTGGTGGGGCCGCTGTGGCGCCGTCGTCGGCCGCAGCTGCCGCGCGAGGTGGCCGCCGACCAGGTGGGAGCCGCGGGGCTGGTCGTGTTGTCGGTGGTGTTGCTCGTGTTGGGGATCGCGCACCGGCCGGCGCTGCGGGCCAACGACCGGTCGACGGCGGCGGCGGTGTCGGCGGCGACGGTGTTCGCCGCGCACCGGGCGCCGAAGGAGTTCCTGCCGCTGCACGGGAGCGACACGGTGCAGCAGGGGCCGGACCTGTTCCGCACGTGCTTCCCGGGTCGCGATCCGCGGCGCGACTACTGCCTGTACGTGACGATCGGCGAGCCGGTGACGACCGTGCGGGTCGATCACGACCAGCGCCCCAACGCCACCGTGTCGGGCGTCGACAACCCAGGCCGCTTGAGTCCGTGAGCGGGTGGGCGTCACCGCCCTGACCTCACGCTCAAGCGCCGCGGCGCGGCCGCCGATGCCGCACCGGAATGCGGACCTTGCGAGCAGTGGTGGGCGGGATCGGCGCATCGGCATCGCTCATCACGGGCGCGGCCGCGCTGCTCGCGCTGCTGAGTGGTGGGCTGGCGTTCCAGCCGTGGGCGGGGGCGGAGCATGGGGATGAGCGGGTGAGGGCGATGGAGCTTGCGGCCGCGCCGAGCGTGCGGTTGGCGGCACCAGGCGTGGCGCACCCGTCAGCTGCACACCCGGTGCGCGCCAGTGCACCGCCGCGCGATCGCACCGCGCCGCGCCCCGCGGGCGACCCGGCCCGGACGCCCCGACGCCGCCGCGATACGGCAGGCAAGGCGGCTGCGCGCCCGGCGCATCCCTCGGCCGCGACCCCTCCGGCCGTCGACGCCCCAGCATCGCCCGCTGCGCGCCCCGGCCCCGCCGCTTCGCCGCCGCGCACGCCGCCGCCTTCGGCGGGCGCCGGCGCACCGCGCACGCCGCCGTCTGATTCGGCCGCCGGCTCGCGGCCGCCGCACGCGCCGCCTTCTGCTCCGGGCGCCGGCTCGCGGCCGCCCCACACACCGCCGTCCGCTCCGGCCGCCGGCCCACCGCCCGCCGCGCCACCTCCACCCGCCGCTCCCCAGCCCGACCCCGTAGCCGACACCACCGCGGCGGCCGGCGCCGCCGTCACCGCCGCAACCTCCCAGGCCGCCGCCGCGCTGAACCCGATCTCACCACCAGTCGCCGGCGCCGTCGACCAGGTCGGGCAGACCGTCGACGGCGTCGTCACGCAGGTCGGGCAGGTCGTCGGCGGTCTGCTCGGCGGGCGCCACCGGTAGGGAGGCGGGGCGGCCGTGCTTCGCTCCGCGGCCACTCCCGGCAGCGGCGGGGGTTGGGGGGACGCGCTCCGCTCGGCGGCCACTCCGCTCGCGGCGCGGGGCGGGCCGCGTTCTGGTCGGCGCCTTGCGCGGCGGCGACTCGGTTCGCGGCGCGGGTGGAGGGGCGCGGTCTGGTGGCGCTCCGGGCGGCGGCTCGGCTCGCGGCGCGGGGTGGAGGGGCGCGGTCTGGCGGCGCTCCGCTCGAGCGTTGGTCGTGGTGCGGTCGTGGTCGGTTGGCAATGACGAGTGCGTGTTCGGTGTCTTCGCGTTGGTCTGTCCTCCGCGCGGCGGGCGCGGTGCCCGGGCCGGGCGATGGATGGCACTTAGCCGTTGGATCTCAACGTCTAGGTGCCATCGGTCGGTGGGCCGGGAGATCCATGGCACCTGGGGGTCGGTGGGCGACCCCCAGGTGCCATTCGTGTGTCCGGCGCGCGCCCGCGCCGATCGCCCCGCCCCGGCGCCCGCGGAGGACAGGCCGGCGCGCGCCCCCGGCCCGCGTGGAGGACAGGCCGACGCAGGCCTCCCGGCCTGCGCGGAGGACGGGCCGACGCGGGCCCCGGCGCCCGCGGAGGACAGGCCGGCGTGCGCGCCTCCGGACACGCACCCGTCATCGCCGACGAACCACGCCGGACACCGCCCCCAGCGCATCGAGCTGCGCGCCCCCGCGGCCCAACTCAACCCCGCGCCGGCGCCTCGCAGGTCGCCCGGGCGACGCGGACCACGTCGGACTCCTGCGGGAAGGCCGCGCGTTCGAGGCTCCGCGCGTAGGGCATCGGCACGTCCGCGCCGGTCACGCGGGCTACGGGTGCGCGCAGCGCGGCGAAGGCCTGCTCGGAGATCAGGGCCGACAGCGTCGCCCCGATGCCGCCGTTCGGCCAGCCCTCTTCGACGATCACGCAGCGGCCGGTCTTCCTCACCGACGTCAGGATCGTGTCGAGGTCGAGGGGCCTCAACGTCCGGGGATCGATGACCTCGGCGGAGATCCCGTGCGTGTCGGCGAGCAGGTCGGCCGCGCGCCACGCGACCAGTGCCTGGCGGGAGATCCCGATGAGCGTGATGTCGGTGCCTGCCCGGCGGATCGCCGCGCGGCCCAGCTCGACGACGTGGTCGGTGTCCAAATCAGGCACCTCGCCGCGCTGCCCGTAGAGGTGCTCATGCTCGATGAACACCACCGGGTCGTCGCTGCGGATCGAGGCCTTCAACAACCCCTTGGCGTCCGCCGGCGTCGAGGGCGCGGCGACGAGCAGGCCGGGCACGTGATGGAACAACGCCTCCCACGAGTGCGAGTGGGTCGGCCCGAGCTGGTGGCCCGCGCCCTGCGGCATGCGGATCACCATCGGCGCCCGCAGCTGCCCGCCGAACATGAAGTGCATCTGCGCCGCGTGGTTGACGATCTGGTCCATCGCCAGCAGCGAGAAGTTGATGGTCATCAGCTCGACCACCGGGCGCAGCCCGACCATCGCGGCGCCCAACCCGACGCCGACGATCGTGTTCTCCGCGATCGGCGTGTCGCGCACTCGCCGCTCGCCGAACTCCGCGAGCAGCCCCTCGGTCACCTTGAACGCCCCGTTGAAGACGCCGATGTCCTCGCCCATCAACACCACCGACTCGTCGCGCGCCAGCTCCTCGCGCAGCGCCTCGTTGAGCGCCTCGCGGTACCGGATCGTGCGGCTCACGGCACGAGCACGTGGTCGTACAGCGTCGCCGGATCGGGCTCCGGCGAGGCCTCTGCGAACGCCACCGCGCCGTCGACCGCCGCGACCGCGGCCGCGATGAACGCCCCGCGGTCCTCCTCGGTCATCACGCGCTCGGCGATCAGCCGCGCGGCGAACGTGGCGATCGGGTCGCCCCGCCGCAGCGCACGCTGCTCCTCGTCGCCGGGCGCGTCCTCGGGGTCGGCCGCGGAGTGGCCGCGCGCCCGTTGCACCAGCGCCTCGACGATCACCGGCCGGCGCTCCCGGCGCGCGACCCGCAGCGCCTCGGCGACCACGTTGTAGGTGTCGATCACGTCCATGCCGTCGCACCGGAGTCCCGCGGCGCCGAAGCCCCGCGCGCGCTCCAGCAGGTCGGTCGCCGTGCTCTCGGGATCGGCCGCGCCGGAGCCCGCCCGGTTGTTGGTGGCCAACAGCACCATCGGCAGCCGCCACAGCGCCGCGAGGTTCAGCGTCTCGCCGAACGTGCCCTGGTTGACGGCGCCGTCGCCGAAGTGGCAGAGCACGACGTCGTCGAGCCCGCGGTGGTCGGCGGCCATCGCGATCCCCGCGGCGATCGGCAGATGCCCGCCGACGATCCCGTAGCCGCCCATGAACCGCACCGCCGGATCGGCCATGTGCAGCGCGCCGCCGCGCCCCCGCGAGAGCCCGTCGACGCGCCCCATCAGCTCGGCCATGACCGCGCCCGGCGCCGTGCCGCGCGCCAGCGCGTGGGCCTGGGCGCGGTAGGTCGAGAGCAGGTAGTCGCCGTCGCGCAGCGCGCCGACCGACCCGACGATCGCCGCCTCCTCGCCCGTCGCCAGGTGCAGGAAGCCGGCGATCCGGCCGGCCGCGTACAGCTCGCTCGCCCGCTGCTCGAAGCGCCGGATCAGGAGCATCGACTGCAGCCAGCGGTGGGCCACGCCGGCGTCGGGCAGCGGGTGATCGGCCATCGTCGGCCGAGCGTATAGCGCGACGCCACGACCCGACTCGGCGGGCCGTGGCGTCGATCACCGCAACGGGTGTGCTGCGCCTACAGCAGCGTGACGACCGACTTGACCTCGGTGTACAGCTCGAGCGCCTCGGCGCCCATCTCCCGGCCCCAGCCCGACTCCTTGTACCCGCCGAACGGGAGGGCTGCGTCGAACACGTTGTAGCAGTTGATCCACACCGTCCCGGCGCGCAGCTTCTTGGCCGTCCGGTGGGCCTTGCTGAGGTCGCTCGTCCACACGCCGGAGGCCAGGCCGAAGGCCGTGCCGTTGGCCTGGCCGACCAGCTCGGACGGGTCCTTGAACGGCCGCACCGTGACCACCGGGCCGAAGATCTCCTCGGCCTCGACCTTCATCTTGGGGTTGGTGCCCGCGAGGACCGTCGGCTCGACGAAGTACCCGCGGTCGCCCCGGCGCTTCCCGCCCGCGACCGTCTCGGCGCCCTCGGTCTCACCCGAGGCGAGGAAGCCGCAGACGCGGTCGAGCTGCTCCTGGGAGACGAGCGGTCCCATCTGCGTCGCGGGGTCGATGCCCGGGCCGACCTGGATCGAGTTGGCGTGGTCGGCGACGCCGGAGACGACCTCGTCGTAGACCGACTGCTCGACGAACAGCCGCGAGCCGGCGGCGCAGCACTGGCCGTGGTTGAAGAAGATCGCGTTCGCGGCGCCGGGGATCGCGGTCTCCAGGTCGGCGTCGGCGTAGACGACGTTCGGCGACTTGCCGCCGAGCTCCAGCGACACCTTCTTCAGGTTGCCGGCGGCGGCCTGCAGGATCAGGCGGCCGACCTCGGTCGAGCCGGTGAACGCGACCTTGTCGACGTCGGGGTGGGCGGCCAGCGGCGCGCCGGTCTCCTCGCCGAAGCCCGTGACGACGTTGACGACACCGGGCGGGATGCCGGCCTCCAGGCACAGCTCGCCCAGGCGCAGCGCGCTGAGCGGCGTCTGCTCGGCCGGCTTGAGGACGACGCAGCAGCCGGTCGCCAGCGCGGGCCCGAGCTTCCACGCGGCCATCAGCAGCGGGAAGTTCCACGGGATGATCTGGCCGACGACGCCGACGGGATCGTGCAAGGTGTAGGCGTGCCACTCGGCGCCGGGCATGTAGGGGACCGAGATCTGCAGCGTGGAGCCGCCGCTCTTGGTGGTCCAGCCCGACATGTAGTGGAACAGGTCGGCCGCGAGCGGGATGTCGGCGGCCTTGGCGATCGTCAGCGGCTTGCCGTTGTCGAGGCTCTCCAGCGTGGCCAGCTCGTCGCCGTTCTCCAGGATGAGGTCGCCGAGGCGGTGGATCACGCGCCCGCGCTCGGACGGCGACATGCGGCGCCACGGGGAGTCCTCGTCGAACGCGGCGCGGGCGGTCTTGACGGCACGGTCGATGTCCTCGCTGCTGCCGCGCGGGACCGTCGCCAGCACCTCGCCGGTGGACGGGTCGTAGGTCTCGAAGGTCTGGCCGGACGCGGCCGGAACCCACTTGCCGCCGATGAGCATCGAATGCTCACGAGCGATGAAGTCGCGGGCATGCTGGTCGATCGTTGCGTCGAGCGCCATGGGATCTCCTCCTGTTGCGGACAGTTGTGTCGACGCTACGCCGCAGGGGGTTGCAACCCCGTTGCGTTCGGCGTAGAAGAGGGGGCGGGTCTATGAATCCGTGGGTTGCGATCTCCTCGACGGGTGACCGGCGCGGGCGCGCGCTGCGACTGGCGCGAGCACACGACGCCGTGCTGTCGGGCGCGCCGGCGCCACCGGGGCTGCGGGGCGTGATCGTCGACTCGTGGCGCCGCTGCGCCGCCGCCGGCCTGGACGCGCAGCGCGGGCTCGCGCCGCTGGCGCTGGGCGGCGACGAGGCCGAGGACCGCTGGGAGCGCTCGCCGCTGTCGGCCGCCGAGGGCGTGCTGCGCGAGCTGCTCGGCGACGTGCGCTCCGAGGGCGAGCAGGTGCTGCTGGTGTGCGACACCGACGGGACGCTGCTGTGGATCGACGGCGACGAGCGGATGCTGCACGACGCCAGCGCGGTCCACCTGCAGCGCGGCGCGCGGTGGAGCGAGACGGCGGCGGGCACCAACGCGATGGGCACGGCGCTGGCGCTCGACCACTCGCTCCAGGTCTTCTCGGCCGAGCACTTCGCGACGCCGGTCCACGGCTGGACCTGCAGCGCCGCGCCGCTGCACGACCCGGCGACCGGTGAGCTGATCGGCGTGCTCGACCTGTCGGGGCCGCTGCAGACGGCGCACCCGCACTCGCTCGCGCTGGTGACCGCGGCGGCGCGGATGGTCGAGGGGCTGCTGGCGCGGCGGACCGCCGAGGGGGCGGCGCGCGAGGCGGGCGGCGCGGCGCGGTCGTCGTTCGCGCTGAGGCTGTCGCCGGCCACCGCGGCCGGCGTGCGCGTGCATGCGCTCGGCCGCGACCGGGCGCTGGTCTCGGGCGCGGGGCTCGACGGCGAGGTCGAGCTGTCGAAGCGCCACAGCGAGTTGTTGGTGCTCTTGGCGCTGCGCCCCGAGGGGATGACCGCCGAGGAGGTCGCGATCGCGACGCACGGCGACTTCGGCAAGCCGGTGACCGCGCGGGCGGAGCTGTCGCGCCTGCGCCGCGTGCTGGGCTCGCGGCTGCTGGCCGAGCCCTACCGGCTGGCGGCGCCGCCGCGCGCGGACTTCCTGACCGCCGGCGAGCTGGCGCGCGCGGGCCGGCTGCCCGCGGCGCTGGACGCCTACCCGGCGCCGCTGCTGCCGCGCTCGGAGCTGCCGCTGATCGTCGAGGCGCGCGAGGCGCTCGACCACCGCGTGCGCTCGGCCGTCCTGCGCTCGGGCGATCCCGCGCTGCTCTCGCGCTGGGCCGGGAGCGCGGCGGGGCGCGACGACCTCGAGGCCTGCCGCCGCCTCATCGCGGCGCTCCCGCCCGACGACGAGCGGAGGCCCGCGGCGCTCTCGCACCTGCGCCGGCTCGTCGGCGCGGGCTGAGGGGTCAGACCCCTTCTTGCGGTGCGGGTGCGAAAAGGGGTCTGACCCCTTGTTGCAGTGCGGGTGCGAAAAGGGGTCTGACCCCCGGGGCGGATCAGTCGAAGTGCCGCGGCTCGGCCACGGCCCACTGGTACAGGAACTCCTGGGCGCTGAGGCGGTCGAGGTCGCGGATCAGCGCCTCGTGCATCCGGCGCCGCTGGCGGGGCGTGCAGTCCCAGAACAGGATGCCCTCGCCCTCGTCGAGGTCGACGACCTCGATCGAGTCGCGCGCGACCTTGATCTCGTAGCGCGACCGCGCGGTCATGCGACCGCCACCGCGTCGAGCGCGCCGTCGCCGGTCACGACGCGGCCGTCGGGGATCCACAGCGCCGGCACGTCGGTGATGCCGCGGGCCAGCGCCTCCTCGGTCGCCTCGTCCAGCACGCGGCCGATGGCGTCGCGCTCCAGCGCCTGCAGCACCGCGCGCGGGTGCATCTCGCAGGCCGAAGCGGCGATCAACACCACGTCGGTGTCGCCGAGGTCGGCGCCGCCCGCGTAGGCCTGGCGGAACGCGGCCAACGAGAACGCCACCACGCGGCCGATCTGCTTGGCGAAGGTCGCGGCGCGCAGCGCCAGCTCGCTGTCGAACTCCGGCGGCCAGCGCATCCCCTGCAGCTGCCGGTCGCCCGCCACGCGCTCGATCTCCAGCCGGGCGATCGCGGCCTCCTCGGCGCAGCGGAACCCGTCGGCCCACCCGCGTGGCGAGCGGATCGGGATCCACTCGGCCGCGAACGGCAACAACCCCAACACGCGCTCGGCCGACAAGTAGGCCTCGGGCGAGGAGAAGTCGAAGTAGAAGGCCGCCCGCTCAGGCGGCGCCTCAGGGGCGCCGCCGTGCTGGATGACCTCGATGCCCATGCGGTCCGGCTCAGCCGTGGATGAGCCAGCCGTCGGCGGCGCGGGCCGCCTCCATGACGCCCTCGGAGAGCGTGGGGTGGCCGTGGATGATGCGGCCGACCTCGGCGTAGCCGCCCTCGAGGAGGCGGACGTTGACGAGCTCCTGGATGAGCTCGGTCGCGCGGGTGCCGACGATGTGGCCGCCGAGCATCTCGCCGTACTTCTTCTCGCCGATGATCTTGATGACGCCGGTGCGATCGCCGTAGACCGTGCCCGCGCCGACGGCGCCGTACTGGATCTTGCCGACCGTGACGTCGTAGCCCTGCTCCTTGGCCTGCGCCTCGGTCAGGCCGAAGCTGCCGACGTTCGGCGTGCAGAACGTCGCGCGCGGGATGTCGATGTAGCTGATCGGGTGCGTCTTCAGCCCGGCGGCGTCCTCGACGGCGATGACGCCCTCGTCAGACGCCTTGTGCGCCAGCGCGGGGCCGGGGACGAGGTCGCCGATGGCGTACACCTTGGCCTTGGAGGTCTTCAGCGCGCCGTCGACCTTGATCAGCCCGGCCTCGGTCAGCTCGATGCCGGCCTTGTCCAGGCCCAGCGCCTTGACGTCGGGTCCGCGGCCGGCGGCGATGACGACCCAGTCGGCCTCCTGGCCTTCGTAGAAGGTGCCGACCTTGACGTCGATGCCCTGCTTCTTGAAGCCGCGGTTGGCGGCCTTGGAGATGTCGGCGTCCTCGCTCGGCAGCACGCGGTCCAGGCCCTCGTACAGCGTGACCTGCGTGCCGAGGCGCTGGTAGGCCGAGGCGATCTCGCTGCCCGACGCGCCGGCGCCGATGACGACCATCGTCTTGGGCAGCTCGCCCAGCGCCCAGGCCTCCTCGGTGCCGATGACGTTGCCGCCGAACTCGAGGTTCGGCAGGGCGCGCTTGACGCTGCCCGTCGCGAGGATCACGGCCTTGTTGGCCTTGTACACCGTGTCGCCGACCTTGACGTCGCCGTCCGGGGTCAGCGACGCCTCGCCGACGATCAGCTCGACGTTGTTCTTCTTGAACAACCCCGACACGCCGCCGGTCAGCGTCGTGATGACCTTCGTGCGGCGCTCGGTGATCGCCCCGAAGTCCACCGTCGGCTCGACACCGTTCAGGTTGATGCCGTACTCGCCGGCCTCGCGCACCTCGGTGAGGATGTCGGCCGATCTCAACACGGCCTTCGCCGGGATGCACGCGTAGTTCAAACACCGTCCGCCGACGACGTCGTCACGCTCGATCACCGCCACCGTCATCCCGAGCTGTGCTGCCCGGATCGCCGCGACGTACCCGCCGGGACCCGAGCCGATGACGATGCAATCGAACGTGTCGGCCATAGCTGGGAATGTAGCGAACGGGTGGTGACGCCCTATGTGTCGTCGGGCGTGCGCTGCACGGGCGTTTGCAGACGAGCAAGCACCCGCACCAACTTCCAGAAGAGCCAGCCGGTCGGGACGATGAGCCCGAAGCAGATCAGGAGGTCGAGCAGCGACGAGGCGCGCAGGAGGAACAGGAAGCCGACGACCACCGCGAGCGCCAGCAGCACCTGGAACAGCAGCACCGCGACGTAGTGCTTGGTCCACATGCCGTAGGCGACGCCGAGGATCAGCACGCAGTAGACGAGCAGCTGGCTGGGCTCGCCGCTCTGCCCCACGAGCGAGAGCACGATGTTGACGACGCCGAGCGCGACCGCCACGGCCGTGGCGATCACCAGCGGCAGCGGGCGCTCGTCGGGCCCGATCGGCTCCAGCTCGGCGCGCAGCTCCTGGTTGCGCTCCTCCGAGCTCTTGCGCGGCGGGCGGGCGGCGGCGGGGGCCGACGCGGGGGCGGGCGCGGGCGCGGGCACGTCAGACGGCGGCTGCGTCATGGGTCTCCTGGAGCGCGTCGCGCAGGGCGCGGGCGGCACGTTGCGGGTCGTCCGCCTCGGCGATGGCGCGGACGATCGCGACGCGCGTCGCGCCCGCGGCCAGCGCGGCGCCGACGGTCGCGGCGTCGAGGCCGCCGATGGCGAAGAAGGGGACGGTCGCGTGCGCGGCGGCATAGGCGACCAGCTCGGTCCCGACGGCCGGGCGCCCGGGCTTGGTTGGCGTCGCGTGGATCGGCCCGACGCCGAGGTAGTCGGCGCCGGCGCTCGCGTCGACCTGGGCGGGGGAGTGCGTGGACTGCCCGATCAGGCGGTCGGCGCCGGCCAGCTCACGAGCCCGCGCGAGCGGGAGGTCGTCCTGGCCGACGTGCGCGCCGTCGGCGCCGGTGGCGGCGACGAGGTCGGGCCGGTCGTTGAGGATGAACAGCGCGCCCGCGGCGGCGCAGGCCTCGCGGGCGATCTCCGCGGCGGCCAGCACCTCGTCGTCGCTCGCGCCCTTCATGCGGAGCTGGAAGAGGTCGACGCCGCCGCGCAGCGCGGGGACGAGGACGTCGGCCAGCGGGCGGCCGCCGGGCGCGGCGTCGCTGACGAGGTAGAGGCGCGCGGCCTGGAGGCGCGCGCGTCGCTCGGGAAGGTCCATCGGAACCAGTGTGGCATCCGGTTCGCGGGAGGGGCGGTACGCTCGAATCGCGTGACGACCCAGCTCCTTCCGCACGTGGACGTCGCCGTCGTGGGTGGCGGCGTGATCGGCCTGGCGGCCGCCTGGCGCGCGCGGCAGCGCGGGCTCGAAGTCGCCGTGCTCGATCGCGGGGCGCTCGGCGCCGGCACGTCGCACGTCGCGGGCGGCATGCTCGCCCCCGTCGGCGAGGCCGACGCCCAGGAGCGCGGCCTGCTCGTCCACAACCTGGAGAGCGCGCGCCGGTGGCCGGCGTTCGCGCAGGAGCTGGCCGACGTCACCGGCGTCGACGTCGGCTACCGCGCCTGCGGCACCCTGCTGCTCGCGCGCGATCGCGACGAGGCCGAGCACGTCGAGCGCGAGCGCGCGCTGCGGGAGCGCCTCGGCCTCCGCGTGGAGCGCCTGCTCGGCTCGGAGGCGCGGCGCCGCGAGAGCGCGCTGGCGCCCGCGCTGCGCCTGGCGCTGTCGCTGCCCGACGACCACGCGGTCGAGCCGGTCCGGGTCGTCGCGGCGCTGGTCGAGGCCTGCACGCGCGCCGGCGTCCATCTGCATCCGCACACGCCGGTCGACGACCTCGGCACGCTCCCCGCCGAGCGCGTCGTCGTCGCCGCCGGCGCCTGGGCCGGCCCGCTCGGCGCGGGCGTCCCCGTGCGCCCGGTCAAGGGCCAGGCGCTGCGGCTGCGCGACCCCGCCGGCCCCGGGCTCAGCGAGCACGTGCTGCGCTTCGAAGGGGGATACCTCATCCCGCGCGGCGACGGCCGCTACTACCTCGGCGCGACGATGGAGGAGCGCGGCTTCGACACCGCCGTCACCGCGCTCGGCGTCTACGAGCTGCTGCGCGAGGCCGCCGAGGTGCTGCCCGGCGTGCTGGAGCTGGAGATCGACGAGTGCTTCGCGGGCCTGCGCCCCGGCACGCCCGACAACGCGCCGATCGTCGGCACCGACCCGCGCGACGAGCGCATCGTCTGGGCCACCGGCCACTTCCGCAACGGCATCCTGCTGTGCCCGGTCACCGCCGACCTCGTCGCCGACGAGCTCACCGGCGCCCGCCCGGAGCACGCGTTCCGCCCGGAGCGCTTCGTCACGGAGGTCAACCGAGCATGATCATCATCAACGGCGAGCCGAGCGACCTGGTGCCCGGCGCCACGCTGACCGACCTCATCGCCCACCTCGGGGCGCCCGACCGCGGCGTGGCCGTCGCGGTCGACGCCGAGGTCGTCCCGCGCGGCCAGTGGGCGGCGTTCGTGCTGGCCGACGGCGCCCGGGTGGAAGTCCTGACCGCCGTCCAGGGAGGATGAGCCCCATGCAGATCGCCGGCCACCAGTTCGAGTCCCGCCTGATCCTCGGCACGGGAGGCTTCCCGCGCCTGGAGACCCTCGCCGACGCCATCCGCGCCTCGGGCACCGAGATGGTCACGGTCGCGCTGCGGCGGATCGACCCCGCGGCGCGCGGCTCGCTCATCGACGTCCTCGCCGACTGCGGCGTGCGGCTGCTCCCCAACACCGCCGGGTGCTTCACCGCGCGCGACGCGGTCCTGACCGCCAAGCTCGCCCGCGACGCGTTCGAGACCGACTGGGTCAAGTTGGAGGTCATCGGCGACGAGCGCACGCTGCTGCCCGACGCGGTCGAGCTGGTCGTCGCCGCCGAGCAGCTCGTCGACGACGGGTTCATCGTCCTGCCCTACACGACCGACGACCCGGTGCTGGCGCGCCGGCTGGAGGACGTCGGCTGCGCCGCGATCATGCCGCTCGGCTCGCCGATCGGCTCGGGCATGGGCATCAACAACGCCTACAACCTGCGGTTGATCCGCGAGCAGACCGCGCTGCCGGTGATCCTCGACGCGGGCGTCGGCACGGCGTCGGACGCCGCGCTGGCCCTGGAGCTGGGCTGCGACGCGGTCCTGTGCGCCAGCGCGATCTCGCGCGCCGAAGACCCGGTGACGATGGCCCGGGCGATCCGGCTGGCGGTCGAGGCCGGGCTGCTCGCGCGCACGGCGGGCCGCATCCCGCAGCGCCTGCACGCGACGGCGAGCACGGCCGAGGAAGGGACGGCCGAGTTCGTCCATCCGTCGGATCCCGCGCGGCCGGTGCCGTGATCGACGAGCTGGTCGACGGGTTCCAGTCGGCCCTGACGGGGCGCGACCGGTCCGCGTTCGCCGCGGTCTGCGCGCTGGACGTCCATTACGAGGATCCGCTGACCGGTCCGGCGCTGCGCGGCTGCGACGCGCTGGGCGACCACGCCGCGCGGCTCTGGGTCGCGGTGCCCGACGCGCAGGTGGCGCGGGCGGGCGAGCGCCTGACCGACGGCCGCTTCCTCGCCGCGCCGATCCAGGTCACCGGCACGCACACCGGTGAGCTGCCGGGGATGCCGCCGACGCGCCGCAGCTTCAGCGTGCACGCGGTCCTCTACTGCGAGCTCGATCCGCCACGCGAGCGCCTCTGGCGGGTCCGCGCCTTCTTCGACCTCTACGACGCCTCCGTCCAGCTCGGCGTCCTGCCGGCGCACGGCGGCATGGGCGAGCGCGCGCTGATGCTGCTGCGCGGCTTCGGCCTGCGCTCGCGGTCCTAGCTGAGCACCACGCATCCGCGCGCCTGCAGCGCGCGGGCGGGCTCCGGCAGGTCCGGGAAGAACGGCGTCCAGCGGAGGTCGAGCTTCTCCAGGGCGGGGAGGGCGGCGAGCGCGGAGGGGAGGGCGCGCAGCGGGCTGGCGCGGAGGTCGAGGGTGCGGAGGTGGACCAGCCCGCCGATCGTGTCGGGCAGGTGCGTCAGCGCGTTGTCGCGGAGGTCGAGCGCGCCGAGGCGCTGCAGGTCGCCGATGGACTCCGGCAGCTCGGTGAGCGCGTTGTCGCGCAGGTCGAGGACGCGCAGCTCGGTCAGGTCGCCGATGGACGCCGGCAGCGTGGTCAGGCCGTTGCCGCGCGCGTGCAGCTCGCGCAGCGCGGCGAGACGACCGATGCCGTCGGGGAGCGAGGCAATCGCATTGCCCTGCACGCGCAGCTCGACCAGCGCGCCCAGCTCGCCGATCCATTCCGGCAGCGCGGTCAGCGCGTTGGCGTCGAGGCCGAGGTAGCGCAGGGCGCTCAGCGCGCGGACCGCCTCCGGCACCCGCTCCAGCCGGTTGTCGCCGAGGTAGAGGATCTCCAACGCGCTGAGGCCCGCGACGGCGCGAGGCACTCCGCGCAGCCGGTTGTGCGCGACGTCGAGCGTCGTGAGGCCGGTCAGCGCGCCCACGGCCGAGGGCAGCTCCTCCAACTCCATGCCGGCGGCGACCAGTCGCAGCAGACCGGTCCGCTCCCACGTCTCCGGTGGGATCGCCCGCAGCCCGCGCAGGTCGAGCGCGCTCATGCGGTCCGCACCTCGATCAGCACCGGCGCGTGGTCGGAGAGCCCGCCGCGCTCCAGCGTCCGCGGCGCCACGGCCACCTCCAATCCGCCGCGCACGAAGAAGCGGTCGATCCGGTGGCCGCCCACGTCGGCGAACCCCTCGACCGCCGGGTCGACCACGTTCGCGTCGCCGCCCAGCAGCGCCGGCGCCGCGCCCGCCCAGCCCGCCACGACGCCACCCGCCCGCGCCATGTCCTCGTGGGCCAACCCCTTGGGGTTGGCCGTCGCGTGCACGTTGCCGACCCACCGCCCGTCGGTCAGCCGGACCGCATGCACGAACCGCCGCTCCGGCCACCACCGCAGCCGCAGCGTGCGGTGCTCGGCGATCCCCACGCCGCGCACGAGGATCGCGTTGGACCCGCCGCCGTTGGACTTGATGAGGTCGGGCCGGCGCTCGGCGACCCACCGGCGCACGGGCAGCAGCGCGTTGCGCGACGTCAGCACCGTCCGCTGCTCGGCGCCCGCGCCCCGCGCCAGCACCGGCGGCCACCACGGCGGGACCTCCTGCAGCAGCGCCACGTCCCACGGCCAGCCCGAGATCATGTCCGTGAACTCCTCCAACAACGAGTGCTTGGTCTCCGGGACGGAGCGGCCGTGGAAGAGGTTCCAGGTCAGGACGCGCATCGACGCCTATCATGCCCCGCTTCCCATGCGACATCTTCTGACCGGCCTGGAACTCACCGCGGACGATCTGCACGCGATCCTCGATCGCGCCGCCGCGCTGAAGCTCGCGCCGCACGCCTCCAGCGTGCTGGACGGCCGCTCGGTCGCGCTGATCTTCCAGAAGCCGAGCACCCGCACGCGCGTGAGCTTCGAGGCGGGCATCGTCGAGATGGGCGGCCACCCGATGGTCCTGCGCCCCGGCGACACGCAGCTCGGCCGGGGCGAGTCGCTGCGCGACACCGCGCGCGTGCTCGGCCGCCACGTCGCCGCGGTCGGGGTGCGGACGCACGCCGACGCCGAGCTGGAGGGCCTCGCCGCCGAGGACCAGCTCCCGGTCTTCAACATGCTCAC
>DASYBY010000264.1:0-13546 GCA_036500525.1 Baekduia sp. | reverse complement strand
GTCGGCCAGCGCCTCGACGGTCGCGAGGTGGCGCGGGACGCGCGCGCCGACGAAGGCGTCGATCAGCACCACGTCGGCCGAGCCGTCGGGCCGCCCGGCGAGGTGCGCGCGGCCGTCGGCGCAGCGCACCTTCAGCCCCGGGGTCTTGCGCAGCCCGAGGTGCTCGCGCGCCAGCTCCAGGACCGCGGGGTCGACCTCGACGACCTCCTGGCGGCGCGTGCGGGTGCGATCGCCGGCCGCCAGCGCCCGCGCGAGCGCGCAGCCCGCGCCGCCGACGTGCACGATCCGCCGCGCGCGCAGCGCCTCGACCAGGTCGCGCATCCGCCGCAGGTAGTCGAACTCCAGGTGGCGCGGATCGGCCAGGTCGACGTAGGACGCGTCCATCTCGCCCTGCCGCAGCAGCCGGCCGGTCGGGCGGCCCGCGTCGCGCTGGACGACCAGCTCGCCGACGGTGGCGACGATCTCGGGTCCGGAGCCGCGGCGAGCCATCGGCCGGGAACCTAGATGGTCGAGTCGGTCGCCGCACATGAGATGCGGCGCGACGGGGAACCCTGCGCCCAGGTACCTTCCAGGAACCAAAGGATTTCTCTATGGCCGCCACCATCACCTCACCGCCCATCCCGCCTGACGTCGACGTCGCCGCGCTGCGCCGCCTCCTCGACGGCGAGCACGCCGCGATCCGCGACATGACCCGCGACTGGCTCGCGCAGCCCGGCAACGCGCCGCGGCCCGACCTGCCGCTCGAGGAGCACCGCGCGCAGGTGCTCGCGTGGGCGCAGGAGCTGGCGGGAGCGGGGGAGACGGCGATCGGCTTCCCGACGGAGTTCGGCGGGCGCGGCCAGGTCGGCGGCTCGATCGCGGCCTTCGAGACGCTGGCCTTCGGCGACCTGTCGCTGCTGGTCAAGTGCGGCGTCCAGTTCGGCCTGTTCGGCGGCGCCGTCCTGCACCTCGGCACACGCAAGCACCACGAGGCGCACCTCAGCGACATCACCGCGCTGCGCCTGCCCGGCTGCTTCGCGATGACCGAGACCGGCCACGGCTCCAACGTCCAGCAGCTGGGCACGACCGCGACCTACGACCCGGCCACCCAGCAGTTCACCGTCCACACGCCCGACGAGGACGCCCGCAAGGACTACATCGGCAACGCGGCGCGCGACGGGCGCATGGCCGCGGTGTTCGCCCAGCTCATCGTCGGCGGCGAGGCGCGCGGCGTCCACGCGCTGCTCGTGCCGCTGCGCGACGACGACGGCGCCGTGCTGCCCGGCGTCCGCATCGAGGACTGCGGCCCGAAGCTCGGGCTCGACGGCGTCGACAACGGCCGCATCTGGTTCGACCACGTGCGCGTGGACCGCGACGCGCTGCTCGATCGCTACGCGGCGGTCAGCGCCGACGGCGTCTACACGAGCCCGATCGAGAGCGCCACCAAGCGGTTCTTCACCATGTTGGGCACGCTGATCCAGGGGCGCGTCAGCGTCTGCGGCGCGTCGATCAACGCGACGAAGGTGGCGCTGGCGATCGCGGTGCGCCACGCCGAGTCCCGGCGCCAGTTCGGCCCGGGTGGGGGGGACGGGATCGACGAGGTCGTCCTCATGGACTACCGCACCCACCAGCGGCGCCTGCTGCCCGCGCTGGCCAAGGTGTACGCCTTGCACTTCGCCCAGGAGGACGTCGTCGCGCGGCTGCACCACGTGTTCACGGCGGACGCCGACGTCGACCGCGAGCGGCGCGAGCTGGAGACGCTGGCCGCCGGCCTGAAGGCGGTGGCGACGTGGCACGCGACCGCGACCATCCAGGAGTGCCGCGAGGCGTGCGGCGGGATGGGCTACCTGAGGGGCAACCGCCTCGCGGCGCTGAAGGCCGACACCGACGTCTTCACGACGTTCGAGGGCGACAACACCGTGTTGCTCCAGCTGGCGGCCAAGAACCTGCTGACCGACTTCCGCGACCAGCTCGGCGAGCTCGACCCGCTCGGCACCGCGAGCTTCTACGCCGGGCAGGTCTTCGAGACGGTCGCCGAGCGATCCGCGATCCGCGAGGTGCTCGGCCGGCTGGCCGACGACCTGCTGCCCGGCCGCGAGGACGAGGGCGACCTGGCCGATCGCACCACGCAGCTGGAGCTGTTCGCGTGGCGCGCCGACCACATCCTCTCGGGGGCCGCGCGGCGGCTGAAGGGCGGCATCGACGCGGGCCGCGAGCCGTTCGCCGTCCTGCTCGACTGCCAGGACCACGTGATCGCCGCGGCGCGCGCCTACGTCGACAGCATCGTGCTGCAGCGGTTCGCCGCGGCGGTGACGCGCTGCGAGCACCCCGGCACGCGCGCGCTGCTGGACCGCCTGTGCGACCTGTACGCCTTGAGCACGATCGAGGCCGAGCGCGGCTGGTTCCAGGAGCACGGCAAGCTGTCCTCGACCCGCTCCAAGGCGGTCATCAAGGCCGTCAACGCGCTGTGCGCCGAGCTGCGCCCGCACGCCTCCGAGCTGGTGGAGGCCTTCGGCGTGCCCGAGGCGTCGCTGGGCGACGCCGGCGGGGCGACGACCGCCTAGGCGGCGACCAGGCGCTGCTCGTCGCGGCGGCGCGCCTCGTGCTCGAGCTCGTGGCGCAGGGCCCAGAACTCGGTGGTCTCGAGGTCGCTGACCCCGACGACGGCGGTGGCCGGGGCCGCCGCGCCGCCGAAGCGCGCGACCAGCCCGACGGCGATCAGGCAGATGACGAGGCTCGCCACGTTGCCGGCCGCGAGGACCGTCGCGTGGTAGCCCGCGAAGTTGACGTAGGACATGAGCCCGTTGACCAGCGCTCCAAGCGTCCAGCCCAGCGAGGACTGACCGGCGGCGGAGCGCGCACGGAGCATGGCGGCCAGCTGCGGGAGCGCAGCGCAGAGCCCGATGACGATGGCGGTGGAGGAGAAGAGAGCGAGAAGCGACATGGTGTTCTAGTGGTTCGGCGTCATGCCCAAACGGTCGGACACGGTAGGAAGCTCCTTGACGGAAGTGACCGTGAGGTGGGTCACACGCTCGCCGCGACCGACAGCCGGCGGCGGTGGACCACCCACGCCACGAGCCCCGCGGGCAGCATCAGCCAGTACGAGACCAGGCGGTAGGCGAGCGTCGCGACGGCGGCGTCGCCCGGGCCGGCCCCGGCCAGCACGAGCGTCGCGGTCAGCCCCGCCTCGACCACGCCGATCCCGCCCGGCGTCAGCGGGATCTGGGCCAGCAGCTGCGCCGCCACGTAGGCCAGCAGCACCAGCGAGAACCGCGGATGGACGCCCACGGCGACCACGGCGGTCACCAGCGCGAGCAGGTCGAAGAGCCAGCGGCCGACCGCAGCGCCGGCCGCCGAGATCAGACGGTCGCCGAGCCGCTCGACGACCTGATCGCGCTGGGCCACGAGCCGGTCGGGCAGGTTGGCGGGCAGCTGGCGGTCGCCGGGCAGGCGGCCGCTGAGGTCGCGCGCGAGGCCGCCGACCCAGCGCAGCGCCTGCTCGCTGCGGCCCACGCCGAAGCCGAGCGCGAGCATCGCGAGGAACAGGACGATGCCGAGGATCGCGGTCTCCAGCAGCGTGTGCGGCACGCGCAGGCCGAAGACGATCGCGGGCAGCGCGAGCACGGGGAGGACGCACAGGCCGGCGATCTGCAGGACCGTGGCGGCGGCCAGGCCGGTGGCGATCGAGCTGCGCGGCACGTCCTCGGACGCGTTGAGCATGCTGTACTGCGCGGCCGCCGCGGTGGCCGCGCCGCCCGGGATCACGCGGCCCAGCGCGCCGCCGGCCAGCTGTGAGGTCGCGACCGCGCCGCGGTCCTCGGTCCCGATCGAGACCGCCTGCAGCATCCACAGGCACCAGCACGAGGCGACCTCGAAGAGCACCATCGCCGCCAGCCACCAGGGCTTGAGGTCGCGCACCTTGGGCCAGGCGCCGAGAACCTCGACGATCGCCGGGGCGACGCCGTAGAGCACGAGCGCGGTGAGCGCGAGCGCCGCCGCTCGCCGGGCCAGGGGCGCCATCGGCCCGGACCTTAGACGACGGGGAGGATCAGACCGCGATCGCCGAGGTCCACCCGGCGGCGCCGGGCAGGCGCGGCACGAGCGTGCACTCGAAGGCGCCGCAATCCAGGCGAACGGGTGCGCCGGCCTTCAGGCCGCCGGGCGCCGGCGTGCGCTCGGGGCGCAGCGGGTGGACGCCGAGCTGGGCGTGCCCGCGCCGCGAGGCGGCGGTGCAGAGCGCGCGCTCGGCGTGCTCCTGCGTGAGCCGCCATCCCGCCGCCACCAGCGCCGCGCCATGCCACAGCTCCCAACGCCACCGCCGGAGGCCGACCCGGTTGGGCGGCAGCGGATGGAAGGCGTAGGCGAAGCGGGGGCCGTCGACGCGCGGCGTCACTGTGTTCAAAGTAGCGCCTCCGCGACCGATACAGGGGAGATGGCCGATCGGAGGTTCACCGCGGCGGGACCGTTGGCCCTCGTGGTCCTCGTCCTCGCGGTCCTGCTGGCGGCCCACGCCCACGGCGGCCCGCGGGCCGGCGCGCAGGCCGGCCGCACCGTCGGCGAGGTGTCGTCCGCCGAGCGCGCCGCGACCTTCCACTTCGACCCGGCGCTCGCGCCCGCCGACCGCGCGGCGTTCCTGCTGGCCGTCAGCCACGCGCGGCCCGAGGCGCAGCGCCTGATCGCCGTGATCGACGGCCTGGTGGACGTGCACGTCGCGCTCACCGCGGCGGGCATCGCCGGCACGACGCAGTCGGTCGGCGACCGCTACTCGGTCACCGTCAACCTCGGCAAGGTCTCGGCGGCCTACGGTCAGCGCGGCATCGACCGCACCGTCCTGCACGAGCTGGGGCACGTCGTGGACTTCGCGCTCGTGCCACCCGCGCTGGACCAGCAGCTCGACGCGCAGATCCCGCAGGGCTACGGCTGCGACCAGCAGCTCATGGGCGGCTGCACCGCCACGGTGGAACGCTTCGCGGAGAGCTTCGCCAAGTGGGCGACGGGCGACATCGGCGTCGACCTCTACCTCGGCTACAAGGTGCCGCCGCCCGACGACCTGCAGGGCTGGGGCGCGCCGCTGGCCGCGGTCGTCGGCCCGTAGCGGCCCGAAAGCGGCCGCGCGCCCCGTTCGGGGCGCGCGGCCGGACCACCGTACTCCCTGCCGCGGAAGCTAGCTCTGGACGTTGGCGTCCTTGGGCGACTGCTGGGCGTCCTCGGGCGCGGAGTCCCTGGCGTTGGGCGCCCGGCGCACGACCTTCTCGCACGACCCGTTGGGGTTGGCCGCGGTGGCGTCGGTGATCACGTCGACCGGGTCGAGCAGCGCGACGTCGCGGCCGTCGCCACAGGTGACGTGGTCGACCTCGCCGTCGCGGGTGCGGAGCGTGTCGTTGCCGGGACCGCCGTCGAGCGTGTCGCCGACCTGGTCGACCTCGCCGTTGGGGCCGGGCTGGACGTCGCCGCGCGCCTGCGCCCACAGCGTGTCGTTGCCGTCGCCGCCGGTCGTCGTGTCCTGGCCGAGGTTGGCGTAGATGGTGTCGTTGCCCGGGCCGCCGTCCTGGACGTCGTTGCCCGTGCCGCCACCCATGCGGTCGTTGCCGTTCTCGCCGGAGGACGTGTCGTCGCCCGGGCCGCCGTAGATGCGGTCCCGCGAGTCGCCGCCCTTGAGCGTGTCGTTGCCCGAGCCGCCGAAGATCCGGTCGAAGGAGCTGGGATCGCCGGCATCGTTGGCGTCGCCGATGACGGTGTCGTCGCCGGCGCCGCCGTTGAGCCAGTCGTTGCCCTGGACGCCGGCGATCGCGTCGTTGCCCGCCCCGCCGAAGATCCGGTCGTTGCCGAGGCCGCCGGTCAGCTGATCATCCCCGGCGCGCCCCCAGATCCGGTCGTTGCCCGCGGCGCCGTCGATCGTGTCGGCGGCGGTGGTCCCGCGCAGGCGCTCGTTGCCCGGGCCGCCGGTGATCGTGGCGGCCAGCGCGGAGCCGGCGGGGATGAGGGCGAGCGCGGCGGTGGCGCCGATGATGGTCTTGCGGAGCAGCATGTAGTCCGTTCCTCCTGAAGGCGTCGTGGTTGCCTTCAGGAGCTTCACCGCTGCGGCGTCCGGCGCGACGGCGCTCTCACCGGCCTCTCACGCTCGATGAGAGATTCGTGAGATGCGCTCCGCACGGTGCAGGAGCCGGGCAACCTGCGTCATCCTGATGACCATGCTCCGCCGCCTCACCGTCCTGCTCGTCTGCGTCCCGCTCGCGCTCGTCGCGGCGAACGCCGCCGCGACGACCTTCCATGGGACGCGCGCGGGCGACGTGCTGAGCGGCACCGCGGGCGCCGACCGGATCGCCGGGCGCGCCGGCGACGACACGATCCAGGGCCGCGCCGGCGACGACCGGCTCAGCGGCGGCGCGGGCGACGACACCATCACGGGCGACGCCGGCGACGACACCCTCAACGGTGGCGCGGGCGACGACACGCTGCTCGGCGGTGGCGGCGACGACCGCATCGTGGGCGGTGCGGGGCGCGACACCATCATCGGCGGCAACGACGACGACACCATCCAGGCGCGCGACGGCGAGGTCGACACGATCAGCTGCGGATCCGGGCGCGATCGGGTCGTCGCCGACACCGACGACCAGGTCGCCCGCGACTGCGAGGTCGTCGAGCGTGGATGACGGGGAGCCGGCGCCCGCGCCGGCGGCCGGACCGACCGTCCTCCTGGTCGACGACGACCCGGCGATCCGGCGGGCGGTCGCGGCCGGCCTCGAGCTGGAGGGCTTCGCCGTCGTGGCGGCGTCGGGCGGGCGCGCGGCGCTGGAGGCGCTCAGCCGCGTCCATCCCGCGGTCATCCTCCTGGACCTGAACATGCCCGACCTCGACGGCCTGGAGGTGCTGGCCCGCCTGCGCGGCGCCGGCGACCAGACGCCGGTCTGCATCCTGTCGGCCCGCGACGAGATCGAGGACCGCGTGCGGGGCCTGGAGGCGGGCGCCGACGACTACGTGGTCAAGCCGTTCGCGCTGGAGGAGGTCGTCGCCCGGCTGCACGCGCTGCTGCGGCGCCGGACGGCGGGGGAGGACGAGGCGCTGGCCGTCGGCGACCTCCGCCTCGATCCGCGGACGCGCAGCGCCCGGCGCGGCGACCGCGAGCTGAGCCTCACGCGCCGCGAGTTCGAGCTGCTGCAGCTCTTCCTCCGCCATCCCGGCGAGGTGCTCGACCGCCGGCGCCTGCACGAGGAGATCTGGGGCTACACGTTCGACCCGGGCACCAACGTCGCCGACGTGTTCGTGGGCTACGTGCGGCGCAAGCTGGAGACCGACGGCGAGCCGCGCGTCCTGCACACGGTGCGCGGCGTCGGCTTCGTCCTGCGAGTCTGAGCGGGTGCGCAGCCTCCGCGGTCGCCTGACGCTCGGCGTCCTGCTCGTGCTCGCCGCGGCCCTGACGGTCGCGGGCGCCCTGGCGTTCCGCGAGGTCGAGTCCTCCGAGCACTCGGCGCTCGACGACCGCCTGAAGCGCACGGCGGAGCTGTCGCGCCCGACCGCGGTGGCCGCCGTCCAGCAGGAGGTGCCCG
Source organism: Baekduia sp. (assembly GCA_036500525.1). Classification (GTDB taxonomy): domain Bacteria; phylum Actinomycetota; class Thermoleophilia; order Solirubrobacterales; family Solirubrobacteraceae; genus Baekduia. The sequence goes on along the minus strand of DASYBY010000264.1, from coordinate 6,020 downwards.
AGGACGACCCGCGCCTGGACGCCGTGCTGCGGGCCACGGGCAGCTCGCTGCGGCTGCGGCTGGGCAACGCGACGCTGATCGACACCGGCGCGCCGCCGCCGCGCCACGCCGGCCGGCTGCCGGGCGGGCTCTCGACCTTCAGCGCCGGCGGCCAGCGCTACCGCGCCTACGTGACGACGCTCGACGACGCCGACCTCGGCGGCCTCGGGCGGCTGGAGATCGTCTCCAGCCTGAGCGGGACCGACGAGCGGATCCATCACCTGCAGGAGCGCCTGTCGGTGCTCGGGGTCGCCGCGCTGATCCTGGTCGGCGCGGCGGTCTGGCTGATCACGTCGCTGGTCCTGCGCCCGCTGCGGCGGCTGGAGGCGGTGGCGTCGAGCGTCGCCGGCGACGAGGACCTCGACCGGCGCGTGCCCGCCGACGACGGACCCGCTGAGTTGCGCTCATTGGCGGCGAGCTTCAACGCCATGCTCGCGCGGCTGGGCCGGTCGGCGGGCGATCGCGAGCGCGCGCTGGCCGCCACGCGGCGCTTCGCCGCCGACGCCGGTCACGAGCTCCGCACGCCGCTGACCAGCGTGCAGGCGACGCTGTCGACGCTGCGCCGCCATCCCGACCTCGACGCGCCGCGGCGCGCCGGCATGGTGCAGGACGCACTCGACCAGCAGCAGCGGATGGTCGCGCTGCTGGAGGGGCTGCAGGCGCTGGCGCGCGGCGATGCCGGGCCGCTGGAGCACACCGACGTCGACCTCGCCGATCTCGTCGACGGCATCGTGACGGCGACCGGCGACCGCGCCCCCGACGTCGTGCTGGAGGCCGACCTGCCCGACGCGCCGGTGATGGTGGAGGGCTGGGAGCCCGGGCTGCGGCTGCTGGTCGAGAACCTGGTGTCCAACGCGGTGCGGCACGGGCGCCACGACGGCGGCCGCGTGGTGGTGACGCTGCTGCCCGGCGCTGACGGCCGCGGGCCGGTCCTGCACGTCGACGACGACGGGCCGGGCGTGCCGGCGGCCGAGCGCGAGCGGATCTTCGCGCCGTTCGCGCGGATCGACGGCACCGATCGCCCCGGCTCGGGGCTCGGCCTCGCGCTGGTCGCCCAGCAGGCCGGCCATCACGGCGCGGGCGTGACCGTGGGCGACGCGCCGCTGGGCGGCGCGCGGTTCACGGTGCGGTTCTAGGCGCCGCGTCGCCCACCGGCGCGGCCAGGCGGGTCGGCGACGCGCGGCCGCGCAGCGTCTCGGTCGCGCCGAGCGCCCAACGCTGCGCCTCGTCCTCGTCGGCCCGGCGCAGTGCGGCCTCGGAGGCCAGGACGCGACCGTCCTCGTGCTTGGCCAGCTCGGTCAGGCGCGACGCCTCGTTGACCGGATCGCCGATCACGGTGTACTCGAAGCGCTCGGCCGCGCCGACGTTGCCCGCGACCGCGGTGCCGGCCGAGACGCCGATGCCGACGTCGCACTGCGGGACCTCCTCGGCCAGGCGGCGGCGCAGCTCGCGGGCGGCGCGCAGGGCAGCGCCGGCCGCACCGTCGTGGGGCAGCGGCGCGCCGAAGACGCAGAGCGCGGCGTCGCCGACGAACTTGTTGACCGAGCCGCCCTCGTCGGCGACGACGGCGACGACCACGCAGAAGAACTCGTTGAGCAGCTCGACGACCTCGGCCGGCGGGCGGTTGTGCGCCAGCTCGGTCGAGCCGACCAGGTCGATGAACAACACGGCGACCTCCAGCTCCTCGCCGCCGAGCGTGATGCCGCGCTCCAGCGCCTGGCGCGCGACGTCCTCGCCGACCTGGCGCCCGAAGAGGTCGCGCAGCTCCTCGCGCTCGCGCAGGCCGTCGACCATGCGGTTGAACCCGGCCTGCAGGAGCCCCAGCTCGCTGCCGTCGTTGACCGCGACGTGCGTGTCGTGCTCGCCCCGCTGCACGCGCCCCAGCGCTCGGCGCAGGGCGTCGAGCGGATCGGCCAGCGAGCGGGCGGTCAGGGCGATCACGATCAGCCCGACCAGCAGCGCGATCCCGCCGAGCGCGACGGCGGTCGCCGCGAGGCGGTCGGCCGAGGCGTCCAGCACGCCGGTCAGCTCGCCGGCGCCCACGAGCGTCAGGCCCAGGACGGGCACGCCGGTGCCCAGCGCCCACGTCAGCAGGATGCGCACCGCGATCCCGGGCAGCGCCGGGTCGTCGGGCACGCTCTGCGCCAGCGCCCGCGCGGCGATCGGGCGCAGCACGCGCTGCGACAGCAGGTAGGCCACGGCGCACGTCGCCGCGCCGCCGAGCGCGACCGTGATGGCGACGATCAGCGCCAGGTGCCCGTCGTAGTGCCAGTTGAGCAGCGTGAACGCGATCCCGCCGATCGCCCAGAGCACGGCGTGGACCAGCAGCTCGCGCGCGGGGGCGAGGAGGGCGACGCGCTGCTCGCCGGCCGTCGGCGCGCGGTCCTCGCGCAGCCACGCGATCACCGGCGCCAGCAGGCGCAGCACCCAGACCGTGCCGGCGGGGACGGCGAAGACGAGGTAGGCGGCCAGCGCGATGACGTTCGTGCGGCGCAGCGCGGCCGGGTCGTCGATGTCGGGCAGCGGCAGCACCCAGCGGATCAGCACGAAGACGACCGCGACGCCGATCACGTTGGCGCCGATCATCAGCGCCGCGTACGGCCGCCACAGCCGGCGCTCCAGGTCGGACAGGGTGCCCCGCACGGAGCGCACGCTACTTCCTGGAGTGGCGCGAACCTTCCTTTCACACACCCTTCACTGTTGACCGTCCGGTCAGTTAGGGTGGCGCGCATGGTGTCCGTCCCACGCCCCGCGCTCCTCGGCGTGGCGGTGGCAGCGCTCCTCGCGCTCGCTCCCGCCGCCGCCCAGGCTGCCGCCCCCACGCCCTTCGGCCACGCGTGTACGCCTCAGAACGGCGTCCGCTTCTGCCCGACCACCGATCTGGCCTCACGGCCCACGAGCTTCGATGGCACGCCCATCGACGTCGACGTGACCCTGCCCGCCACGGGCGACGGTCCGTTCCCCACCATCCTGCTGCTGCACGGCCTCGGGGGCGACAAGACGTCGTTCGAGAGCACGACCAGCGGTGAGCAGAACTACACCAACTGGTTCTTCGCCCAGCAGGGCTACGCGGTCGTCACGCCGACCGCGCGCGGCTTCGGCAACTCGTGCGGCGTGCCCGCGTCGCGCACGCCCGACTGCGCGGCGGGGTGGACCCGCCTCGGCGACATCCGCTACGAGGTCCGCGACGTCCAGACGCTCGTCGGCCAGCTCGTCGACCAGGGCGTCGTCAAGCCCGACGCGATCGGCTCGACCGGCATCTCCTACGGCGGTGGGTTCACCACCATGTTGGCCTTCCTCAAGAACCGCGTCATGTTGCCCGACGGCAGCTACGCGCCGTGGACGAGCCCCAACGGCACGCCGATCAGCCTGACCGCGGCCTGGCCGCGCTGGCTGTGGTCCAACGGCGAGAGCATCTTCACGCGCAACGGGCGCGGCCCGTGGTCGCGCACGCCGACCGGCGTCGAGGCCCAGAACTACGCGGGCGGGATCTTCGCGGTCGCCTTCAGCGGCTTCGTCGCGCCGCCCGGCGGCGACATCAGCACCGACATCACGCTGTGGAAGCAGCAGCTCGACACCGGCAAGTTCGGCACCTCGACGCAGTCGACGCTCGACAACTCCTACAAGTACCACGGGGTCGCCGGCGTGACCGGCACGCCGTCGCCGCTGCTGCTGCAGTCCGGCTGGACCGACGCGCTGTTCCCGGTCGGCCAGTCGCTCGGCGCCTACGACCACATCCGCGCGCAGTCCAAGACCGCGCCGGTGTCCATGCAGGTCGGCGACCTCGGCCACGCGCCGGGCGCCAACCACCCGAAGGACACGGCGGCGTTCGACGCCTCCGGGCTGTCGTTCTTCAACGCCTGGCTGAAGGGCGCGGGCGCCAAGCCCAAGCCCGGCTCGGTCACGGCCTACACCATGGTCTGCCCGGCGACGGCCCCGGCCGGCGGCGGCCCGTACACGGCCTCGTCGTTCGACGGCCTGTCGCGCTCGGCGCTGACCTTCGGCTCGTCCAAGGCGCTGAAGATCACGTCCGAGGGCGCGAGCGCGACGCTGGCCGCCGCGGTCGCCCCGCTCTCGGCCACGGCGTCGCACTGCGCGCCGCACCCGGTCGACAAGACCAGCAAGGCGACGGTCTCGATGCGCTCGCCGGGCGCGACGCTGATCGGCCAGACGCTGATCACCGGCAAGGTCGCGACCAAGGGCGCGTACGGCCAGCTCGACGCGCGGATCTGGGACCTCAACCCCCAGACCGGCAAGCAGCTGCTGATCGACCGCGGCACGTACCGCCTCTCCAAGAACCAGAAGGGGACGTTCCGCTTCACGCTCGACGGCAACGGCTGGAAGTTCGCCAAGGGCCACCGGATCGTCGCCGAGCTGCTCGGCCGCGACGCGCCGACCTACGGGGCCAGCCCGGCGCCGTTCACGGCCACGCTGACCAAGGTGAAGGTGTCGCTGCCGGTGCGCGAGAAGCGCTGACGCGGCGGCTTGGCGCGGAGCGCCGGGCGCGGGACACTGCGGGGCGTGATCGAGCATCGCGTCTCGCCGGCGGGCGACTGGGAGACGGTCGCCCGCCCGCCGCACCCGGCGCTGGCGCCGCTGGTGCAGCGCGGGTACGTCGGCTACCGCGAGTCGGGCCGGCCGCTGGCGCGGCTGGAGACGCCGCACCAGGCGATCACGGTGATCCTCAACCTCGGGCCGCCGATCGCCGTGACCGGCTGGGCGGGGACCGGCTCGTTCGTGGCGGGGCTGCACGACCGCGCGGTGGTCACCGAGCACCAGGGCGAGCAGCTCGGCATCCAGATGGACCTGACGCCGCTCGGCGCCCAGATGCTCTTCGGCCTGCCGATGGGCGAGCTGTCGCGCCGCGTCGTCGACCTCGACGCCGTGCTGTCCGGCGAGCTGACCGAGCGCCTGGCCGACGCGCCCGACTGGCCGGCGCGCTTCGCGCTGCTGGACCGCGTGCTGCTCGCACGGCTGGAGCGGGCGGTGGCGCCGCGGCCGGACGTCGCCTACGCCTGGGCGCGGCTCGGCGCGACGCGCGGGGCGATCGGGATCGAGCGGCTGTGCGCCGAGCTGGGGTGCAGCCGGCGGCACCTGTCGGGGCGCTTCGCGCAGGACATCGGCCTCGGGCCGAAGGCCGTCGCGCGCATCCTGCGCTTCCGCCGCGTGCTGGCCCGGCTCGACGAGGCCGGTGGCGCGGCGCGCTTCGCCGAGATCGCGGTGGCCGGCGGCTACTACGACCAGTCGCATCTGAACCGCGACTTCCGCGAGCTGGCGAGCTGCACGCCGCGCGAGTACCTGGCGCGGCGGCTGCCCGAGCAGCGCGGGGTCGCGGCCTGAGGGCGCCGTTCCCATCCGTCCAAGACGGGGCGGGCGAGCGCGTCTAGGCTGGCGCCCATGTCCTCCGTCATCCCGACCTTCCGCTATCCCGACGCCCGCGCGGCGATCGACTTCCTCTGCTCCGCGTTCGGCTTCACCGAGCATGCGGCCCACGAGCAGGACGGCATCATCATCCACGCCGAGCTGCGCCTCGGCGACGACTGGATCATGCTCGGCCAGGACCGCGACGACTCCGGCGAGTACCCGACCGGCCCGTCCACCACCTACGTGATCGTCGACGACCCCGACGCCCACCACGCCCGCGCCGTGGCGGCCGGGGCCGAGATCACCCGCGCGCTCGTCGACCAGGACTACGGCTCCCGCGAGTACGCGGCCAAGGACCCCGCGGGCAACGTGTGGTCCTTCGGGACCTACCGCCCAACCTAGAGGGGTCAGACCCCTTTTCGCACCCGCACTGCAAGAAGGGGTCTGACCCCCTGGGTGGCGGTGCGCCGTTGCTTCGCTACCGTGTGGCGCGGCCCTCGGGGCCATTGCATGCGCGACGATCGCTAGACAGCCGCCACGACCTCAGCGCCCGCCGACGCTCACGCGTCGCCGTGCCGCGGCTGTCCTTCCGATCCGTCCTCTCGTCGCTCCCGGAA